>JBDSPO010000136.1:0-33953 GCA_039930265.1 Lysobacter sp. | reverse complement strand
GCCGGCGGGACAATGATGTAGTGCTTGCGGCCGAGCCAGAACACCAGGGTGGCGATCAGCATCAGCGCGCCGGGAATGCCAAACGCCACGCTGGGGCCGAAGTGCTTGAGGAACAGCGGCATCATCAGCGACGCGAACAACGAGCCGAAGTTGATGATCCAGTAGAAGCCGTCGAAGACGATCTTGGCCAGATGCTTGTTGGTGTGGTCGAACTGGTCGCCCACAAAGGACGCCACCAGCGGCTTGATTCCGCCTGCGCCCAAGGCGATGAGGCCCAGTCCGGTAAAGAATCCGGTGCGGCTGTCCTCGAACATCGCCAGGCAGGCATGCCCGGCGCAATAGATCAGGCTGAACCACAAGATGGTGTTGTACTTGCCGAAAAAGCGGTCCGACAGGTAACCGCCCAGCAGCGGGAAGAAATACACACCGATCATGAAGGTGTGCATCAGGTCCTTGGCCGCCAACTCACGCTCGGTGCCTTCCAGGATGTGCTGCAGCAGGGTCGAGGTGATCAGGAACTGCACCAGGATGTTGCGCATGCCGTAGAAGCTGAAGCGCTCGCACCCCTCGTTGCCGATGATGTAACGGATCTGGGGCGGGAACCGGGCCTTGCCGGTTGCCTCTACGGCGGGGGTCGTCATCGTTGGCTGTCCGCAAAAATCGAAACCCGGAGACTACGCGAAGGCGGCCGCCGACGCTCCTGCCATCGGCCCCGCACTCCCACTCGCCGCTTGGCAGTCAGAAGCTCCGTTGGGCGGACACGCCAAGCTGCCAGTGGCGGCCGGGAGCCGGCTCGTAAAACCGGCCGTTGGCGTCGTTGACGATCACCGAGCCGATGATGTCGCGATCAAGCAGGTTGTTGATCCGCGCAAAACCCCGCCACTGCAGCCCGCCTGCACGCACACGGTGCTCCGCCGCAAGGTCGAAGCGTGCCGCCGCGGGGACGGTTGCGGAGTTGGCGTCGTCGACTTGGATACGGTCGGTGAACTGCCCTTCCAGCATCACGTCCGTCGATGCCAGCGGGCTGAAGCGGAGCTCGGACCACGTCCATTGCCGTGCCAGACCGGGAATCCCGCGGCCGCCCTGGATCAGCAGGCGGTCGTCACTGCAGGACGGGCCGTCACACGCCGGCACATCGTCCAGATAGCGCGCATCCAGCCAGGTGTAGGCAGCCGCCAGGTGCCAACGCGCGGCCAACGGGGCGGACCACGCCAACTCGATTCCCCGCCGCCGCGATAGGCCTGCGTTGCCATAGGTGCTGCGTCCACCCTCGTTGGACACGACCACCAGTTCGTCACGGGTGCGGCTCTGGAACACCGCCGCGGAGTACTCGCGTTCTCCTTGGCGCGCCCGCAGCCCCAGCTCCAGGTTGCGACTGCTTGCCGGTTGCAGACGATCGTTGAATCCGCTCAACGCGTCATTTCGATACGCCAGTTCCGCCAACGTTGGCGTTTCGAACCCCCCGCCGGCATTGGCGTAGAAGCTCAACCAGTCCGTGGCCCGGAACAACACCCCGGCGACGGGAGAGAACCGGGCGAACGCCATGCTGCCGCTGTCATCGGGATTGTCGGTGGTGATGTAATGATCGCGGGAGGAAAATTCCACCGCGCTGCGCCGGGCGCCTGCGTTGACGCGCCAGCGGGCCGACGGCGACCATTCGGTCTGCACGTAGAGGTCGCTACCGGTGACACGATCATCCTGGTCCCGGCGCAATCGGCCGCGAACTCCAAGCCGGTTGCCGACAAAATTCTCGTAGCCGCGTCGCCGCTCATCGGAGACCTGGTATTCCCAGCCCGCGGTGACGGCAAAGGGCTGTTCGAGCAGCGTGCTCGACCACTGCCAGCGCAGATCCACGCCCGCATAGTCGCGCGCCAGATCGATCGCCCCGCCGCCGTGCGTCGGGTTACGCCGCTGCACGACCACCGGGACCGACAGCATCTGGGTGGTCGCACGGCTGCCGCTGTGCACGGTCGCGGTTACCTGATGGGACAGGCCAAAGGACTGCTCCCAGCGCCCGCCCATCTGCCGCTGCGTCACCGTCTTGCGGGTATCGAATGTCAACGCGCCCTGACTGGCTGCGCGCCGGTCGTCAGCCACCTGCGCGGCGGTGAGACCCTGCGGATCATCGGCCGCCAGTTCCAACGAATTGAACAGGAGCACGTATTGACCCGCGCTCCCGGTGGCACCCTTAAGCACGGCTTGCGCGCCGTCGCGTCGCCATTGGCTGTGGCGGCGATAGCCGTCACCCTGCACCCGCGCCGCATTGCCCACGAAACTGCCGCCGCGCTGATCCCCCAACCGCGTTTGCCACGACACTGAGGTCCGCTGCAACCCGTCAGAGCCGGCAACATAGTCCAGGCCCGCGGTCGGGGGATCCGTTGCGTCCGCGCTGAATACTGAAATCACACCGCCGGACGCATTCCCGTACAAGGCAGAAAATGGTCCTCGCAACACCTCGATGCGCTCGGCGGTCTCCAGCGCGAAGTGGGACACCTGACCCTGACCGTCGGGCATCGTGGCCGGTATGCCGTCGCTGTAGAGACGGATGCCACGCACGCCAAACGCCGCACGGGCGCCGAAACCGCGGATCGATATCTGCAGATCCTGCGCCTGATTCTGGCGATCGCGCGCGACCACCCCGGGAACGCGCCGCAGCGTTTCTGCCAGATCAATGGACGGTTGCGCCCGATGCAGCGCGGCGCTGTCGATCACGTCGATCGCCGCCGGCACCAGCAAGGCGTCGACCGGCACCCGCGTCGCCGTGACGACCACCGGGGCAAGCTTCACCGCATCCACACTGCCAACGCGCCGCGCGGGTGCGGTATATGACAGTGGCGATTCCGGCGTCTGCGCCCAGGCGGCGCCGGAAGTCATCGCTACCAGCGCCATGGCGCCCAGAGCAAGCGGTGCACGCGTGCGTCGTTTTGAATCCGCGTATGCCATCCGGGCAGACTCCAGTCTGATGCGTGCCGCACTACATAGAGCGGCTGCCGCCGGCAAGCGTGATCCGTGCGAGCGCCCACGTCCAATCACCTGTTTTTTCATCGACCTGTGTGACGCTCGGCCAGCCCCGGCCGTGCATCCGCGCATCCATTCAGTTATTTGATGCGTAGAACCGGTGGACTGCCCTGTTCAGTGTTCTGCGAGCACGGGTTGACAAAAAAAGAATGATCGTTCATTCTCATTTGGTCAGAGCGGTCTCCCGCTCTTTTTTCTTTCCAACTCCGAGCCCATTCCCATGCCCAGGTTCCCCCGCCACTTGGTTTTTCTGCCGTTGGCGCTTGCCGTCGTTCTTGCCGCCTGCAGCGGCGAGGAGCAGTCCCAGCAGCAGCGCCCACCCACCGCGGTAACGGTGGTGACCCTGAGCCCGGAAACGACCACGCTGACTCGGGAACTGCCTGGCCGGACCAGCGCCTACCAGATCGCCGAAGTACGCCCGCAGGTTTCGGGGCTGGTGGCGCGACGGTTGTTCCAGGAAGGCGGAATGGTGAAAGCCGGACAAGCGCTGTACCAACTCGACAACGCGTCGTATCGCGCATCGGCGGCGACGGCAAAAGCGCAACTCGCACGCGCCACAGCGACGCTGTCTGCCGCGCGGCTGACCGCGGCTCGCTCGAGCGAGCTGGCGCGGATCGACGCGGTCAGCAAGCAGGACAACGAAAACGCGATTGCCGCACTGCGCCAGGCCGAGGCCGAGGTGGCTGCAGGCCAGGCGGCCGTGCAGAGCGCGCAGGTCACCTTGGGTTTCGCCCACATCACCGCGCCCATCAGCGGCCAAATCGGCAGGTCGTCGGTGACGCAGGGCGCGCTGGTCACCGCCAACCAGCCCGAAGCGCTGGCCACGGTGCAGCAGCTGGACCCGATCTACGTCGACCTGACCCAGTCAGCCAGCGAGCTGCTGCAGTTGCGCAAAGGGCTGGCGTCGGGATCGGTTGAGGACGGGCGCAGCCTGCCGGTCACCATCCTGTTGGATGACGGGTCCGAGTTCGAGCACAAGGGCGTGATGGAATTCGCCGAAGTCAGCGTTGATCCCAGCACGGGCAGCTACGCGTTGCGGGTCCTGGTGGACAACCCCGACCATCTGCTGTTGCCGGGCATGTACGTGCGTGCGGTGATTGGCGGCGGCGTGCGCCAGAGCGCGATTCTGGTGCCCCAGCAGGCCATCACCCGCGATCCGAAGGGCAATGCGACCGCAATGGTCGTGAACGCCAAAAATACCGTCGAAGTGCGACCGGTGAAGGTCAGCCGCACGATCGGCGACAAGTGGCTGGTCGACGAGGGTCTGGTGGCAGGCGATCGGGTGATCGTGGAGGGCCTGCAGAAGGTGCAGCCCGACGCCGTCGTGCAGCCTACCGAGGCTGGCGCACAGCCGGCAAGCGCTCCGGGCGCAGGCTCGGCAGCAGCCGGGAAGGCCCCTGCGGTCACCGGGTCGCCGCAAGCGCGTGCCGGATCCAGCGACGATGCAGCCGATCCCGCGAAACCCGCTGACGCAGCCACGCCGGCAGACGCCGCGCCGGCCTCGAAGCAGTAAGCGGAGAATCCCCCATGGCCCGTTTCTTCATCGACCGCCCCATTTTTGCCTGGGTCATCGCGATCATTGTCATGCTCGCCGGTGCACTGGCGATCTTCACCCTGCCGATCTCCCAGTACCCCTCCATCGCGCCACCGACGGTGTCGATCAGTGCCAACTATCCGGGTGCTTCGGCCAAGGTGGTCGAGGACTCGGTGACCCAGATCATCGAGCAGAACATGAAAGGCCTGGATGGCCTGCTCTACTTCTCCTCCACCAGCGAGGCCAGCGGCAGCGCGTCCATCACCCTGACCTTCGATGACGGTACCGATCCGGATACCGCACAGGTCCAGGTGCAGAACAAGCTGCAATCGGCGATGCCGCTGATGCCGCAGGAAGTCCAGCGTCAGGGCGTGAATGTAAGCAAATCCTCCAGCGGGTTTCTGCAGGTCATCGGCTTTGTGTCCGAAGACGGCAGCATGGCCAAGGACGATATCGCCGACTACGTCGGTGCCAACGTCTCCGACGCGCTCAGTCGTGTTCCCGGCGTCGGCAAAATCCAGGTGTTCGGCGCCAAGTACGCAATGCGCATCTGGCTGGACCCCAACAAGCTCGACACATATGCGTTGACCCCCGCCGACATCACCGCCGCCATCCAGGCCCAGAATGCCCAGGTGGCAGTGGGCTCATTGGGCGGTGCCCCGGCAATCGACGGCCAGCAGATCAACGCGACCATCACCGCACAGGATCGCCTGCAGACGCCGGAACAGTTCAGCAACATCATGCTGCGCAGCAACAAGGACGGCTCGGTCCTGCGTCTTGGCGACGTGGCCAGGGTCGAGTTGGGGGCGGAGAATTACGAGTTCATCACCCGTTACAACGGCCAGACCGCGACCGGTGTTGCAATCTCGCTGGCGACCGGCGCCAACGCGCTGGATACCGCGGACGGGATCAAGCAAACGCTGGAAGAGCTGAAGCCGTTTTTCCCGCCGGGCCTGATCGCGGTCACCCCGTTTGACAGCACGCCGTTCGTGCGCGTGGCCATCAAGGGCGTGATCACCACGTTGCTGGAAGCGATCGTGCTGGTGTTCCTGGTCATGTACCTGTTCCTGCAGAACTTCCGCGCCACCCTGATCCCCACCATCGCCGTGCCGGTGGTGTTGCTGGGTACCTTCGGCATCCTGTCGGCGCTGGGATTTTCGGTGAACATGTTGACGATGTTCGCCATGGTGCTGGCGATCGGCCTGCTGGTGGACGACGCGATTGTGGTGGTCGAAAACGTTGAGCGACTGATGCGCGAAGAAGGCCTGTCACCGTTGGAGGCCTCGCGCAAGTCGATGGACCAGATCACCGGCGCCCTGGTCGGCATCGGCCTGGTGCTGTCGGCGGTGTTTGTGCCGATGGCATTCCTGGGCGGCTCCACCGGGGTGATCTACCGCCAGTTTTCCGCCACCATCGTTTCGGCGATGGGCCTGTCGGTGCTGGTCGCGATCGTGCTGACCCCGGCCCTGTGCGCGACGATGCTCAAACCCATCGAGCCCGGCGAACACGGCAAGACCACCGGCTTTTTTGGCTGGTTCAACCGCCATTTCGATCGTGGCAGTGCCAAATACCAACGCGGCGTGCACGCGATGGTGAGCCGTCGCAAACGCTATATGGCGATTTTCGCGCTGATGGTGCTCTTGATGGGCTTCCTGTTCCTGCGCCTGCCGAGCTCGTTCCTGCCCCAGGAGGATCAAGGCGTGCTCTTCTCGGAAATCGTCGCACCGGTCGGGGCGACCCAGGCCCGCACGATGGAGTCGATCCAGAAGGTCGAGAACTACTTCCTGGAAAACGAGAAGGACGCCGTGGAGTCGGTGTTCTCGATTCAGGGCTTCAGCTTCAGCGGCACCGGCCAGAACAGCGGTATGGCGTTCGTCAAGCTCAAGGACTGGGGCGAGCGCGGGCCTGACCAGTCGGCCACCGCAGTTGCCGGGCGCGCGATGATGGGCCTGTCGGGCATCAAGGACGCGTTTGCATTTGCGTTTGCGCCACCGGCGATCCCGGAACTGGGCACGTCGGCCGGCTTCTCGTTCTATCTGAAGGACAATGCCGGTCTTGGCCACGAAGCGCTGGTCAATGCGCGCAACCAGCTGCTGGGTGCGGCGTCCCAGGACAAGATGCTGGCCAATGTGCGTCCCAACGGCAAGGAGGACTCGCCACAACTCCGCCTGGATATCGACCAGCAAAAGGCCACCGCGCTTGGGCTGTCGGTTGCGAACATCAACGCGACTCTCGCCGCCGCGTGGGGCGGGCGTTACATCGACGACTTTATTGACCGCGGTCGGGTGAAGCGGGTGATGTTGCAGGCCGATGCGCCGTTCCGGATGGTTCCGGAGGACTTCAACCGCTGGTCGGTGCGCAATGATGCGGGTGAAATGGTGCCCTTCTCCTCGTTTGGCACCTCCCGCTGGGAGTACGGCTCGCCCCGCCTCGAGCGCTATAACGGTGTCCCGGCGATGCAGATCAACGGCGAAGCGGCACCGGGCGAGAGCTCAGGCGCGGCGATGGACCGCATGGCCGAATTGGCGGCGCAACTGCCGACCGGGTTCGAGATCGAGTGGACCGGGCTCTCCTTCCAGGAGCGCGCCGCCGGCGCACAGACGCCGCTGCTGTACACGCTGTCGCTGCTGATCGTGTTCCTGTGTCTGGCCGCCCTGTACGAAAGCTGGACCATTCCGACCGCTGTGCTCATGGTCGCCCCGCTGGGCATCCTGGGAACCGCACTGGCGGCCTCGATGCGGGGTATGGAGCGCGATGTGTACTTCCAGGTGGCGATGCTGACCACCGTCGGGCTGACCAGCAAGAACGCGATCATGATCATCACCTTCGCCAAGGATTACATGGAGGAAGGCATGGAGCTGATCGCCGCCACCATGAAGGCGGTGCACGAGCGCCTGCGACCGATCCTGATGACCTCGCTCGCCTTCGGCATGGGCGTGTTGCCTCTGGCCATTGCCAGTGGCGCGGGCTCGGGTGCCCAGCGGGCGATCGGTACCGGCGTGCTCGGCGGCATGATCGTGGGCGCCTTGCTGGGGCTGTTCTTCGTACCCCTGTTCTTCGTGGTCATCGAGTTGCTGTTCAACCGTGATCTGCGCCAACCCGCTGCCGACGCGCTCGCAGCCGGAGATGACACCGATGCATAAGCCATTGATCACCGCCCTGGCACTGGCGACCAGTCTGTTCGTGTCCGGCTGCGCGACGCTGGAGCCGCGCGTACCCGAAGCGGCTCCGGCGATTCCCGCCCAGTGGCCGCTGCCGCCGACCACCTCGGCCGATGGCGGCACCGCTGCAAAGCTGACGGGGGCAGGCGCCCTTCCGGCAGACGCGGACGTCGTGTCGGCGGCGGACGTAGGCTGGCGCGATTTCTTCGTCGACCCGCGTCTGGAGCAGTTGATCGCGCTGTCGCTGGAGAACAACCGCGACCTGCGGGTTGCGGTGCTCAACGTCGAGCGCGCCCGTTCGCAGTACCGCATCCAGCGCGCCGACCGGTTCCCGTCGCTGGGCGCCAGTGCCGACCTGACCCGCACGGGCGGCGATGCGCCGGTGAATGAAGTGTATTCGGCCGGTGTGGGCATCGCGCAGTTCGAGCTGGACCTGTTCGGTCGTGTCCGCAGCCTCAGCAATGCGTCGCTGCAGCGTTATTTCGCCACCGAAGAGTCACGCCGCAGTGCACAGCTGGCGCTGATTTCCGAGGTCGCCAACACCTGGCTGACCCTTTCAGCGGATCGCGAGTTGCTGCGCATCTCCGAAGCAACGTTGAAAAGTCAGCAGGCTTCCTATGACCTGACCGAAAAGCGGTTCGAGCTGGGTGCGTTGTCCGGGCTCGAGGTAAGCCAGGCGCGCACCGGTGTGGAAACCGCACGTTCAGGCGTGGCGCGGTTCGCCGGACAGGTGGCGCAGGACACCAATTCGCTGAACCTGCTGGTCGGCGGCACGATTGATCCGGCGTTGTTGCCGACCTCCTTCGTGCCTGCTGTGTCGGGCCTGGGCGCCCTGCCCGCTGGGCTGCCGTCCAACGTGCTGTTGCGTCGGCCGGACGTGATGGCGGCCGAGTACCGGTTACTGGGTGCCAATGCCAATATCGGGTCCGCCCGGGCAGCGTTTTTTCCCTCCATCAGCCTGACCGGTTCCCTCGGATCGGCGAGCACTGAGCTGTCGGGTCTGTTCGCCGGCGGCAACGGCGTCTGGTCGTTCATGCCGCGCCTGAACCTGCCGATCTTCCAGGGGGGGCGGCTGCGCGCGAACCTCGGCGTCGCCACAGCCGATCGCGATATCGCGTTGGCCGAGTATGAGAAGTCGATCCAGGCGGGCTTCCGCGAAGTTGCCGATGCACTGGCGCTAAGCAAGACCCTGGCGGACCAGCGCGTGGCCCAGCAGGCGTTGCTGGACGCGGCAACACGCGCCAACCAGTTGTCCAAGGCACGCTACGACGCCGGTCTGGACAGCTACCTGAACCAGTTGGACGCGCAGCGCACGCTGTACACGGCGGAGATTTCACTCGTCAACACCCTGCTGGCGGAGCAGGCCAACCGCGTGACCTTGTACAAGGTGCTGGGCGGAGGCTGGGTAGAGAGCCCATGAATGGCGCACCGAACGTCCCGCCGGTGAACAAGGCGGAAGCCCGCGTGGAAGCGCAGCGCGAACGCATCCTGGTGGCCGCGCAGAAGTGTTTCGTGGAGCGGGGCTTCCACGGCGCGAGCATGGCCAACATCGCCGACACCGCCGGGATGAGTGCGGGGCTGATCTACCGCTATTTTGCGGGCAAGAACGAGATCATCCTGGCCATCGTCGAGCACCAGCTTGCCATGCTGCTCGGCGACATCCAGCTGAAGCGCAAAGTCGACATGACCGCCGAGCTCATCGCCAGCTTTGACCGTTGCGGCGACGCGCAGACACGCGGGATGAATCCGGCGCTGCTGCTGGAAATGTCCGCCGAAGCAACCCGCGATCCGTCCATTGCCGCATCGCTGGACGGGTTCGACAAAGCACTGCGTGCTGCGCTGGTTCGCTGGCTGACCGATGCCGGCGCCAGCGGCGGATGCGCGATGCCCGAGCCCATCGCGCGTCAACGCGCCTTGCTGATGCAACTGCTGTTTGAAGGTCTCAAAGTTCGCCAGACCCGTGAACCCGACCTTGATCGTGGACTGCTGGAAGACGCGCTGCGGGAGTTTGTTCCGCAACTGCTCAGGCCGTAGGCGAGACAGCCGCAGACAGCGTCATCGCCCTGTCGGCTGGCGTTCATCGGCAAGAAACGGGGCGGTTCGGCTGTTTACCGATCGGCACACTGCCGCTGGCGTGCCTTGCGCAACCACCCTTCCACCCTCGTCTCCGGCGCCGGGTCCGATGTCGATGACCCAGTCGGCGGTGGCGGCGACGCGCATGTCGTGTTCGATCACGATCACGCTGCTGCCCGCGCCCACCAGTCCGTGCAACTGGTGCATCAGCAGATCGACATCGGCCGGGTGCAAGCCGGTGGTCGGCTCATCCAGCAGATACACGGTGCCGCGCCGCTGCGCACGTTGCAGCTCGCTGGCCAGCTTGATCCGCTGCGCTTCACCTCCTGACAGTTCCGTGGCCGGCTGACCCAGCCGCAGATAACCAAGTCCGACTTCACGCAGCACCTCCAGCGGACGCGACACCGGCGGGTGGTCGGCGAAGAACTGCGCGGCGGCATCGACGGTCATGCCAAGTATCTGGGCGGCGTTGCGGTCGCGGTAGCTGATCTCCAGTGTCGCCGCGTTGTAGCGCGCACCATGGCACCCGGGACACGGCGCGAAGACGCTGGGCATGAACAGCAGCTCGACGCTCACAAAGCCCTCGCCTTCGCAGGTGGTGCAAAGTCCCTTGGCCACGTTGAACGAGAACCGACCGGCGTCGTAACCGCGGCGGCGCGCTTCGGGGGTCGCGGCGAACAGCTTGCGCACGTGGTCGAACAGGCCCGTATGTCCACATCGATGTCGCGCAGATTGTGTTCCCGCGCGCCGCGCACCCGGACGAAACCATCGTCCTGATGACGAGATGGGGGCCCGTCGGGGTGCGGGCGGTGGGTACCCGCGACTTTGTTGGTACGGTTCGGCATCGGCGCCACGGTCAGCTGTCCGCATAAGGCTAGCGACCCGCGGTTGATCTCCCGGTGAACCTCCGCCGCCACGTCGCAATCTTTGACGGGGGAACTGCCCGCCGGGTCAGTCCTCGCCTTCCAGTTCCGCCCAGCGCGCGAAGGCCGCCTCCTGTTGCCCCGTGAGTTCGGCCATGGTCACGTTGTGGGCGGCGATGGCATCCGCGCCACGCTGGTAAAACGCCGGGTCGTTCATCTCGCCGGTCATTGCCGCGATGCGCGTATCCAGCGTCTCGATGAGGCCGGGCAAGGCTTCCAGCTCGCGGGATTCCTTGTAGGCCAGTTTGCGCTTGGGCTTGCTCGGCGCCGTGGCGGCAGCGGCAATGGGCGAGACCGGCATCGAGGCCGATTTGCTCGCCGACGCGGCGCTTGTCACCGGGCGCTGGCGCACCCAGTCGGTATAACCGCCGACATACTCGCCGACCTTGCCATCACCTTCCATCACCAGCGTCGAGGTCACGACGTTGTCGATGAAGTCCCGGTCATGGCTGACCAGCAGCAGCGTGCCCGGGTAGTCGCCCAGGATCTCCTCCAGCAGTTCCAGCGTCTCCACGTCCAGATCGTTGGTCGGCTCATCCATGACCAGCAGGTTGGACGGCTGGGCAAACAGCTTGGCCAGCAGCAGCCGGTTACGCTCGCCGCCCGACAAACGGGTGATCGGCGCGCGGGCGCGCTCGGGAGTAAACAGGAAGTCCTGCAGGTACCCGATCACGTGCTTCTGCTTGCCACCGACCTCGACAAACTCGCGGCCTTCGGACACGTTCTCCAGGGCGCTCCAGTCGTCGCGCAGGGTGTCGCGATACTGGTCGAAGTACGCGATCTGCAGGTTGCTGCCACCGCGGATCTCGCCTTCTCGCGGCTGCAGATCGCCCAGCAGCATCTTCAGCAGGGTCGTCTTGCCGCTGCCGTTGGGTCCGATCAGACCGATGCGGTCGCCGCGGAAAATGGTGGTGGAGACATTGCGCAGCAGCGGCTTGCCGCCGAAGTCGAAGGTGACATTTTTGGCCTCGATCACCTTCTTGCCCGAAGACTCGGCCTGGGCCAGGTCCATGCGCACGTTGCCGACGGCGTCGCGACGCTGGGCACGGTCCCTGCGCATCGCTTCCAGCCGGCGTACCCGGCCCTCGTCGCGCGTTCGCCGCGCCTTGATGCCCTGGCGGATCCAGACTTCTTCCTGCGCCAGCATTTTGTCAAAGCGGGCGTTCTCCTGCGCCTCGGCATTCAGGCGCTCCTCGCGCCGGCGCTCATAGTTGGCCCAGTCGCCCGGCCAGCTGGTGACCTGACCACGATCGATCTCGACGATCCGGGTCGCCAGCGCACGCAGGAAGCGCCGGTCATGGGTGACGAACAGCAGCGCGCCCTTCCAGGAGTTCTTGAGGAAGTCCTCCAGCCAGTCGATTGCTTCAATGTCGAGGTGGTTGGTCGGCTCGTCCAGCAGCAGCAGATCGGGTGCCGACACCAGCGAGCGTGCCAGCAGCACACGGCGTTTCATGCCGCCTGAAAGGCCGGCGAACTCGGCGTCGCCGTCCAGGCCCAGGCGATCCAGGGTTTCCACCACGCTCTGATCCGCGCCCCAGCCGTTGGCGGCCTCGATCTTGGCCTGCACTTCGGCCAGCGCATCGCCGTCGAACACCTCGGCGTGGCTGATGTGGTGATACTCGGCCAGCCAGGTGCCGAGCTCGCCCATGCCGGCGGCGACCACGTCGAACACGCTGCCGCTGGCGTCGCGGGGGACTTCCTGCTCCAGCCGGGCGATGCGGCGTCCGCTGGCGCGGCGGATCTCGCCATCGTCGGGGTGGATATCGCCCGACAGCAGGCGCATAAGGGTGGACTTGCCGGCGCCGTTGCGGCCGATAAGGGCGATGCGCTCGCCGGGTTCAATGGACAGCTCGACATTCTCGAGCAGGAGCGGGCCGCCGACGCTGTAGTCGACGCTGTTGACTGTGATAAGTGACATGCGCACATTCTACGCGGGCCGCACCCGCACCGGGCGGAACCGAGCATACTTGGGTGTGCGGAGCCTCAGGTTCCGCCTCCCCTCAACGCGTGTACACGGAGATCCACAATGGCAAAGGGCATGGACCAGAAAAAGGACGAGAAGAAGAAACCGGCGAAGACCATGAAGGAGAAAAAAGCCGAAAAACGTGACAAAAAATCCGGCAAGGCGTTCGGACCGGCCTGATTCCCCGGCTTCAGGGCCGCGTTACGAACTGCACGACAACATCGAACAGCCGGCCTTGTCGCGGGCCCAGTCAGGCCGCTTGGCCGCGAACGTATCCCGTCCCGGTTGATCCTCGTAAGGCCGGCGCATGACGTCGAGCAGTTCCACCACCCCTTCCATGTCGCCCCGCTCCGCGCGCTCGATCGCTTGCTGCGCCAGATAGTTGCGCAGCACATAGCGGGGATTGGCCGCCCGCATCCGGCTTCGGCGCTCGACCGGGGCCATGGTGTCGTCCAGCAATCGGTTCCGGTAGCGGGCGAGCCAGCCTTGGAAGCCTGCTTCTGCGGCCTCGCGCCGGGCGGGCTCATAGAACGCCGCGACAAACGCATCGCTGTCCAGGGCGCGCGGCAATGCGGCCAGGTCACATTCCGCCAGTGCGCGGAAGAACAGGGTCATGTCGACCTCGCCGTCCACCAGCAATGCCTGCAATGACTGCATCAGCTCGCTGTCGCCATCGCGCCACTCCGCCAGTCCGAGTTTGCGCGCGGTATTGTCCCGGTCGGCGGCGTTGTAGGCGTCCACATAGGTCTGCAACCCTGCCTGCAAGCCGGCGTCGTCATTGAACAGCGGCGCCAGCGCTCCCGCCAGCCGGCCCAGGTTCCAGTACGCCACCGCCGGTTGCTGGCCGAAGCGGTAGCGCTTGCGCCGCGCGTCGGTGGTGTTGGGAGTCCAATCCGGATCGAAATTGTCGACCCACCCGTAGGGGCCGTAGTCGATCGTCAACCCGAGGATGGACATGTTGTCGGTGTTCATCACGCCGTGCACGAATCCCACCCGCATCCAGTGGCCGACCATCACCGCCGTGCGCCGACAGATCTCGGTGAACCAGGCGGTGTAGAGCGCATCTCCCGCGCCCTGCAGATGCGGATAGTCGCGCCGGATGCAGAAATCGGCCAATTGCTTAAGCAGCCCGATGTCTCCCCGCGCCGCCGGCAGTTCGAAGTTGCCGAAGCGCAGGAACGAGGGTGCTGTGCGGCAGACAATTGCACCGGGTTCGGGCGCCGGATGACCGTCGTAAAGCATGTCCCGGACCACCAGCTCGCCCGTTCCCACCAGGCAAAGGGCACGGGTGGTCGGAACACCGAGGTGATGCATGGCCTCACTGCAGAGGAATTCGCGGATCGAGGAACGCAGCACCGCGCGTCCGTCCGCACTGCGCGAATAGGGCGTCGGGCCGGCGCCCTTCAGCTGCAACTCCCAGCGCTCACCGGCGGCGTTGACCGTCTCGCCGAGACTGATCGCGCGGCCATCCCCCAACTGGCCGGCCCACTGGCCGAACTGGTGCCCACCGTAGTTGGCAGCGAAGGGCTGCATACCGGGCAGCAACGCGTTGCCTGCGAAGACCTGCGCAAACTGCGGCGATGAGACAGCGGCTGCATCAAGCCCCAACCTCTCGGCCATCTCGAGCGAGAAAGCCAGCATCCGCGGCGCCTGAACCGGCGTCGGCGATACCGTTGACCACGCGGCGCCTTCGACCTGCCGCACCCCGGGTCCGGACGCGGGGTCGCCCGGAAGTTCGCGGACGAAGGCGTTGTCAAAATGGAACCCAAACATGGTCATACACTCTTCCGGACGTTCCGAATGGCGCACCGGCGGGATGCGGACGGCCTGCAATGCAGCCCATCGTAGGTGCTTGAGGGCAGCGATCGCCATGCCGTCGCGTCGGTAACCGTCCGCATGACCTAGACTGGCACCACCCACCTGAAGAGAAATGCCGATGGCGAAGCCGAATTACTCATTTGAAAAGCGTCAACGTGAAATTGCCAAGAAGAAGAAGAAGGAAGAGAAGCTGTCGCGCAAGCAGCCTGCTGCACCGGCCGACAGTGATCAGGACGCCCCGGTAGAGAACGATTCGGGCGCCGCTGCACCCGAGCAGGGCTGAGGTTGCCGGCGGCCCTGCGCCGCCAGAACCCCGGAGCCGCCGCTTAGCCGCGGCTGACCGTCCGAACACGCGGCCGAGAATTCCGTCGCGTCCTGCGCCGTCGCGCGTTAAACTGTGCGGTCTACCCGACCGGCCTTGCCGGCGCTGCCGAGAATTGCGATGAGCGCCGAAACGCCCGCTACCCCCGACGCCACCCCCGAAGATACGTTGAAGTTCACCGACCTTGCGCTGACCGAGCCGCTTTTGCAGGCCATCAGTGCGCTGGGTTACGAATCGCCTTCGCCGATTCAGGCCGCCACGATCCCGCCGCTGATGCAGGGCCGCGACGTGATCGGCCAGGCCCAGACCGGTACCGGCAAGACGGCCGCGTTCGCGCTGCCGATCCTGGCGCGCATCGACCCGAACCAGAAGACCCCGCAGGCACTGGTGCTGGCGCCCACCCGTGAACTGGCCATCCAGGTCGCCGAGGCGTTCCAGAGTTATGCCTCCAAGATGCCGGGCTTCCATGTCCTGCCGATCTATGGCGGCCAGAGCTACTACCCGCAGTTGCAGGCGCTCAAGCGCGGCGTGCAGGTCATTGTCGGTACGCCCGGCCGGGTCATCGATCACCTGGACCGGGGGTCGCTGGACATCTCCGCGCTGCGTTTTCTGGTACTCGACGAAGCCGATGAAATGCTGCGCATGGGCTTTATCGACGATGTCGAGAAGGTCCTCAAGAAGACCCCCGAAACCCGTCAGGTCGCGCTGTTCTCCGCCACCATGCCGGTGCAGATCCGCCGCATCGCCCAGACCTATCTGAAAGATCCGATCGAGATCGCGATCAAGAACAAGACCAGCACCGCGGCGAACATCCGCCAGCGCTACTGGGCCGTCAGCGGGGTGCAGAAGCTCGATGCGCTCACCCGGATCCTGGAGGCGGAGCCGTTCGACGCGATGATCGTGTTCGCCCGCACCAAGCTGGGCACCGACGAGCTGGCAACCAAACTCAAGGCTCGCGGCATTTCCGCGGCGGCGATCAACGGCGACGTCCAGCAGCAGCAGCGCGAAAAGACCATCCAGAACCTCAAGGACGGCAAGATCGACGTGCTGGTGGCGACCGACGTGGCCGCTCGCGGACTCGACGTTGACCGCATCAGCCACGTCCTGAACTACGACATCCCCTACGACACCGAAAGCTACGTCCACCGCATCGGCCGCACCGGCCGGGCCGGACGCAGTGGCGAGGCGATCCTGTTTGTGGCGCCGCGCGAACGCGGCATGCTCAACGCGATCGAGCGTGCCACCCGGCAGCCGATCCAGCAGATGGAACTGCCGTCGATCGAGACGGTGAACGAGCAGCGCGTCTCCAAATTCCTCGACCGCATCACCGACACCCTGGCCGACAACGACTTGGGCATGTTCCGCGAGCTGATCGAGCGCTACGAGCGCGAGCAGAACGTCCCGGCGGTAGAAATCGCGGCGGCATTGGCCAAACTTTTCCAGGGTGAACTGCCGCTGCTGCTCGCTCCGCCGCCGCCGCGGGCCAAATACGAGCCGCGCCCGGATCAGCGTGACAGTGGACCACGCGAGTTCGGCCATCGCGGCCAGGCGCCGCGGCCGCCTCGCCAACAGCGCACGGACCGGGACGCGGCGCCACGCAGCTTCGAAGAGCGCCATGCCGCGCCGCCGTCGCGCGAGCCGCGTCCCTTCCAGGAGGCCCGTCCTGCCCCGCCACGCCCTGCCGCGCCACCGCGCAGCGCGGAGCGTCCGGCTGCCAGCCCGAACATCAATGCCGCGGAGTCGATGTTCGATGACGGCGCACCTGCCCACACGCATGCGTCCCGATCGGCACCGCCCCGCCCGGCTACGCCGCCACGCAATCAGCCGCGCACCGATGACGTGGGCATGGAGACCTTCCGGATCGAGGTCGGCCACACCCACGGTGTGCAGCCGGGCAACATCGTGGGCGCCATTGCCAACGAGGCGGATCTGGAAAGCCGCTATATCGGCCGTATCGACATCCGCGAGGATTACACGCTGGTTGACCTGCCCGAAGGCATGCCCAACGAATTGATGGAGCACCTGAAGCGGGTCTATGTGGCCGGCCAGGCACTGCGTATCCGCCACGCCGACGACCGCGATGCGACCGGTGGCCGGGTTGCGCGACCGAACTCGCCACGTCCGCCGCAGGCCCGCCCCTCCGGCCCCCGCGGCCCGCATTCCGGCAAGCCCGGTGGCGCACCTTCCGGTGGCAAGCCGGGCAACTTCGCGCCGCGCAAGCCGTTCAAGCCGCGCTGAAGGCCGACCGCCAACCACATGCCCAGGCCGGCGCGTGCATCACTGGGTGCCTGATTTCGGGCTGGCGCCTTTGACCGCGCGCCATGCGCACCGTCAAAGCGTCAGCCGACTCTCGAACAGCCGCTGACTGCCGGTCAGCGGGTCGATGAACGCGAGCGAATGCGCCAGCAGTTTCAGCGGACGCGTGTAGTCGTCGGGCGCCTCGTCGACGAGATGCGGATAGAAGCGGTCATTGAGAATCGGCGCGCACAGCGCTGCCATGTGCACGCGCAACTGGTGCTTACGACCGGTCACCGGCTCCAGCGCATAGCGCCACACGTCGCCGCTGGCATCCAGCACATGGATCCGGCTCTCGCTGTTGGGCTGCCCGGCGACTTCCTGCATGCGGAAAAAGGGCTCGCCCGTCTCCAGCCGGCTGCGGCGGGTCACCGGAAACGGCGTGCCCGGCAGGGCGGGCGCAAGCGCCTGATAGTGCTTGCGTATGCCGCGATCACGAAACAGCGACTGGTAGTGATCCCGCGTGGCCGGATTGACCGAGAACAGCACCAGTCCGGCCGTATCGCGGTCGATCCGGTGCAATGGCACCAGCGCTGGATTGCCCAGCGCCGACTGCAATCGAAACAGCAGTGTCTGGCGAACGAAACCGCCTGCCGGCATCACCGCCAGAAAATGCGGCTTGTCGACCACAAGCAGGTCCGCGTCGGCATGCAGAATGCATTCGTCAAACGGGACCACCGCTTCCACGGGAACGTCGCGGAAATAGAGGACCGTCATGCCCACGCGACATGGCGCATCCACTGCAAGCGGGGTTCCGGCGGCGTCGAGCACCCGACCCCGGGCGAACCGCTGACGCCAGGTTGCCTCACCGATTTGCGGGAAACGGGCACACAGCGCCTGGAGGACGGTGCCCCACGGTCCGGGAGCCAGCTGCAGACGGCTGGGCGGAATACCGTCGATGGCATGCGGGCGTGGTTGCACACCGCCAGCGTAACGACATCGGGCAGTCGTGCGAGCCCAACGCCGCCCTCACACAATCTTCACATTGACACCGTCGCGGTCGCCTAGATTGAGCGTTGCGGGTTCGTTCAGCTCTCGCGCACCTGCTTATGCCGCTGCACGCCAGCCATCCAGGAGGAACGAAATGCTCAGGACGTCATGCTTCGTCATTGCAGCGGTAACCCTTATTGCCTTGACCGCGTGTTCTCGCGCGCCGATGCCGGCCGGCCAGACCGCCGCGCGACCTGCCGCCGTCTCAAGCCCTGCGCCGGGCGAGACCCTCGCCCAACTGATCGCAATGGATCAACTCGCAATAGCCCGCGCTGAGCAGGCCCGCAGCCACGCGGACCTGGATGCGCCGGTGGCGGAACTGGTCGAGATGATCCACATGCACCATCGCCGCAATCTGACCCAGACCCGCGCACTGGGAGACGCGGAGCGCCTGAATGTCGCCGATACGCCCAACCTCAGAACACAGCGCGCCGAGAATCTGAAGCGTCTCAATGCCCTTAACGACGTCGCCGCAGATGCGTATCAGCGCGCCTATCTGGAGGCCGTTGTGGAGGACCACGAGCAGGCACTGCAGCGGATCGACCAGCATCTGGAAGCCGCGGAAGGCGCACTCCTGCGCAGTCATCTGGAGCGCACACGCGACAATTTCTCCGGACACATGGATACCGCCAAGGCCCTGCTGGCTGGTTGAGGCCGGGTACGGCATCGCGCGGTAGCGGAACGGGGTCTATCCTCTGCACTCCCGTTAGCGGACGAACGCGTGATGCCGGCACCTGCGACACTCACTTCCCCTCCCGCGCCCTCGCCGGTGGTAGGGCCGCTGTGGCCGGGCCTCGCGCTGGCCACCGTGCTGGCGATGGCTTCGTTGCTGTTGGGCAACTGGCTGCCGCTGGTCGGCGGGCCGGTCTTCGGCATCGTGCTGGGGGTGCTGATCAGAAACACGGTTGCGGTCCCGGGCAACTGTCAGCCTGGGATCCAATTTGCCGGCAAGAAAGTCCTTCAGTGGTCGATCATCGCTCTGGGGTTCGGCCTCAGCCTGACCCAGGTCGCAAAAACCGGCATGGAGTCCCTGACCATCACCGCAGTGACCCTCATCGCCGCGTTCACCTCGGCCATGGTGCTCGGCAAGCTGCTCAACATTCCGTCAAAGCTGAAGCTGCTGATCGGCGCCGGTACCGCGATCTGTGGCGGGTCGGCGATTGCCGCCGTGACACCGATCATCAAGGCCGATGAGCACGACACCGCCTTCGCCATCTCCACGATCTTCCTCTTCAATCTGGTCGCGGTACTGGTGTTTCCGGCGCTGGGTCATCTGATGGGCCTGAGTCAGGAGGGTTTCGGTCTGTGGGCGGGTACCGCGATCAACGACACGTCCTCCGTCGTCGCCGCCGGCTACAGCTACGGCAAGGAAGCCGGCGACCACGCCACCATCGTCAAGCTCACCCGTGCCACCCTGATCATCCCCATGTGCCTGATCCTGGCGGCGATCGAGGCGTGGAAGCACAAGAAGAGCGGCGCCGGGGATTTCCGGCTTGCGGCGATCATTCCGTGGTTCATCCTGTGGTTCGTGCTTGCCTCGGCGGCTCGCACCGTCGGCCTCATTCCCGAGTCGCTGCAACCGGCGATCCATACGGCCGCCAATTTTCTGATCATCATGGCCCTCACCGCCATCGGCCTGTCGGCGGACCTGCGGCGCATGGCGAGCACCGGGTTCAAGCCGATTGCCTTGGGCCTCGGCGTCTGGGTAGCCGTTGCCGTATCGAGCCTGGCGGTCCAGTTCGCGACCGGCCAGGTGTAAGCGCAGCAGCCTTTCTCCCTAGCGCCTACAATGGCGGGCTACCTAGCGCGAGTCCGTCATGGCAGCCAATTCCACCGTCGTCAAAGCCGAGCTGCAGATCAGCGACATGGACCGGCATTATTACGCCACCCATGCGTTGACTCTGGCCCAGCACCCTTCCGAAACCGATGCACGGTTGATGGTGCGCCTGCTGGCGTTCGCGTTGTACGCCGACGAGCGGCTGGAGTTCGGTCGGGGGATCAGCAACGAGGACGAGCCCGACCTGTGGCGCCGCGACTACGTCGGCGATATCGGGCTGTGGATCGATCTTGGCCACCCTGACGAATCGCGCATCAAGAAGGCCTGCGCGCGCGCCGACCAGGTCGTGGTGGTGAACTACGGCGGCAGTGCCTCGACGATCTGGTGGGACAAGATCGCCAACGCTGTGTCCCGCCTGAAGAACCTCACTGTGATCGACATTCCCACCGTGGTGGTCGACGCCTTGCCGGACATCGGTGAGCGCGGCATGCGCCTGAATGTCCTGATCCAGGACGGCGAACTGCAGCTGATGGGCGATCGCGGCAGCACCTCGCTGCGACCGGTAGTGCGCATGGCGCCCAGTACCGACTGAGGCGGTGGCAGCGGTGAAGACCAGCGGGCGCGTTGGCGCCGGCGACGTGGACGTCCTGGTGATTGGCGGTGGCGCGGCCGGGCTGATGTGCGCGATCACCGCCGGTCGCCGCGGCAAACGCGTGGTGGTGATCGAGCACGCCAACCGGGTCGGCAAGAAAATCCTGATGTCGGGCGGCGGCCGCTGCAACTTCACCAACACCGGCACCGGCCCGGCCAATTTCCTGTCGGCCAATCCGCATTTCTGCAAGTCCGCGCTGGCGCGCTACACGCCTTGGCACTTCCTGGACATGGTCGACCACCACCGCATCGCCTGGCACGAGAAGGAACTCGGCCAGCTGTTCTGCGACGAGTCCTCCAAGCTGATCGTGAAAATGCTGCTGGACGAGTGCGCGGCAGCCGGTGTGCGGGTGGAGACCGGCTGCAGCATCACCCGGGTGGAACCTGCCAGCGCAGGCGGCAGTCACGCAGGTTGGTTCACCCTGCACTCCAGCACCGGCATCCTGCGCGCGCCCTCCCTGGTGGTCGCCAGCGGCGGCCTGTCCATCCCGAGCATGGGCGCCAGCGGGTTCGGCTACGAGCTGGCCAAACAGTTCGGCCACACGGTGCTGCCGCTGCGTGCCGGGCTGGTACCGCTGACACTCAGCGGTACCCATCAGCAGCATCTGGCGGATCTGAGTGGCGTTTCGCTACCGGTTACCGCCACTGCCGGCGAGCAGTCGTTCACCAACTTCATGCTGGTCACCCACCGTGGCATCAGCGGCCCCGCAATGCTCCAGGTCTCATCGTACTGGCAGCCCGGGGAGGCCCTGCAGCTGGATCTCCTGCCAGGCGCCGATGCACTGACGACCCTGCAGGACATGCAGCGCGCCCGCCCGGCTGCGGAGCTCAAGACCCTGCTTGCGGAAGTGTTGCCGAAGCGGTTTGCCCAGCGCCTGTGCGAGGTGTGGCTGGCGGATCTGCAGCCGGCGCGGCCGATCCGCCAGTTCACCCTGCCGCAGTTGCGCGAAATTGCCGCGACCTTGCACCGCCTGCCACTGGTCGCCAGTGGCACCGAGGGCTATCGCACCGCCGAGGTGACGCTTGGCGGTGTGGATACCGACGGCGTGTCTTCCAGCACCATGGAGTCGCGCCACGTGCCAGGACTGTACTTCGTGGGCGAGGTGCTGGATGTCACCGGCTGGCTGGGAGGCTACAACTTCCAGTGGGCGTGGGCGTCCGGGCACGCGGCGGGAAGCGTCGCCTGAGCGCGACCCGGGGTCGCCGGGATCGCACCCGGTTGTCAGTACTCTTCCGCCGCCGCTTCACGTCCCTGCTGGCGGATGAGTGCCTCCTCGCGTGCGTCGCGGATCGCCAGCTGCACGCTGTCCAGATCCGTGCTGGACTCGTCAAAGGCAAACTCGCCGGTCAGCAGGCTGTCGGGGCGCAACTCGCCCTTCTCGTAGAGCGCCCACATCTCTTCGGCGTAGTGGGTTGACAGAAGATCGGGAGCAGCGCGACCGAGACTCAAGGTGAGGTTGTTGACGTCGCGCTGCAGCATCTTGCGCGCGGCGTTGTTGCCCGAGGCGCTGACCACCTGGGGGAAGTCGATGAGCACCGGGCCATCCGGACCGACCAGCACGTTGTACTCGGACAGGTCGCCATGGATCATGTCGATGCACAGCATCATCACCACCTGGCGGACGAGAAACGCGTGATATGCGCGCGCCTCCTCGGGCTCCAGCTCGACTTCGCCCAGGCGCGCCGCCGAGTGGCCGTGCGCATCGGTCACCAGTTCCATCACCAGCACACCGTTGTAGAAGCCCCGCGGCTCGGGCACGCGCACGCCGGCATCGACCAGACGATAGAGCGCGTCGACCTCCGTGTTTTTCCAGGCGGTCTCCTGCTCCTTGCGGCCGAACTTGCTGGCCTTGGTGATCGCGCGCTGCTCGCGGCTGCCGCGGACCTTGCGGCCTTCCTGGTACTGCACCCGCTGCTGGAAGCTGCGCTGGGCCATGTCCTTGTAGACCTTGGCGCACAGGATCTGCTCGTCCGAACGCACCACGAAAACGTCGGCTTCCTTGCCACTCTTGAGCGGACGAATGACTTCGTCGATCACGCCTTCATCGATCAACGGCTGCAAGCCGGCGGGGGTTTTCATTGTTGACGTTCGGCCTTGGACGGTCGCCCAGTATGGTGGATTGGTTCGCGGGCCGCCCGCGCGTCGTCTATGGGGGCCCCATCGAAGCAGGTATGGTGGCCGCTTGCCCCTCTTCCAAGCGAAGCCATACCCGTGAAATCGCGTCTGTACCGGACCCTACCCCGAGCCGCCATCGCCTGCGTTCTCGCTTCTGGGGTGATCGCGGGGTGCTCGTCAGCGGACGCGCCCACCGCGCGCGGCAGCGTGGCCGAGCTCCAGCGCATCGATCTGGTCAACGGCACCGGCGCGGTGGCGGCACCGGGTGATGAGGTCAATGTCCACTACACAGGCTGGCTCTTCGACGACACGGCTCCGGAGCAGCGCGGGACACAGTTTGACAGCTCGCGCGATCGCGGCACCCCGCTGACATTCCGGCTCGGTGCCGGGCGTGTCATCCGCGGGTGGGACGACGGCGTTGCCGGCATGCGGGTCGGTGGCACCCGCGTGCTGCTGATCCCGGCCGAGCTGGGCTACGGTCGGCGCGGGGCCGGTGGAGCGATCCCACCGGATGCTTCGCTGGTGTTCGAGGTCGAACTGGTCGACGTCACCAAGCAACGTTGAGTCCGGATCACTGTGCCTGCATGGCGCCGGCGGCCATCTCGAAGGAGCGCACCCGCGCGGTGTGGTTGAAGATGTTGGCGGTCAGCAGCAGCTCGTCCGGGCGGTGGCGATCGATGAAGGCGGCGATGCCCTTGCGCACCGTGTCGGCATCGCCGACGACCGCGCAGCCCAGCGCCCGCTCGACCCCCGCCTTCTCCTGCGGCGTCCACCACGAGTCGATATCGTCAATCGGCGGCGGCACCAGTCCGATATCCCCGCGGCGCAGCTTGGCGAATGCCTGCTGCTGGGTCGTGAACAACCGTCGCGCTTCCGCGTCCGTCTCCGCGGCGACGACGTTCAGTGCCAGCATCGCGTGCGGCTTGGCCAAACGGGCGGACGGGGTGAACTCGCGGTGGTACAGCGCGAGTGCCTCGTCCATCGCGTCCGGTGCGAAGTGGGAGGCAAACGCGAACGGCAGCCCCATCACCGCCGACAGGCGCGCACTGAACAGGCTCGAGCCGAGCAGCCACACCGGCACTTCGATGCCGGCGCCGGGCACCGCCCGCACGGGCTGCCCAGGCTTCGCCTCACGGAAGTAACCCAGCAGCTCAGCAACGTCATGCGGGAAAGCGTCCGCACCCTCGTGGTAACGCCGCAGCGCGCGCACCGTCGCCTGATCGGTCCCGGGCGCGCGCCCCAGCCCGAGGTCAATACGGTCCGGATACAGGGATGCCAGGGTGCCGAACTGCTCGGCCACCTGCAGCGGCGAATGGTTGGGCAACATGATGCCGCCGGCTCCAACCCGGATGGTCGAAGTGCCGCCCGCGACATGGCCGATCAGCACCGCGGTCGCCGCACTGGCGATACCGGGCATGTTGTGGTGCTCGGCGAGCCAGTAGCGGCGATACCCGAAGCGCTCGGCGTTGCGGGCCAGGTCCAGGGTGTTGGCGAACGCCTGGCGGATGTCGCTGCCCTCGGTGACGGGCGCCAGGTCAAGCAGGGAGTACGGAATCATGGGGAACACTCGCGGGGGACGTCTCGATGCTCCGATATATGGGGGAGCCCGCCTGCTTTGCCAATACATTCTGCCGTCGATCGTAGATAATAGCGATTCTCATTTGTACTCACCCGAGGTGCTTCGTGCGACTGCTCCCTCTGACCGCCGTGATCCTGGCCTCGCTGGCCGCCTGCTCCGCCGACAAGCCGCAAACCGACGACAGCACCGCCACTGTCGGGCCCGCCGATGCCGCCACCGAGCTGGTCGTCTACACCTCCCGCAACGAACAACTGCTCAAGCCGCTGTTTGACCTGTACACGAAGGAAACCGGCGTCAAGATCACCTACCTCACCGACAAGGCGCCGCCGTTGATGGAGCGGCTGAAGGCCGAAGGCAGCCGCAGCCCGGCCGACGTGTTTATCACCGTCGACGCGGGCAACCTGTGGCAGGCGACCAACATGGAGCTGTTGCAGCCGGTCGACTCGGCGCGCCTGCGCGCGAACATCCCGGAAAACCTGCGCGACCCGGAGAACCGCTGGTTCGGTCTGTCCGTGCGTGCGCGCACGATCATCCACAACCCCGAGCGCGCTCCTGCCGACACCCTGTCGAGCTACGAAGACCTGGCGGACCCGAAGTGGAAGGGCCAGCTGTGCCTGCGCACCAGCAATTCGGTCTACAACCAGAGTCTGGTCGCCACCATGATGGCCAGCATCGGCCCGGAGAAGACCGAGGAGGTCGTGCGCGGCTGGGTCGCCAACCTCGCGGCGCCACCGATGGCCAGCGACAACGAAGTGATCGACGCGATCGCTGCCGGCCGGTGCTCGGTAGGTATCAGCAACACCTATTACCTCGGCCGCGCCCTGCGCAAAGACGCGGAGCTGCCAGTCACCGTGTTCTGGCCGAACCAGGCCGACGGCGAGCGCGGCGTGCACGTCAATGTGTCCGGTGCTGGCGTCACCCGCCACGCGCCGCACCCGAAGGCGGCCGCGGAGTTCATCGAGTGGCTGTCCGATGGCACGGCGCAGCAGTTGTTTGCCGGCGAGAACCTGGAGTTTCCGGCCAACCCCGCAATCGCAACCGATCCGCTGATCAAGGCGTGGGGTGACTACCGTCAGGATCTGATCAACGTGTCGCAGGCCGGTGCGATGCAGGCCGATGCAGTCAAGCTCATGGATCGAGCAGGCTATCGCTGAGTCGCTTCCCCTGCCTTCCCGCGGCGGCTCCGTAATCGCACGCACGCGTGCGTTTTCGGGCCCGCGGGGTTGGCCCTGGCTGGCAGTCGCGCTGACGCTGCCCAGCCTGATCCCGCTGGGGGCGACTCTGGTGGCCCTGGCCCAACCCAACCGGGACACTCTGCAGCACCTGTGGCAGTACGTGCTGCCCCAGGTCGCCGGCAACACGCTGTGGCTGCTGCTCGGGGTGGGACTGGGCACGGCGCTGCTGGGCACGGCCTTGGCGGCGCTGGTGGCGCTCTGCGAGTTTCCGGGCCGGCGTTGGTTCGCGTGGCTGCTGGTGCTGCCGCTGGCGATGCCCGGCTATGTGTTGGCGGTGGCCTTCATCGGCCTGTTTGACTATGGGGCGCCCATCACCGGGTGGCTACGCGATCATGCAGCCCTGCAGTTGCCGGATATCCGCTCGCGTGGCGGGCTGATCGCGGTGATGACGTTGGCCTTGTACCCGTATGTTTACCTGGTCGCTCGCGAGGCGTTCGCCAGTCAGGGCGCCCGCGCGCTGGAAGCGGCACGGGTGCTTGGCATGGGCCCATGGCGGGCGTTCTTCCGGGCGAGCCTGCCCATGGCGCGACCGTGGATCGCCGGCGGCACGTTGCTCGTGATGATGGAAACCCTGGCCGATTTCGGCGCCGTCTCGGCGTTCAACTACGACACCTTCACCACCGCCATCTACAAGGCGTGGTTCGCGCTGTTCTCCACCGACACTGCCCTGCAGATTGCGGCGATCCTGCTGGTCGCGGTACTCGTGCTGGTCGGACTGGAGGCCGCGTCGCGACGACGACAGTCCTTCGCTGCCGTCGGGCCTGCGGGCGCTGCGCTGCGCCTGTCGACCGGACCACGCGGCTGGTGGGCCACCGCGCTGTGCACGCTGGTGTTGCTGCTCGCGCTGGGATTGCCGCTGTCGCAGCTGGCGTGGCAGGCACTGGCCCATCTGGATGATCTTGATACCAGCTACTTCGCCAGCTTGCGCAATGCGCTGTCGCTTTCCGCCATGGCCGCCGCGCTGACCACCGCCGCCGCCTTCGTCATTGCGCTGGCTGCGCGCGAGCAACCCGGGGTGCTGACAACGGCGACCACCCGCATTTCCACGCTCGGCTATGGGCTGCCGGGCGCCCTGCTGGCAATCGGTCTGTATGCACCGGTGGCCCGATTCTCCACCTGGCTGGGCGAGACCCGCGGCTGGGACGTCCCGCTGCAGGGTGGCTTGCTGCTGTTGCTGGTGGCCTACGGGATCCGTTTTCTCGCGGTCGCCCATGCGCCCGTTGCCGGAGGCCTGTTGCGGATCCGGCCGCACCTGTTGGAGGCCAGCCGCAGCCTGGGCGTGACCGGGGCGCGGCAGTTGCGCCACGTGCATTGGCCCCTGCTGCGCGGCAGTTTCGCGACCGCCGGCTTGCTGGTGCTGGTGGACACGATGAAGGAAATGCCGATCACTTTGATGATGCGTCCCTTCGGCTGGGATACCTTGGCGACCCGGGTGTTCGAGCTGACCAACGAGGGCGAGTACGCGCGCGCTGCCCTGCCCTCGCTGGCGATTGCGCTGGCCGGCCTGATTCCGGTGATCGCCCTTACCCGTCGAGGTCGTGATGCAGCTTCAGATTGACAACGCAGCGGTCGGCTACGACGGCCGCGTGGTGCTGGGGGGCGTCAATCTGACCCTCGGCGACGGCGAGATCGGCTGTCTGATCGGTCCCTCGGGCGCCGGCAAGACCACCTTGTTGCGCGCGGTTGCCGGGTTCGAACCCCTGTCGGCCGGCTGCATCCGTGCCGACCGTGAACTGCTGGTGGGCCATGGCGTCCACCTCGCGCCGGAAGCACGAAAAATCGGCATGGTGTTCCAGGACCACGCCCTGCTGCCGCATCTGAGTGTGCTGGACAACGTTCGCTTTGGCCTGTTCCGCTGGCCGCGTGCGAAGGCGCAGTCACGCGCCGCCGAGATGCTGGAACTGGTCGGACTCGCCGAGCATGCCAAGCGCCCGCCGCACCAGCTGTCCGGCGGCCAGCAGCAACGGGTCGCCCTGGCGCGTGCGTTGGCTCCGGAGCCCCGGCTGGTGCTGCTGGACGAGCCGTTCTCCAGCCTGGATCCGGACCTGCGCGAGCGGTTGGCAATCCAGGTGCGCAGCGCGCTCAAGGCCACCGGCATCGGCGCGCTGATGGTGACCCACTCCCAAACCGAAGCCTTCGCCATGGCCGACAGCATCGGCGTGGTCGGAGACGGACGCTTGCAGCAATGGGCAAGCGCCTATGACCTCTACCACCGCCCGAGCAACCGCTTTGTCGCCGGCTTCGTCGGTGAAGGCGTGCTGCTGCCGGCGCGCGTCGTCGATGACATGCATGTGGGTACCGTCTTTGGCGTGCTCATGGCGGACCATCAGCTGGTCAACGCGCCCGGCACGCCTGTGGAAATGCTGTTGCGCCCGGACGACGTGATCCACGACGACGATGCGCCGATGCAGGCGCGGATCGTGCGCCGCCATTTCCGCGGCGCCGATTTCCTCTACACCCTGCAACTGGTCGACGGCGATCAGGTCCAGGCGCTGGTGCCTTCGCACCACGACCACGCGGTCGGGCAGGACATCGGTATTCGCCTGGATCTGGAGCATGTGGTGGTGTTCGAACCGGAGCCGCCCGGCCAGCCGTGACCTCGCTCAGTCGCTGGCGGGTTTCAGCGGTATCAGACGCAGATCGTGGAAGTCGAAGCTGAAATCGGTCAGCGGCGAGATTGCCTGCATGCGCCCCTCGCGCACCTGACCGTCCGGCTCCAACGCAAAGCTCAGGAACGCATCGGCATTGAGCCAACGCCGGTCCCAGCGCACCACGAAGGTGTCGTGCTGCCAGTGGCTCAAGGTCCCGACCAGATCGGGGGTCTTGCTGAAGCGGATCCGAAGTTGGCCAGCCTGCTCCTCCACGAGAATGTCGCCGTACCAGCCATCACGATAGGTGGCCGCGTACCCCTTCAATGGCAGTGATGGCTTCGAACGCAGGTCGCGCTTGGCGACATGCTCCTGCCATGATTTTTCGGCCTTTTCCTGTGCGCTGCCGCGCGCCGACAGGTAGGCGCTGGTCCAATCCGTGCGCGGTGCCTGCAGATAAGCATCCAGCACGCGCAGGGTCGCGGCCTGGAAGGCGCCACCCTGCTCGGCGCTGGTCAGAACGATGATGCCCAGCCCCTGTTCCGGCACCAGGGTGATACGCGAAACAAACCCCGGCCAACCGCCGGTGTGCCAGACCAGCTTCTTGCCGCGGTAGTCCGACAGCGACCAGCCCTCGCCGTAGCCGGCGAAGTTGGGAACGGCGGGCGCCAGCGCGGGCACCGACGGTTTGGCCACCGGGATCGGCGTGATCATCGACCACATCGCGCGCTGCCGTTTTTCGCTGAACAGCCGCTTGGCGGCGTCGCCTTCGCCGGATATCAGGCCGCCGTCGAGCTGGACGCGAACCCAGTGGCTCAGGTCGTGGACGCTGGAATAGATGCCGCCCGCACCGGAGACATTGCCCCAACTGACGCGCGGCGCGGCAACCAGGTGGGTGAAGTCGGCCTGCGCGTAGCCGGTTGCGACATTGTCAGCTGCCTGCAGGTGATCGCTGTTGAAGCGGGTGTCCTGCATGCCCAACGGGGTAAAAATCCGCGTCTGCAGGAAGTCCTTGTAAGACTGTCCGCTGACCGCCTCGACCACCAGCTGGGCGACGCCGAACAGTATGTTGTCGTAGGCGTAACGGTCGCGGAAGCCGCCCTTCAACGGCACGTCCTTCAGCCGCCGCGCGACCTCCTCGGTGGTGTACTCCGACCCGGGCCAATACAACAGGTCGCCCGCCCCCAGACCCAGTCCGCTGCGGTGCGCCAGCAGGTCGCGGATGCGCATCTCGCCGGTCACATACGTGTCGGACATGCGGAACCACGGCAGGTGGTCGACCACGCGGTCGTCCATGTCGAGCTTGCCTTCATCGGCCAGCATCGACAGCGCCGCGGCGGTGAAGGCCTTGGTGTTGGAGGCGATGGCGAACAAGGTGTGCTCGTCCACCGGGACCTTGCTCTCGAGGTCGCGCGTGCCATAGCCGCGCTCCAGCACGATCCTGCCGTCCTTGACGATCGCCACCGCCATCGCCGGCACCTCGAAGCGCACGCGGATGTCTTCGATGTAGGCGTCGAAGTCGCGCAACTCCATCGGCAGGCTGGACGGCGCGCCGTTGCCGGTTGTGCTGAGGACAACCGGCCCATCGACGGGCACCGCGGTGGCGGCCTGCGCATGGCCGATCGCGAACGGCACCAATCCCAGCGCCAGCGCGATCACGAGGACCCGAAAGCGCTCGGCAGCCGGTTTGTGGGCAGTAGTGATAAGCATCGGTGTCCCGTGTCCCTGCAATGCGAAGCGCTGAAGATACCGCAGCGCGGTCATAATGCAGCGCCGCGCTGGAGCCTTGAGATGTCGCACGATACCGCCCTGCCCGGACTGGTCGTCATCGGTGGCGGCCCGGCTGGTCTGATGGCGGCAGAGGTCGCGCGCGCGGCGGGTCTGGAAGTTGATCTGTACGAGGCCAAGGGCTCGGTCGGGCGCAAGTTTCTGATCGCCGGCAAGGGCGGCCTCAACCTGACCCACGACGATTCCCGGCCGGCGTTCGATGCGCGCTACCGGGAACGCCAAGCGGAGGTCGCTGGATGGTTGGACGATTTCGACGCTGCAGCCCTGCGTGAATGGGCGCGCGGGCTCGAGGTGGAGACCTACGTCGGGACCTCCGGGCGGGTGTTTCCGCTGGACCGCAAGGCCGCACCGTTGCTGCGTGGCTGGGTGCGGCGGCTGCGCGAGGACGGCGTGCGCTTCCACGTGCAGCATCGATGGCTGGGCTGGAGCATCGATCGCGCCATGCGGTTTTCAACCCCCACGGGAGAACATGAAGTGCGCGCCGGTGCCACGGTGCTTGCCCTGGGTGGCGCCAGCTGGCCGCAGCTCGGTTCCGACGGTGCATGGCAGCCGTGGTTGACCGCGCTCGGGATCGACGTGAAACCGCTGGTGCCGGCCAATTGCGGCTTCGACATCGGCTGGAGCGGGCACTTCGCCGAACGTCATGCCGGAGCGCCGCTGAAGCCCGTCATCGCCTACTGGCGCGAAGCGGGTGTCGAACACGCGCTGCAGGGCGAGTGCGTGGTCACCGCCACAGGGATCGAGGGCAGTCTGGTGTACGCGCTGTCAGCGTCGCTGCGCGAGTCGATCGCCCGCGACGGCCACGCGGCCCTGAGCCTGGACCTTGCGCCGGGACGCGATCTGGCGAGACTCCGGGCCGATCTGGCCAAACCGCGCAATGCGCGCAGCATGAGCGACCATCTGCGGCGGCAAACCGGACTCACCGCGGTCAAGGTCGCCCTGCTGTACGAAGTGCTGGGAAAGGACGGGCTGGGCGACACCGAGCGCCTCGCCCAAACCATCAAGCGCCTGCCGCTCAAGCTGATCGCGCCGCGTCCCATCAGCGAAGTCATCAGCAGTGCAGGCGGCGTGCGCCTGGAGGCGATGGACGACGCGTTGATGCTCACGGCGGCCCCCGGGGTGTTCTGCGCCGGCGAAATGCTCGACTGGGAGGCCCCGACCGGCGGCTATCTGCTCAATGCCTGTTTCGCCAGCGGTCGCCGGGCCGGTTTGGGCGCGGTGGCGTGGCTGGCCAACCGGGGCGACCCCACGTCCTGAGCGGTGCGGGCTTACCCCCTCGTGGGCGCAGTCGCTGACTGCGGTTTCCAGCGACGCAGGAGCAAGGTGTTGGACACGACACTGACGCTGGACAACGCCATGGCCGCCCCGGCCACCACCGGATCCAGCAGACCGGCTGCGGCCAGCGGAATACCGACCACGTTGTAGACGAAGGCCCAGAACAGGTTCTGCCGGATCTTGGCACTGGTGCGGCGCGAAATGGCAATCGCATCCGCCACCAGGCGCGGGTCCGGGCGCATCAGGGTGATGCCTGCGGCGTGCATCGCGACGTCGCTGCCGCCGCCCATTGCGATGCCCACATCGGCAGCGGTCAGCGCGGGCGCATCGTTGATCCCGTCGCCCACCATGGCCACCGGTCCGTGGTCGCGCAGCCCGTTGACCGCCTCGGCCTTGTCACCCGGCAACACCTCGGCGCGCACGTCGTCGATGCCCAGCGCGTCTGCGACCGCCTGCGCGGCGCCGGCGTTGTCGCCGGAGATCATCGCGGTCCGCAGGCCAAGATCGTGCAGGATCCGGATCGCATCACGGGCTTCCTTGCGCGGCTGGTCGCGGAAGGCCAGCAAGCCCAGCAAGCGCACCGCATCCGGACCACGCTCGGCCAGCCACGACACGCTGTGTCCGTGCGCGGCCAGCGCATCGCCGCGCGCCTGCATGGACCCGAGATCGACGCCGATTTCCTGCATCAGACGGGAGCTGCCCAACAGCAGCTCACGGCCCTCCACCTCGCCTTCCAGCCCGCGTCCGGCCAGCGCACGCACATTGACCGCGCTCGGGATATCAACCCCGTGGGCCGCAGCGATCACCGCACTTGCCAGCGGATGTTCACTGCCCGCCTGCAGCGCCGCTGCCAATCGCAGCACCGATGCATCCTCGCCGTCCACGCCGAGGTGTTGCGCCAGGGTCGGTCGGCCGACGGTCAACGTGCCGGTCTTGTCGAACGCGACCACTTTGAGCAGGCGTGCCGTTTCCAGCACCTCGGCGTCCTTGATCAGGATGCCGGCACGCGCCGCCACGCCGGTGCCGGCCATGATCGCGGTAGGCGTCGCCAAACCCAGCGCGCACGGACAGGCGATCACCAGCACCGCCACCGCGTTGAGGATCGCAACGTTCCAGTCGCCCCCCAGCACCCCCCAGCCCAGCAGGGTCAGCACCGCCACGCCGACCACTACCGGCACGAACACCGCGCTGACCTTGTCCACCATGCGCTGGATCGGGGCCTTCTTCGCCTGCGCGTCCTCGACCAGCCGGATGATGCGGGCCAATGCCGTCTCCGCGCCGATCGCTGCCGTGCGCAGTCGCAGGCGACCCTCGCCATTGACCGCTCCGCCGGTGACACGATCACCAGGCTCCTTCGCCACCGGCAGCGACTCGCCGGTGATCAACGACTCATCGGCGTGGCTGCGGCCTTCGATGATCTCCGCATCGACCGGAATCCGCTCGCCCGGCAGGACGACCACCTCGTCTCCGACCTGCACCTCAGCCAGTGGAAGGGCTTGCTCCACGCCATCGCGCACCACCCTTGCGGACTCCGGACGCAAAGCCTGCAGGGCGCGGATCGCCTCCGTCGTCTGCCGCTTGGCGCGTGCTTCCAGCCACTTGCCCAGCAGCACCAGCGTGATCACCACCGCGGATGCCTCGAAATAGAGGTGGGCGCCGCCCTGACCCGTGCCGCCCAGCAGATGGAACACGCTCAATCCGTAGCCGGCACTGGTGCCCAGCGCGACCAGCAGGTCCATGTTGCCGGTGCGCGCCTTCAGCGCACTCCAACCGGCGCGATAGAAACGCGCGCCCAGCCAGAATTGCACCGGCGTGGCCAAAGCGAATTGCAGCCATCCCGGCAGCATCCAATCGCGGCCGAACGGCATCGCCAGCATCGGCAGCATCAACGGCGCCGACAACACGATGGCAATGAGCAGGTGCCGAAGTTCGCGCGAGCGGCGGGTATCCTGCGTCGCGACTCGGGCCGGCACCTGGGCGCCCGTGCCGCCCACCGCCCCCTCGGGATGCTGCGCGGAATAGCCTGCGCGGCCCACCGCCGAAACAAGATCGGCGACGTCCGTGCCGGTCAGCACACGCACACGCGCCCCCTCCGTGGCCAGGTTGACCTCGGCCTCCAGCACGCCGGCAGCGTTGTTCAACGCCTTCTCCACCCGACCTGCGCAGGATGCGCAGGTCATGCCGCCAATGGCGATGTCGATCGATTCGGTCCGCACCGCGTAGCCTGCGGACTTGATGGCGTCCGCCAATGTCGACAACGCGGTTGCCGCGTCGGCTTCGACTTCAGCCACCTCGGTGGCCAGGTTCACGCTGACGGCGCGGACACCGGGCACCAGCGCGAGAGCCTTCTCGACCCGGCCCACGCACGAGGCGCAGGTCATCCCTTGGATGCCCAGCCTGAAGACGGTTGTGGCCTGCGGGGTTGCAGGTGGGTTTGTTGATTCAGCAAGGTTCATGGCGATCTCCCTCCATCCATATGGGGGCGTTGCCGGCACTTGCCACTCCGGCATGTCAGTCGGTCCGGGCGGAAACCTCGTCCACCAGCGGCCGTAGCTCAGGATCCAGTGCCACGCGCTGGTCGAAGACGAAACAGCGTCCGTCGTAGCCGGCGCCACCCATCTGCTCGAAATAGCCCAGGATGCCGCCCTCCAACTGCAGCACGTTGTCCATGCCTTGGGCGCGCAGCGTCAGCGCGGCCTTTTCGCAGCGGATCCCGCCGGTGCAGAAGCTGACCACGGTGGCATCGGCCAGCGATTCGCGGTGAGGCAACAACGCCCGCGGCAGATCGGTGAAATTGTCGATGGGCAATGCCAGCGCACCGCTGAAGGTTCCGTGCGCGACTTCCTC
>JBDSPO010000135.1:0-4599 GCA_039930265.1 Lysobacter sp. | reverse complement strand
ACGGTGCCATGACCCGGGCCGGGGAGATGTTCGCCAAACGCGTCCGCGACGACGCCGCGCGTCCGGCGGTGGCCGCGCGCCTGAAGAGCGATCTGGCCGGTGACGGGGCGGCTAAAGCCGATCTGGTGATCGAGGCGATCATCGAGGACGCCGGCGCCAAGCGTGCGTTGTACGCCGACATCGAGCCGCGCATGAAGCCGGATGCGCTGCTCACCAGCAACACATCCTCCATTCCGGTGGCCGCGCTGCGCGAAGGTCTGCAGCATCCGTCACGCTTCGCCGGGCTGCACTATTTCAACCCCGTCGCGCTGATGCCCCTGGTGGAAATCGTCCAGCACGACGCGGTCGACGAGACCACCCGCCAGCGTCTGGCAGCGTTCTGCAAGGCGATCGGCAAGCTGCCGGTGCCGGTCGCGGGAACCCCGGGTTTCCTGGTCAACCGGGTGCTGTTTCCGTACATGCTTGAAGCGGTAACCGCGTTTTCCGAGGGCATTCCGGGGGTGGCGATCGACAAGGCGGCGACGCGCTTTGGCATGCCGATGGGGCCGATCGAGCTGGTCGATACCGTGGGTCTGGATGTGGCGGCCGGTGTCGGCGCCGAGCTGTCGCCATTCCTCGGCCTGACCGTACCCGCCGCGCTGGCGCAACAGGCCGAGCCCGGGAAGCGCGGCAAGAAAGACGGTCAGGGTCTCTACAAATGGGAGGAAGGCAAGGCGGTGAAGCCGCCGGCGCCGGAGAACTACACGGCCCCCGATGACCTCCAGGACCGCCTGATCCTGCCGATGCTCAACGAGGCGGTCGCCTGCCTCCACGATGGCGTGGTCGCGGACGCCGACCTGCTGGATGCCGGGGTCATCTTCGGCACCGGCTTCGCGCCGTTTCGCGGTGGTCCGATCCAGTACATCCGCGAGACCGGCGCGGATGCTTTGCTGGAGCGCCTGAAGCAACTGCAGGCCCGTCACGGCCCACGCTTCACGCCCCGACCGGGCTGGGATTCGACCGCACTGAGGTAACGCGGGCGAGGCATGCCGCGGAGCCGGACGCCACGCGTCCCGGCTCCGCCGTTGCCACCACTACATCGTGAAGTTCGCGCGCTCCGCGTCGAGCGTGCCCGCCAGCAGTGCCTCGATCTTGCCCTTCACGGTCTCGCCCTCGGCGCCCTCACCAAACTGGATACCGATGCCGGCCGGGCGGTTGCCCTGCGCGCCCGCCGGGGTTACCCACACCACTTTTCCGGCCACCGGCATCCGCTCGCCGGACTCGGGCAGGGTCAGCAGCAGGAACACCTCGTCACCGAGGAAATAGCGGTTGGGCGTGCCCACGAAGATGCCGCCGTGCCGGATGTAGGGCATGTAGGCGTTGTAGAGCGCTGCCTTGTCCTTCACCGCCAGCGACACAATGCCCTGACGGGCGCCGGATGTTGCACTCATACTGCTAGGCCCTTGATTTTCCGCTGGCGTGACGGCCTTCGATGACCCGCCACGCGCGCAGTACTTCGACGATTACCAGATCCGCGCGCACCGTGGTTCGCAACAAGTCCCGCGCGCGATTGGCACGCTCAAACCACTCGGCCAGACTGCGCGAGCGGGCCGGGTCGGTCAAGTCGGCGGTCAACCGGGCCACGGCCAGATCGGCGGCAAACCGCAGGCGCAGATCGACGTTGGCGTCCGCCGCCCAGCGCTGGGCGGTTTCCACCGTCCCTGCCTCACCGCCGGCGACGCGGGCCAGGTCGTCGGCGACATCCCGGCGCAGGGACAGCGCGCCGGTGCGCAACCATTCCCCGGCCAGACCCGGATGCCCGCGCGCCGCTTCCAGCGCTTCATTCGCCACAGCGGGGGAATGCCCCGCGTGCTCCAACCACGCCAACGCCTCGGCGTGCGGCGGCAGGCGGAACTCCAGCCGCTGGCAGCGGCTGCGGATGGTGGCCGACAGCCGTGCGGGCTGCGCACTTACCAGCCACAGGCCACGGCCGGGAACGGGCTCCTCCAGGGTCTTCAGCAGGGCGTTGGCGGCCGCATGGTTGAGCGCCTCGGCGGGATCGATGATCGCGATCTTGGCCTGACCGAACTGCGCGCTGAGCGCCATCTGCTCCGACAGCCGCCGCACCTGGTCGATCACGATCTCGCTGCGCGGCTTGGGCGGGCGCGCCTTGTCATTGATCGCGAAACTGACCTGCAGCAGGTCCGGATGGCCGCTGCGACCGGCCGGGTGGGCCAGCGAACCGTCCGGCCGGGTCTCGACCGGGTCGAACTGGGTCCGGGCGGCGAACAGACGACAGCTGCGGCAGTCACCGCAGGGATCGCCGCCGGGCGGCCGCGCGGTGCACAGCAACCGGTTGGCCAGACGTTCGGCCACCGCGCGTTTACCCAGCAGCGCCGGACCACAGAACAGCAGCGCGTGCCCCAACTGGCCGCTGTCGAGCGCCTGCGCGGCCTGATCGTGCACGCGCTGTTGCCAGGGCGCGAAAGCGGTCACCTCAACGCGTCCCGGTAGTGCTGCAGGTGCCCAACGGCCGCGGCCGCCACCTCGGCTTCCGGAAGGGTTGCATCGATGACCCGGAAGCGCCGGGGCTCGGCCGCGGCACGGGCCAGATAGGCCTGGCGGACCGCATCAAAAAAGCCCTGGGTCTCCGCCTCGATGCGGTCCACCTTGCCGCGTCCCCGGACGCGCTGCAGGCCGGTTTCGACCGGCACGTCCAGCAGCAGGGTCAGGCCGGGCGTGATCCCGACCACGCGCCGTTCCAGCTCGGCGATGAATTCGCTGTCGCCGCCGCGCGCCGCACCCTGATAGGCGTAACTGGCGTCGGTGAAGCGATCACTGATCACCCAGTTGCCGGAACCCAGAGCAGGGAGGATTGTCTCGCGCACGTGCTGGGCGCGACCCGCGAACATCAGCAGCAATTCGGTATCCGCGGAGGGCGGCTCATGGCGGGTGTCCAGCAGCAGGTCGCGAATCTGCTCCGCCAGCGGTGTGCCGCCCGGTTCGCGGGTGCAGGTCACCACCTCACCATCGGCTTCAAGCGCCGCGCGCAGGGCCGCCAGCACAGTGGATTTGCCCGCCCCTTCCCCGCCCTCCAAGGTCACCAGCCGCGGTTGCACCTGCAGGGTCACGGCGTGGTCCCGGCGCTGGTGTCCGCGCGCATCCGCTGGCGGTAATTCTGCAGATATTTGCGCACGTTCGCGTTGTGCTCGGCCAGGTTCCTGGCAAACAGGTGCCGACCGCTGCCATCGCCCACGGCAACGAAATACAGCGCGTCCCCCGGCGCGGGGTTGGCCACGGCCTGCAGCGCCTCCTTGCCGGGCATCGCAATCGGCGTGGGCGGCAGGCCGTCGCGGGTATAGGTGTTGTAGGGGGTGTCGGTGGTGAGATGGACCCGCCGGATGTTGCCGTCGTAGTCCGCACCGATGCCGTAGATGACGGTCGGATCGGTCTGCAGACGCATGCCGATCTTCAACCGGCGATCGAACAGGCCGGCGATCTGCGGACGCTCCTCGGCGATGCCGGATTCCTTCTCCACGATCGAGGCCATGATCAGCATCTCGTAAGGAGTCTTCAGCCGGCTGTCGGTGGCGCGCTGCGCCCACGCCTGCGCCAGTGCCTTGTCCATGGCGCCGTAGGCACGCCGCAACACGTCCAGGTCGCTGTCGCCGCGACCGTAGATATAGGTCTCCGGCAGGAAGCGACCCTCAGGATGCTCGCCGGCGTGACCGAGGGCCGCCATCAGCGCATCCGGGGTCAATTCCGCGGTTTCCTGCTGCAGGGGCTGCGCCTTCGCCAGTGCGGCGCGCAACTCTCTGAAGTTCCAGCCCTCCACCAGGGTGAAGCGGTAGCGGATGGTATCGCCCTGGCGCATGGCCATCAGCAGACCGCGCGGAGTGGTGCCCGGCTCCAGAGCGTATTCACCCACATGCAAGCGCGAGGCGGCATCAAGCTGGCGGCCCAGCAATTGCCACTCGTAACGCTCGCCAGCGGTCACTCCCGCATCGCGCAGGCGGGCCACCACCGCGGGCAGGGAATCGCCGCGCTGCACGCTGATGCTGCCGCCCGGAGGAAGCCCCGAAAACGGGCTGTCCGCAAACGTCTGGTAACGCTGCCAACCCCAGGCGCCTACCGCCAGCGCCGCCAGCAGAGCGACCAGCAAGGTCAGGATCAACAGCACGCCGGACCGGCGCTTGCGAGGAGGACTCACGGCAACTCCAACGGATCAGGACCGCTTAACGGCAGGAAAAATGCGGGGTGGGCGGCGGCCAGCCGGCTTTGCAGCTCGGCCACGGCAGTGTGGGGCTGCCACATCCGCTCGCCCAGACGGAGGACCTGAAGGATACCGCGCACGGCATTGACAAGGACGAGCGCGTCGGCCGATTCGACTTCGGCCACCGCCATCCGCACCTGGTCGACCGGCATCTGTTCCAGGACCCATTCGCGCATCGTGCCCTCTACCCCGCAGCGGTCGAGCAACGGGGTACGCCAGCGCCCGCCCGTGAGCACGAGCAGGTTCGCCGCGATGGCGCATACCGCATCGCCCTCCATGCTGAGCATGAGGCCCTCCACCGCTGTCCCGGGATTGGATTGCCCGCTCGCCGCGGTGGCCCACTCCGC
>JBDSPO010000134.1:0-8430 GCA_039930265.1 Lysobacter sp. | reverse complement strand
GTATTGTCGCAGATGCATCCTGCGCGCATGGCCCAAGGCCGGCGCGGGCACGGCGGCAGGCGTAACGCCTGGACCGCAGCCCCTTGGCGAGCCTATTTCTGCTGCCAGCTACCGCCGCTCTGGTACCACCAGCCGCTGCGCGCGCTGGCCGCCCACTGCTGTGCAAAGACCTGGCGGATCTGCGCTTCCCACTCCGGGTGACCATTGGCAACGGCCACTTCGCGGTAGACGGCGTTGCGGTCGCGGTTGTCCTCCGCCACCGCCTGCTGGATGCCGGCGCGATCCTTCAACGGCAGTTTGGCGGCGTCGCGCACGACGATCGTGCCGTCGCCGGCGAAACCCAGGGCGCCGGCATCGAAGCCCGCGCGGAGACTGCTGTTGAATCGCGCGGCCATGCGCGCCTGGATGGCCTGGATAGCGGGCGTCTTGATGCTGATGTCCGGAGACTGGGCGTGGGCGCTGCCGATCCCGACCAGGGCGTAGATGTCCACCCGCGAGGCGAGCTGCCGCATCGAGGACGGCGGCGACGGGATCATCGCCGAAGGCCCGCCCGACTTGCCACCGTCCTTTGACTTCGGGTCGACGGGCGCCGGAACAGCCTCGTCACCGATTACCTTGTCGACGAACTCCCGCGCCGCTTCGCGCGCCTCGGCAGCGGGGAAATACACATTGATCGTGACGCACGCCGTAGCCATCACGGCGACTACGGGAACTCCCATCCAACGGCGCATGTTCTGACTCCTGGGGACTACCCTTGATAGGCGTTGACGGTACGCTAGTCGACCACCGCTTTCACCTCCCCCTTGCCCACCGCCGCCAGGCGCTCGACCAGCGTCGGCCAGTCGACCCGACGGTTGAAACCGAGCACGGTCAACCGTGGAACGCCGGCACCCTGCACGATCACGAAGCCCCCGCCGGACGGCGACAGGCCTTCCATCGTGCAGACCTCGTTGACCAGCTTGCATGCAATCCCGAGGCGGCTGTACCCGAAGTCGTCGAATACGCCGATCAGCTGCGATTGCAGCGAGCTGACGAAGGAAGCGTTGCCCACGCTGGTAAGGTCCTGCACGGCACGCTGGCTGATGCGCTGGCGCACACCGCGCTGGCGGTCGCTGACCAGCCGGGCGTCGAATGCGACCGCTTCCCAGCCCACCAGCCGCAGCCCGGCGATGTTGCCATCCAGCTTGCCGCTGATGCTGCCGAAGTCGAAGGCCCCGGTCAGCGCCATCAGATCGATGTCGTCCAGCAGGATGTCGGCCGACAGCGTGGGCAGCACGCCGAACGGCCGCTCCATCGACAATGCCGACACCGCGACGCGACCGCCGAACAACTGCATCTGCAGGCCACCGTCGAGGATCAACTGCTCGTCGCGGTACTGGGCATCGGGGATGTTGCCGCTCAGGGTGCCGGTGAACGCCGGCCAGTCCAGCGCGGTCGACAACCGGCCCACGTCCAGGTCTTCCAGCGCCAGGCCGAAGCGCACCGCGGAGCCCGCCCCGGCGGCAGGGGGGCGTAAGAGCAGGTGATCCAGGCGCAGTTTGCCCCCGAGGATCGGCACGGTAACCGCCTCCCGCAGGCGCAGGCGTCCGCTGTCACTGTTGAACGGCAGCCGGGCCGCGCCGAATGGCAGCCCGTGCAAGGCCCCCTCACGCCACTGCAGCGCACTCGCAATCGGGCCGCCGGACGAGAGGGCGACATTGCCTTCCAGCCCCGCAAACGAGAACCTGCCTTCGGCGTCCTCCACGCTCACCTCGTGCAGGCGAAGCTCCGCGTCGTCGAGCGTGCCGGCGTGCATCCGCAGCGATCCCTCCACCGCCCCTGCCAGCTTGAGCTCGCCCAGCCCGGCCATGCCGAGCCAACCGCTGAGATAGCCGACCCTCAACGGGACCAGGTTGCGGGCCTGCAGCTGCAGATCGAGGTTGTGCAGCGCATTGTCCGGATCCAGCGCAGCGCTGCCTTCGACCAGCAGAATTCCCGGATCGTTCCAGTACAGCTCGGGCAACTCCCAGCCCTCGCCTTCGCGATGCAGCGCGGCAAGTCGCAGATCCACACGCCTCTGCTCCAGTGCGAGGTAGGTCGTGCCCCACAGCAGTTCACCGCCCTCCAGCCGGCCGTCGATCAGCACACGGTCGAGGTGCCCCAGCCGCGCGTCAACGTTCACTGCGGCGTCCAGATCCGCCGCCGCGATACTGCCGTCTTCGGTGTCCAGTGCCGCACCCTGCAGGCGGACGGGACCGGCAATGTGCAGCGGGCCGTCGGCGGGTGCCCGCACCGTCAGCCGGGCATCCCCTTTGCCGGCACCAATGCGTGCCGTCGGCCAGGCCTGCGCCAGCAACGCCTGGGTCCAGACCAGCGGAATCTTCGTCAGGTCGATCCTGGTCACATCAGGACGGGCGCCGTCGCGGTGCACGCCGATGCGGCTGCCGCCCCGCGCCAGTTCGCCATCCAGGTTGCCGCCATCAATGGTGATCGACAACCGCATTGCACCGCCCGCGCGGCTGCGGACATCGCCCGCGCACACCCAGCCGGTCGTGCCCGTGCGCTGCAGCGGGCAGCGCCAGTCGAGATCATCAAACCGGTACCCGAGCGACGGGGCGTCCATGCGGCGCGCGCGCAGTTGCAGTTCTCCCTGCGCCGCATCGGCGGGCCAGTCCAGTCGTACGCTGACACCACTGAGGTTGGCTACCGCCGAATCCACCTGGTCGATATGCGCGGTCACGCTGCGTGCCTGCACCTGCCCGAAGGCCAGCGTAAGGCCGAGCAACAGCAGCAACCAGCGCATCGGCACGCTCAGCCGGGGGCGGCGCGCAGGCGCGCACGGCCGCGGGTTCGACAGGGCCGCAAGTGACAGCGATAGTGGGGGCCGGAGCATCGTCGCAGCATACCCAGCGGAGTCCTTGCATCCCATGAATGATCCACGTCCCGTGCCCCGCATCCTGCTGGTCGAGGATGAACCGACCAGTGCCGCTTTCCTCGCGGCCGCCACCCGCGCGCTGCCTGCGCAGGTCGATATTGCAGGCACGGTGGCTGCGGCGCTGACGATGACAGGCAACCAGGCCTACGACCTGTGGTTGTTCGACGCGACCCTCCCCGACGGCAGCGGGGAAGCGTTGCTGATGCATCTGCAGGAGCGGTTTCCCGACGTGCCGGCGATCGCGCATACCGCCAGCGACGATCCGCTCCAGCTCGCCGCACTCGGTCGCGCCGGCTTCCGGGAAGTGTTGCGTAAACCCCTGCCCGGACCTGCGGTCCAGGCGGCGGTGCGCCGCGTGCTGGGCTTGCCGCCGGCCCAAGCCGCCATCTCGACGACCTCCGACGCGCCCCGGTGTTGGGACGACGAAGCCGCCGCCCGTGCGCTCAATGGCAACGCGTTGCACGTGGCAACGTTGCGAGGGCTGTTCCTGGCCGAACTGCCGCAGGCGCGACAGCGGATAGGTGAAGCGGTGGCCGTCGGCGACGCGGACGCGGTCGGCGCCGAGCTGCATCGCCTGCGCGCCAGTTGCGGATTTGTCGGGGCCGCTCGGCTGGACGCGCTGGTGCAGGCGCTGCAACGCGCCCCGCTGGATCAGACCCTGTTTGCGGCCTTCGCGCAGGCGGCGCAGGCGACGCTGGACGCGCCCCCCGAGCCTGGTGCGACGCCGCGCTATCCGGCCGGTGGTTGACGACCGGGCAGGCCTGCGAGCATTTCCCACGACTTCAGCCCGCGCGGCCCCAGATGGTGGGACAGCACGCTGCGCAGCACCCGGCGCAGACCCGGCAGGTCCTCGGGGTCGGGCTCACTGTCGAGAGCCAGACTCAGCAGGCCGCGACCGGAGGCCGCGCGACTGCGGTCGCCATGGCCGCGATCGCTGAGCACCCGCTGCGGGCCCTGTTCCGGATCGACGTGGTAGCGCGCCGCCGGGTCGATCGGGTCACCCTCGCCGTCGCAACGCCAGTCAAACCCCACACCCAGCGCTTCCAGCAGGTCGCGTTCGAACCGGCGCAGCGTCCACGCAAGCGGCTGCTCGGCGCGCAGCCGTTCGCGGGTGACTGCGTAGGCAACGAACAGATCCGGCTGCGGTTCGCCACGCGGCGTCAGCCGCAGCGTCAGTTCGTTGAGGTAGAAGCCCGCCAGCATGGCGTCGCCGAGCAGACGCGGTGCGGCGTCCAGGGCCTCGGCGCCGCGCAGCTGGGCCAGCTCGCCCTGCTGGATCGCGTCCAGCCGGATCGACTGCAGCGGCTGCAGTGCCGCCCGCAGGGGATGCCGCTTGGCGCCGCGCACGCCACGGGCGACCAGGCCGATCCGCCCGTGATGGGCGCTGAGCACCTCCACCAGCAGGCTGGTCTCGCGCCACGCCCGCGCATGCAGCACGAAGGCCGGCTCGTCAGTCAGGCGCATCGCGTCCGGCGCCCGCGGGAGGAAGAGATGTCGCCCTCGCGCGTGGGCTTACTCGTGATAGCCGAATGCGCGCAGCGCGGCTTCATCGTCGGACCAGCCCTCGCGCACCTTGACCCAGGTTTCCAGGAACACCTTGGCGCCGAACAGCTGCTCCATCTGGACGCGGGAACGGGAGCCGATCTCGCGCAGGCGCTCGCCGCCCTTGCCGATCACGATCGCCTTCTGACCGTCGCGCTCGACCCAGATCACCGCGCCGATGCGCAGCAGTTGGCCGTCAACGACAAAGCGCTCGATCTCCACCGTGGTCGCATAGGGCAGTTCCTCCCCGAGCTGCCGCATCAGCTGCTCACGGACCATTTCGCCGGCGAGGAACCGCTGGCTCTTGTCGGTGATTTCGTCCTCGGCATACATCGCGGCCTGTTCGGGCATCAGCCCCAGCAGCTGCTTGACCAGCGCTTCCAGCCCCTTGCGCTTGAGCGCGGAAATCGGGTGCACTCCGGCGAAGTCGCGGCCTTCCGATACCTTGGCCAGGTATGGCAGCAGCTCGGTCTTGTCCTTCAGGCGATCAACCTGGTTGACCACCAGCAGCACGGGGACGCCGGCATGATGCAGCGCTTCGTAGGCGAAGGTGTCCGCCTCTTCCCATTTACCTGCGCGAACGACCAGCATCGCCGCGTCCACGCCTTCCACCGCACCGCGCGCCGCGCGGTTCATCCAGCGGTGCATGGCGCTCGCGGTCGATTTTCCCTGGTCGCGATGCAGCCCCGGGGTGTCCACCAGCAGCAACTGGCCATCGGGAAACGTGGCGATGCCGAGCAGGCGGTGGCGCGTGGTCTGCGGGCGCGGCGAGACAATGCTCACCTTCGCGCCGACCAGGGCGTTGGTCAGGGTGGATTTGCCGACGTTGGGCCGGCCGATGACGGCGACATGGCCGCTGCGGTGGATTGGGTTCATCGCGCAATTGTAGTGGCTGCGCGCAGTACCGCGGCCAAACGGCGGCTAACGGGTGCCTATGGCGACCAGCGCGGCATCCGCGGCCACCTGTTCCGCCGCCCGCCGCGAGTGCCCCTCGCCCTCGGTGACGATCCCCAGCGGAGCCAGCGAGCAGGTGACACGGAAAACCTTGGCGTGCTCCTCCCCACATTCGGCCACCAGTTCGTACACCGGCAGCGGCTTCTGGCGGCCCTGCAGCCATTCCTGCAGCCGCGTTTTGGCATCCTTGCCGACCTTGTCGGGCGGTGGCAACGCGGCGATGGCGCCGGCAAACCACGGCACCACCACCTCGCGGCAGCCTTCAAAACCGGCGTCCAGGTAGATGGCGGCGACTACCGCCTCCAGCGCGTCGGCGAGGATCGAATCGCGCCGATGGCCGCCGGTCTTCATCTCGCCGGGACCCATCGTCAGCCGCTCGCCGAGGGCGAGATCGCGCGCGATCACCGCCAGCGCGGATTCACGCACCAGTTCGGCCCGGCCGCGGGTCAGCGCGCCCTCGTCCGCCCGCGGCCACTGCCTGTACAGCGCCTCGGCCATGAACAGGTTGACCAGCCCGTCGCCCAGAAACTCCAGCCGCTCGTTGTGCGGCGAACCGGCACTGCGATGGGTCAGCGCCTGGGCCAACAGGCCGGGCTGGGCAAACGAGTGCCCGATGCGGTCGGTGGCGGGCGTGCGGCGATCAGTTGTCGGCGGCACCGCGGCGCAATTCCTTCTCGGCGTTGAAGTTGCCGACCACATCAAGATTCGCGATCAGCGGCTTGCGCACCTCGTAGTCCACCGTGATCAGGTAGCCCGCATCCTTGCGCACGACCTTGATGTCGGCCGGCTTGACGTTCTCGGAGTAGTTGATGTTCATGCGGCGAAAGAACATGTCCTTGATCCGTGCCGGGGTCTCGTCGACCACGTTGGGCTCCTTGGCGATGCCTTCCAGCGACTGCTTGACCGCGTAGTACTCCGAGTACATCGGGATGACCTTCATGCCCATGTAGATGAACACGCCGGCCACACCCAGCACGATGATGAAACCGACCAGGGTGATGCCGCTTTGCGAACGCTTCATATCGGTTGCTCCCCAATGATTGCCCAACGCGCACCGTGACCGGTACGCGCACTTCCCCCGCATTGCCCGCCTAGCGAATCCGCTCGCCGACGCGGGAGAAGTCCACCCCGCCGTCGATGTTCATCCAGATCAGGAATGCCTTGCCCCGCAGGTTCTTTTCCGGCAGGTAGCCCCAGTAGCGGCTGTCCTCGCTGTTGTCGCGATTGTCGCCCATCACGAAGTACTCGCCTTCCGGCACCGTCCATTCGCCCTCGGCCGGATCGCGGAACGGCAGGCCGGTGCGCTCCAGGACGCGGTGCGGTCGATCGCTCAGAAGCTCCCGCAGCTCCGTGGCGCCCGTCATCTCGCTGCCATTGCCACGCCCCACGAACGAGCCGATCGTTTCGTACGCAATCGGCGTGCCGTTGACGAACACCTGGTTGTCGCGATAGCCGATGCGGTCACCGGGCAGGCCCATCACGCGCTTGATCCAGTCCTGATCGGGATGGTGCGGTGGCCGGAACACCACCACATCACCACGTTGCGGCTCGCCCAGGGCGACCATCTTCTTGTTGCTGATCGGCAGGCGCAGGCCGTAGGCGAACTTGTTGACCAGGATGAAGTCGCCGGTCAGCAGGGTCGGCATCATCGAGTTGGAGGGAATGCGGAACGGCTCGGCCACGAAGCTGCGCAGTACCAGCACCGCCAGCAGCACCGGGAAGAAGGCCTTGGCGTAATCGACATACCAGGGCTCGCTGCCGTCATCCAGCAGGCCGCGGTATTCGCCGCGACGCTTGGCGAGTACCAGCTTGTCGAGCAACCAGATCAGCCCGGAGGCGAGGGTGAGCGTCACCAGGGCGATTTCGAACCAACGCATGCTCTTTCCTTGTAGGGGTCGTCGTGGACGGCGGACGCTGACCGGTTACTTGTGATCTTGCTGCAGGACCGCGAGGAATGCTTCCTGCGGGATTTCCACGTTGCCGACCTGCTTCATGCGCTTCTTGCCCGCTTTCTGCTTCTCGAGCAGCTTCTTCTTGCGCGAAATGTCGCCACCGTAGCACTTGGCCAGCACGTTCTTGCGCATTGCCTTGACGGTGCTGCGGGAGATGATCTGCGAGCCGACGGCGGCCTGGATGGCGACGTCGAACATCTGCCGCGGAATCAGTTCGCGCATCTTTTCGCAGATCTCGCGGCCACGACGATCGGCATGCGCGCGGTGGGTGATGATGCTCAGCGCATCCACCTTGTCGCCGTTGATCAGGGTGTCGACCCGCACGAACGGGCCGGCCTCGAAGCGCTCGAACTGGTAGTCCAGCGACGCGTAGCCCCGCGACACCGACTTCAGGCGGTCGAAGAAATCCAGCACCACCTCGCTCATCGGCAATTCGTAGCTGATCTGGACCTGGCTGCCCATGTAGGTGATGCCGATCTGGCTGCCGCGTTTTTCCTCGCACAGGGTAATCACGTTGCCGACGTAATCGGGCGGCGTGAGGATGTTGGCGCGGATGATCGGCTCGCGGATCTCTTCGGTCAGGTTGGCCGGCGGCAGCTTGGCCGGGTTGTCCAGCGAAAGGATCGTGCCGTCGGTCCTGAGCACCTCGTACACCACCGTGGGCGCGGTGCTGATCAGGTTGAGGTCGTACTCGCGCTCCAGGCGCTCCTGCACGATCTCCATGTGCAGCATGCCGAGGAACCCGCAGCGGAAGCCGAAGCCCATCGCCTCGGAGGATTCCGGTTCAAAGCGCAACGCCGCGTCGTTCAGGCGCAGCTTGTCCAGTGCCTCGCGCAGGTCGGGATATTCGTCGGCATCCACCGGGAAGAGACCGGCGAAAACGCGCGGCTGCATTTCCTGGAAACCCGGCAGCGGCTCGGAGGCCGGGTCGGCCAGCAGGGTCAGCGTGTCGCCGACTGGCGCGCCGTGGACATCCTTGATGCTCGCGTTGATCCAGCCCACCTCACCGGCGCGCAGGATCGGCATGTCCTTGCGCTTGGGCGTGAACACACCGACCTTGTCGACCAG
>JBDSPO010000133.1:0-4855 GCA_039930265.1 Lysobacter sp. | reverse complement strand
CGCCGCTGGGTGCCCTGCTTGCCGCGGCACTGGACGTGCGCGGGCGTCCGCGCGAACAGATCCGTGAGCGCATCGAGGACGTCGGTCGCCATCTCGTGCATGCCATGGAGCGCTACCTCAATACGCTCGGCTCGATCGCCTCGGCGGGACCGCTGCTGGGTCTGTTCGGCACCGTGGTCGGCATGATCCAGCTGTTTCTGGGGATCCTCGACCACGGCATCGGCGACGTGAACCAGCTGGCAGGCGGCATCGGCAAGGCGCTGGTGTGCACGGCCGCCGGCATGGTGGTCGCCATCCCTGCGCTCATGGCCCATCGCTGGTTCCGCGGCCGCATCGCCGGATACATCGTGGACATGGAGCACGAGGCCATCCAGCTGCTCGACACGCTGGACGCAGTGCCGATCCGGCCGGCGCCGGTCAAGACACCTGCGCGTGCAGTCGCGCTGGCGGACTGACGGTCCATGCGCATCCGCGACCACCGTGCCGATGACGAGCCGGAAATCAGTCTGGTCCCGTTGATCGACGTGATCCTGGTGATGATCATTTTTTTTGTGGTCACCGCCACCTTCGATGCGCGCTCGGTGATTCAGCTGGAGCTGCCGCGTGCGACCGGCGAGCAGACCGACGCGACCCCGGCGCTGGTGGTTCTGGTCAATGCCGAGGGGCGCTATTTCGTGGATGACCGCGAGGTGCTGCGCAACGATCTGGACGCGCTCAAGAGCACCATCGCGGAGGTCGCAGGTACTGATCGCGAACGCCCGGTGATGCTGCGCGCCGACGCGCGCACGCCCTATCAGGCAGTGGTGACGGTGTATGACGCGCTGGGCCAGCTGGGCTTTCGCCGGATCATGAGCGCCACCGCGTCCCCGGATGCGGAAGCAGCCGTGCCGGGCGCCACTCCGTGAACGCCATCGCCTCGCCGTGGCCGATCTACCGTCGGCTGCTGTCGCTGTCGGTGCCCTATCGGCCCCTGCTGTGGGTGGGCTTGCTGGGGATGTTGATCGAGGCGCTGGCGGGCGGCGGCTTTACCTGGATGATGCGACCGATCATCAATCAGACCTTCATCGCCAAGGATGCGGCGGCCAGTCTGCTGCTGCCGTTGGCGATCGTAGGGTTGTTTGTCGCCCGCGGGATTGCCGGTTACCTGACCGATATCACGATGGCCAAGGCCGGACGCAGCATTGCCCGCGACCTGCGGGTGCGGGTGCTCGGCAAGTACCTGCGGCTGCCGGGCCAGCGTTTCGACGCCGAGCCGGTGCCCTCGATGCTGGTCAAGCTGAGCTCCGACAGCGACCAGGTCGCGCAGGCGGCGATCGATGCGATGAAGGTGATGCTGCAGCAGTCGCTGCAGGCGATCGTGATGGTCGGGGTGATGCTGTGGACCAGTTGGCAGGTGACCATCCTGATCCTCATCCTGGCCCCGCCGCTCGGCTGGATCATGGACAAGGTCGGTCGCCGCTATCGCAAGGTCAGCCACCGCATCCAGGAGAGCGGGGCGCAGCTGCTGCAGTCCGCGGACCAGGCGCTGGCCAACCAGCAGGAAGTGAAAATCTACGGCGCGCAGGAGGTCGAGCTGGGCCGCTACACCGCCCAGGCCAACCACCACCTCAAGCTGAGCATGAAGGTCGAGTCCACCCGCAGCATCTCCTCGGCCCTGGTGCAGTTGATGGGGGCGGTGGGGCTGGCGATGCTGCTGTTCTTCGCCGGCCGTGAAGCACAGGCCGGGCGCATGGATGCCGGCAGCTTCGTGGTGCTGATGACCTCGATGATGGCAATCATTCCGGCCCTCAAGCAGCTCACCAACGTGCAGGGCATGCTGCAGCGGGGCGTCGCGTCGGCGCAGCGGTTGTTTGACGTGATCGAAGCCGATGACGAGCCCGATAGCGGCACGCGGCCGTTGCAGCGCGCACGCGGCACGATTGAATTCCGCAATGTCTGCGCGCGCTATCCCGGTCAGGCCAGCAATGCGCTCACCGATGTCAGCTTCATCGCCACGCCTGGCACTGTTACCGCGATCGTCGGTCGGTCCGGGAGTGGCAAATCGACCCTGATCAAGCTGATCCCGCGGTTCTACGAAGTCCACTCCGGCCAGATACTGCTCGATGACCAGCCACTGGGCGCGTACCGGCTGGCTGACCTGCGCCGGCAGATTGCGCTCGTGGGCCAGCACGTGATGCTGTTTGACGGCACGATCGCGGCCAACGTCGCCTACGGCGAGCTGGAGCAGCCACCGGCAGACCGGCTTGAAGCCGCGATCCGGGGCGCCAATGCAATGGAATTTGTCGAACGGCTGCCGGCAGGCGTGGACAGTCCCATCGGTGCCAAGGGCGGCAATCTCTCCGGTGGGCAACGGCAGCGTCTGGCGATCGCCAGGGCGATGCTCAAGGACGCACCGGTACTGATTCTGGACGAAGCAACGGCGGCCCTGGACACCGAGTCGGAACGACTGGTGCAGGACGCCCTGGAGCGACTGATGCCTGACCGCACCACGCTGGTGATCGCCCATCGCCTGTCGACTATCGAGCATGCCGATCAGGTGCTGGTGCTGGACGAGGGCCGCATCGTGGAGCGCGGCACCCATGCGCAGTTGCTGGCACTCGACGGGCTTTACGCCCACCTGCACCGGATGCAGTTCAGGGAGCCCGCGTGAGCGCCGGCCGGACCCCGCGACGCGAGCATCAGCCCGCCTACTGGTACAGCGACCTGCCGGTGCCCGTGCATGCGCGCGTCCTCGCCGCCCTGTATGGCGCACTCAGCGGCGCGCGGCGCTGGTGGTTTTCCAAGCGTGTTTCGCGCCCCCGACACCCCGGCATCCCGGTGATCGTGGTCGGCAACATCACCGCCGGCGGCGCGGGGAAGACGCCTCTGACCATTGCACTGGCACAGCGCCTGCGGCAGGAGGGCTGGACGCCGGGCATCGCCAGCCGCGGTTACGGCCGAAACGATGCCGCCTCTCCGGTATGGGTGGACGCGACGACCGCGCCCACCGTCGGTGGCGATGAGCCGGTGCTGATGGCCCGTCGCACCGGGGTCAAGCTGCGCGCCGACCGCGATCGCGCAGCGGCCGCCGACGCGCTGGCCAAGGCCGGCTGCGACGTGGTGCTGTGCGACGACGGTTTGCAGCATTATCGGCTGCAGCGCGACATCGAGATCGAGGTGGTCGATGGCGCGCGTCGCTACGGCAATGGCCGCCTGCTGCCCGCGGGACCACTGCGCGAACTTCCCGGCCGCGGCGAGCGCTGCGATTTCCGCGTGATCAACGTCGCCAACGCGCCTGCCGGCGATGCGAATGGCATCGGGTTCGGCGAGTGGCCGATGCGTCTGGTCACTCACGATGCCGTGCCCGTGCTGGGGGGGCGTGCGCGCCCACTCGCCTCGTTTGCCGGCCAGCGCGTTCATGCCGTAGCGGGAATCGGCAATCCCGAGCGCTTCTTCGCAATGCTGCGCGCGCTCGACATCGCCGTGGTACCGCATGCCTTTGCCGACCACCACCGTTACCGCGCCGAGGATTTCCAGTTCGCCAGTGCACTGCCGGTGCTGATGACCGAAAAGGATGCGGTCAAGTGTGTGGGCTTCGCGACCGACGCCTTCTTCAGCGTGCCGGTGAGCGCGGAGTTGCCCGAGGCCTTTTGGGTGTCCCTGCTGGATCGACTCGGATCGGCGGTCAGGCAATGACGGTGAGCCCTGACTACAGCGATGCGTGCCCGCTCGATTTCGTTGTCGCCATTCCCGCCCGTCACGACGCGACTCGGCTTCCGGGCAAACCACTGCGCCTGATCGCCGGGGAACCGATGGTGCTGCACGTCGCGCGCCGGGCGTTGGCGGCCGGCGCGCGCGAAGTCTGGGTAGCCGCCGATGACGCCCGCATCGCCGACGCCCTGCGCGGCGCGGGGGTGCAGGTGGCGATGACCTCGACAGCCCACGCGTCCGGCACCGACCGGCTGGCCGAATGCGCGCGCATCGCGGGCTGGTGTGACGACACGATCGTGGTCAATCTGCAGGGCGACGAGCCGTTTGCGCCCGCGGCGGGTATCCGTGCGGTCGCGAAACTGTTGTCGGGCAGCACCGCGGAGATGGCAACTCTTGCGGCACCGATAGAGGATCTCGCGACCTTGCTGGACCCCAATGCGGTGAAGCTGGTCCGCGCCGCCAATGGCGATGCCCTGTATTTCAGCCGGGCACCGATCCCCTGGCCGCGCCAGGCATTTTCCAGCGATCCCGCGGCAATGCCGATCGGAGGCCACTGGCTGCGGCACATCGGCATCTACGCTTACCGCGCCCGCTTCCTGCAGCAGTTCGCCGCGATGCCGGCGGGGCGTCTGGAACAGATCGAACTACTGGAGCAGCTGCGTGTGCTCGAAGCCGGGCATCGCATCAGCATGGCGCTGACGCCGGAGCCGTTCCCCCCGGGGGTGGATACGCTGGAAGACCTCGCCCGGGCGGAAACCCGCATGGCTTCCACCGGCTGAGGCGATGCTGATCCCGTCGGCCGGGGGAATCCGCCGCCGCGCCCATCGCGCGCTGCTAAGCGAGCTTCCGGACGGCACTCCCCATCGCGACAGCCTACCGCTGCGTCATGCTCAAGAATCCTGCTCGACGGCGTCGGTCTTGCGCTGGAACACGTGCTTCATCACGAAATCCGGGGTGACCTCCTCACCGGTCAGCAGCATTGCCGTGAGCTCGCCGCCCAGCACCTGCGGCGATATCACCACGTCTGGCTGAGCCAGCTTGACCCGGCTCAGGTGCTTGGCATCGTTGACCGCGGCGACGGTCCGCGCCTTGCCGCCCAGTTCCTTGACCGCCAGGATGACGAAGGCGTTTTCCGAGTCGTCCACCAGCATCGCCAGCACCGCCT
>JBDSPO010000132.1:0-5488 GCA_039930265.1 Lysobacter sp. | reverse complement strand
TGACCCTGGGAACCGTCATCGCGCTGTACATGGCGGATCTGGCGGGGCTGGAACCGGCGGTGCGCGCATGGCGACCACAACCGGAGTGGGTGGAGTGGACCGCGCTGGCCGCGGCGTCGCTCGCGTTCGCGGTCCTGTTCCGCGCCAATGTGCGCGACTACCCGCTGGTCATCGTGGCAGCCGCGTCGGGTTACCTGATTTCCCGCTTTGGCGGTTTGGCCTGGGGCAGTCCCGTCGGCATATTCCTCGCAGCGCTGGTATTGACCATGGCGGGCAACGGGTTTGCACGTTGGTTCCACCGCCCCGGTGCTCTGGTGCGGGTGCCCGGCATTATCCTGCTGCTGCCCGGCAGCGTCAGTCTGCGCGGAATGATGGACCTGATCCTGCGCCAGGACGTCGGCGTGGGTCAGGACGGTCTGCTGGCGGTGGTCAATATCCTGCTTGCCGTGATCGCCGGACTGTTGTTCGGCAACCTGCTGCTACCCACCCGCAAGTACCTTTGAGCGACGCACACAACAACGCCGGCTTTGCGCCGGCGTTGTTTTTGCTGCCGGCGCAATGCCGACAATCCGGGTTCGGGCGTGATTACCCGTTCGCGCCGGGCGCGATCAGGAAATCGTCACGGTTGCGGCCGGCATCGGTAAACGCTGTCATCCAGCGCGGCTGACGACCACGTCCCGTCCAAGTCTCGTTGGCGTTGTCGGGGTTGCGATACTTCGGAGCGACCTTGCCGGTGGCCTTGCGCGCTTTGCGCGGCGCACTGGCACGCGTCGAGGCGCCGGCGGTGGAGGTGGCCTTGCTGCTGGCGCCGCCGAACAACTCTGCGATCGAGTAACCCTCGGTCTTGGCGATCTGGTTCAAACGCTTGCGAACCTGGGTGATCGGCTTGCGCTTGGTCAGGGTCGTCTTGCGCTTCTTCGCCTGACTGATCAGGGCGGTCAGCTCTTTGCTGGACAGTGATTCAATATCAATGGTCATGGGGATTCTCCGGGAAGGGGCGTTACTCGACCTGCATGAAGCCGACCGCGCAATATTAGACCTGGCTTAGCGGTTAGTAAATGCGTCGGTGAACGACATTCAAGCCGGCATTCAGATCCAAATGGCCGTCACCGCCGACTCCGGGTTATCCCACCGGCGTCAAACGCGCCATAACCCCTGCGAGATCAAGGTTTTCCGCGTCGGTCGATTGACGGTGCCTATATTCGAACGTCCCCGCGGCAATACCCCGCTCCGATACCACCACCCGATGCGGCACCCCGATCAGCTCCATATCGGCGAACATCGCTCCGGGACGCAGTCCACGGTCATCCAGCGCCGTCTCGATACCCGCCGCGTTCAATTGCGCATGCAATGCTTCCGCGGCCGCGGCGACGGCGGCATCCTTCTTTGGATTGATGATGCACACCACCGCATGCCAAGGCGCCATCGCAACAGGCCACACAATGCCGTTGTCGTCGTGATTCTGCTCGATCGCCGCGGCCACGATGCGTGACACCCCGATGCCATAGCAGCCCATGGTCGGGGTAACCGCCTTGCCGGTGGCATCCTGGACCGTGCACGCCATAGCCTGGGCGTAGCTGCGGCCCAGCTGAAAGATATGGCCCACCTCGATGCCGCGCGCGATCTGCAGATGCCCCTGTCCGTCCGGCGACGGGTCGCCCGCCACGGCATTACGGATATCCGCCACCACATCCGGCTCGGGCAAGTCGCGCGTCCAATTCACCCCGGCCAAGTGGAACCCCTTCGCATTGGCGCCCACCACGAAATCGGCCATCGCCGCCACACTGCGATCGGCAATGACCTGAATCGGCTTGAGCGGGGCGACCGGGCCGATGAAGCCCGGCTCGGTGCCCAGCGTCTGGAGAATCTCCGCCTCGGTGGCCATCCGGAATTCCGCCAGACCGTCCAGTTTCGCCAGTTTGATTTCGTTGACCTGATGATCGCCACGGACCAGCGCCAGCACGAATCCCTGATCCCCAACCAGCGCCACCGATTTGACGGTCCGCTGCAGATCGACGCCCAGAAGCGCGGCGACTGCCTCGCAGGTGCGCTGGTAAGGCGTTTCGACTTTACCCATCACGTCCACTGCGGGGGCGCGTGAGCCCGGCGCCAGCGCTTCGGCCAGCTCGGTGTTGGCGGCGTAGCCGGACGCATCGGAGAACGCGATCGCGTCCTCACCCGAGTCGGCCAGAACATGAAACTCGTGCGAGGCGCTGCCACCGATTGCGCCGGTATCGGCAAACACAGCGCGGAACTTCAACCCAAGACGGGTGAATACGCGGCTGTAGGCGGCATGCATCACCTGGTACTGGCGCTCCAGATCGGCATCGTCCAGGTGGAACGAGTAGGCATCCTTCATCAGGAACTCGCGCGCGCGCATGACCCCGAAGCGCGGGCGGATCTCGTCACGGAACTTGGTCTGGATCTGATAGAAGCACGCGGGCAACTGCTTATAGCTCGCCAGTTCCTGACGGGCGAAATCGGTGACGACTTCCTCGTGGGTCGGTCCGTAGCAGTACCAGGCCTCTTTCCGATCCTGGATCTTGAGCAACTGGCCGCCGAACTTTTCCCAACGCCCGGTTTCCTCCCACAGCTCGCGCGGCTGCACCGACGGCATCAGCATCTCGATGGCGCCGGCGGCGTCCATTTCCTCGCGGACCACACGCTCGACCTTGCGCAACACCCGCAGCCCCAGCGGCGTCCATGTGTAGAGCCCGGACGCGAGCCGGCGGATCATCCCGGCCTTGAGCATCAGCTTGTGGCTGATGATCTCCGCATCGGCGGGAACTTCCTTGACGGTGTGGAGATGGAATTGCGACAGACGCATGGCAGGACCGGCAGTAGAGGTGCGGGGGCCTATTCTGCCTCAAGCGCCCCGCGCCGACGCGTTCAGGACCGCCCGTAGACGTCTTCCAACCGCACGATATCGTCCTCGCCGAGATAACTTCCCGACTGCACCTCAATCAACTCCACCGGCTCCGGCCCGCGGTTGCGCAGCCGGTGCACGCTGCCCAGCGGGATAAAGGTGCTCTGGTTCTCGTGCAGGTCAAACACGCGCTCATCGCAAGTGACCTCCGCCACCCCGGACACCACCACCCAGTGCTCGGCGCGATGCTTGTGCTTTTGCAGGCTCAGGGACGCGCCCGGTTTGACCACGATGCGTTTGACCTGGAAACGCTCCCCGACTCCTATGGAATCGTAGCTCCCCCAAGGCCGGTAGACCTTGCGATGGAAAAGGTGCTCGCTGCGCCCGGCGGCCTTGAGCTGGTCGACCACGCGTTTGACGTCCTGGACCCGGTCCTTGCGCGCCACCAGAGTCGCATCGGGCGTATCGATGATGATCAGATCCTCCACCCCGATGGTCGCCACCAACCGGCGCTCGGAAGCACGCACCAGACTGCCGGTGGTATCCACCGAGATCACGTCGCCCTCGTGGCGGTTGCCGTCCGCGTCATGCTCGGCCACCGACCACAACGATGACCACGAACCAATGTCGCTCCAGCCACAGCTGACCGGCACGACCGCGGCACGTTCGGTTTTCTCCATCACCGCGTAGTCGATCGAATCGTCCGGGCTGGCGGCAAAGGCGCCCTCATCGATGCGGATGAAGTCGAGGTCCGTCGAAGACTTCGCCCAGGCCCGGCCTACCGCCTCCACGATGGCCGGCGCATGCCGCGCGAGCTCGTCCAGGTAGCGCCGCGCCCGGAACAGGAACATTCCCGAGTTCCAGGCATACGTGCCTTCGGCGAGGTAACGCTCGGCGGTCACCGCATCGGGCTTCTCGACAAAGCGGTCGATACGGAAGCCCTCCTCGCCCAGCGGCTCGCCCTGGCGGATGTAGCCGTAACCGGTCTCCGCGTAGTCGGGCGTGATGCCGAAGGCCACCAGCCAGTCCTGCCCGGCCAGCGCCAACGCACGGGACACCGCGCTGCGGAATGCCGCCTCGTCCTCGATCAGATGATCGGCCGGCAGCACCAGAAGGGTCGCGTCCGCATCGGACGCCAACGCGTGCATCGCCGCCAGTGCAATGGCCGGGGCCGTGTTGCGCGGCAGCGGCTCCAGCACGATGCCGCCGCTGCCGATCCCGATGGCCTGCAGCTGCTCGCCCACCATGAAGCGGTGCAGCTCGCTGCACACCGTCACCGGCGCCTGCGCACCGGGTAAGCCGCTCGCCCGCAGGATCGTCTCCTGGTACAGCGAGCGCTTCCCGATCAGGGTGAGGAACTGCTTGGGCTGGTTTTGCCGCGACAACGGCCATAAGCGCGTGCCGCTGCCACCACTGAGTACGACCGGATGGAGCATGCCCATTCCTTCTGGTTGTGTTGGCCACACAATAGCGCCTTGCGCCGCTGCGATGCCGGACTCTGTCCGCTAGAATGTCGCTTCTTTCAGACCACCCGTCGCGGCGCGGCGGATGTGGACGCAGACGTACCGCAAACGCATCAAGGAATCCCCACAACGATGAAAATCCTAGTCGGTTACAAGCGGGTGGTGGACTACAACGTCCGCATCCAGGTGAAGCCGGACGGCTCGGGCGTGGTTACCGACGGGGTGAAACTGTCGGCCAACCCGTTCGACGAAATCGCCTTGGAAGAAGCCCTTCGCCTGCGCGACAAGGGCATTGCCACCGAAGTCATCGTCGCCACGATTGCCCCGGCCAATGCCCAGGCCCATCTGCGCAATGGCCTGGCAATGGGTGCCAACCGCGCCCTGCATGTGGTCATCGAGGAGGGACAGGAGATTCAGCCCCTGACCGCCGCGCGCGTCTTTCTCAAGCTGATCGAGAAGGAACAACCAGACCTTGTGATCCTGGGCAAGCAGGCCATTGACGACGATGCCAACCAGACCGGCCAGATGCTGGCGACGATCTGGGGCCGCCCGCAGGCAACCTTCGCGTCCAAGCTCGACATTGCAGATGGCAAGGCCACGGTGATCCGCGAGGTCGACGCCGGTCTGGAAACACTGGAAGTCGATCTGCCGGCAGTGATCACCACCGACTTGCGCCTGAACGAGCCGCGCTTTATCAAGCTGCCCGACATCATGAAGGCAAAGAGCAAGCCGATGGAAAGCATCCCGTTTGCCGAGATGGGAGTGGACGCGAGCGACTCGCTCAAGACGCGCCACTTCGCGCCACCGGCCAAGCGCAGCAAGGGCGTGATGGTCAAGGACGCCGCGGAACTGATCGCCGCACTCAAGTCGAAGGGGTTGCTGTAATGAGCAAAGTACTGATTGTCGCCGAGCACCACGACGGCACGTTGAACGCTGCCACCGCCAAGTGCGTTACCGCCGCCCAGGCGCTCTCGCCGGAGAGTATCGACATAGTCGTGCTGGCGGCAGACCCGTCTGCCGTCGCTGGCCAAGCCGCAAAGATCGCCGGTGTTACCCGCGTGTTGACGGTCGCCAATGCCGCCAATGCGACGCCGATCGCCCAGGTACTGGCACCGCAGGTCGCCAAGCTGGCCGATGGCTACAGCCACGTGTTCGGACC
>JBDSPO010000131.1:0-5436 GCA_039930265.1 Lysobacter sp. | reverse complement strand
ACCAGCGTTACCCGTCGCATCAGTGGCCGAACAGATCGGTCTGGCGCGGCGGCGTCGCCGACACGGCGCGGAGGACGGCGCTGTCGACGTCCCCGCGCGGCCGGTGATCAAGGGTCGAGATGAACGGCCCCACCTTGCCCACCGCGACACGCAATCTCACCAGATCGTCAAAGCGGATCCGCCGGTGGCGCCGCATGACCAGAAGTTTGCGCACCGTCTTGGTACCCAGTCCGGGTACACGCAAAAGGAGATCGCGATCCGCCGTGTCGAGATCGACGGGAAACTTCTCGCGGTGGCGCAGCGCCCAGGCCAGTTTCGGGTCGATATCCAGATCGAGCATGCCGTCGTTGCCCGGCGGGGCAATCTCGGCCACGTCGAAGCCGTAGAACCGCATCAGCCAATCGGCCTGGTAGAGGCGATGCTCGCGCAACAGCGGTGGCGACCGCAGCGGCAACGCGCGCGACGCATCCGGGATCGGGCTGAACGCGGAAAAATAGACCCGCTTCAACCGGTAACTCGCGTACAGCGTGCTGCTGGTTTCCAGCACATCCCGGTCGCTCGCGGCGTCGGCACCGACAATCATCTGCGTGCTCTGCCCCGCGGGGGCGAACCGGGGCGCCTTCTTCTCCGCTTTGGCTTCGTCGATACCCAGTCGCAGCCGCGCCATCGAGCGCCGGATGTCGCCCGCATCCTTCTCCGGTGCCAACGCATTCAGACCCGCCTCGGTCGGCATCTCGACATTGATGCTCAGGCGGTCCGCCCAAAGACCCGCCGCCGCCAGTAGCTCCGGAGACGCGTCGGGAATGGTCTTCAGATGGATATAGCCGCGGAAGCGCTCCTCCACCCGCAGCCGGCGTGCCACTTCCACCAGCATCTCCATCGTGTAGTCGCCGGACTGGATAATGCCCGACGACAGGAACAGCCCTTCAATGTAGTTGCGGCGGTAAAAATCCATGGTCAGACGCACCACTTCATCGACCGAGAACCGCGCACGCCGCACGTTGGAACTGCGCCGATTGATGCAGTACGCGCAGTCGTAGATGCAAAAATTCGTCAGCAAGACCTTCAGCAACGAGATGCAACGGCCATCAGGCGCGTAAGCGTGACAGATGCCCATGCCCTCGGTGGATCCGATCCCACCGGAGCCTCGGGAATCGCGCTTGGTCCCGCCGCTGGAGGAGCAGGACGCGTCGTACTTGGCGGCATCCGCCAGTAGCGCCAGTTTCTCGGTCAATTGCATTGCGGGAGGTTCGCACGCCAATGTCTCAGCTGGTGAGACGCCAGACCGGCACACCCGTAAATTTTCCGGGTTGTTTGATGACTATTCAGCCGCGATCCACGCACTGCCAAGGCAAGCGGGTCCGCACGCTTGCCAGTCTTCACCTGTCGGGCATCATCTACCGGCTATCAATCTGCCCGGTGACCGCGCATTGACCCGGCATGTGGTCCTTGCGATAAATCAGGAACCAAGAGACTTGCATGCACACAACGGTTGAACCAAAACAGCGCTACGACCTCGGTAACGAGTCGCGCCAGTTCGAGCTGCTCCTCAACTCGGTGACCGACTACGCCATCTACATGCTGGACGCAGAAGGCTTCGTGCGCAGCTGGAACCCCGGTGGCGAGCGCATCAAAGGCTACTCGGCTGACGAGATCATCGGCAGCCATTTTTCCCGCTTCTACGACCTCCATGAGGCGGCAGCGGGCGTGCCGGCCAGGAATCTGGAGACCGCGGCAACCGAGGGTCGCTTCGGCGGCGAGGGCTGGCGGCTGCGAAAGGACGGATCTCGCTTCCATGCCAGCGTGGTCATCGACCCGATCTGGCAGGACGGCCGCTTGCTCGGGTTCGCAAAAATCACCCGCGATGTCACCGAGCGCTACGAGTCCGAACAGCGTCTGGAGGACGCCCGGCAGTCGCTGTTGCAGGCCCAGAAAATGGAAGCCATCGGCAAGCTGACACTGGGCCTGGCGCATGATTTCAACAATCTGCTCACCATCATCATCAACAGCCTTGACGTGATTGACGACCGGGCGAAGGACGAGAAGATCACCAGGCTCGTGCAGACCGCGACGCGGGCGTCCGAGCGCGGCATTGTGCTGACACGTCAGCTTTTGGCATTCGGTCGTGGCCAGAACCTCGCGCCGGAGAGTGTCGACGTGAATGCGTTGATCCAGACGGATCGTGAACTGTTTCAGCGCTGTGCCGGTGAAGGGGTGGATGTCCTCCATGAGCTGGCGGCGAGCCTTCCCCAGGTTCACGTCGACCGCGCGCAGTTTGAAGCCGCGCTGCTCAACCTGGTCAGCAACAGCCGCGACGCGATGCCCGAAGGCGGCGGCATTACCATTTCCACTTGCCTGGGCAGCAAGCCGCAATCGGGCGCGAACGAGGACGCCGGGACTGGCTTTGTCGAGGTTACGGTCGCCGACACCGGCACCGGCATTCCGACCGAGTACCTCACCCGCGTATTCGAACCATTTTTCACCACCAAAGACGTCGGGCGTGGCAGCGGACTGGGGCTCAGCCAGATCTTCGGCTTCGCGTCCCAGTCGGGGGGCAAGGCGACCCTGGACAGCACGCCGGGCCATGGCACCAGGGTTACCCTGACGCTCCCCATTGCCGAGGAACCATGATGGACCAAGCGCACATCCTGCTTGTTGAGGACGAAGATGACCTGCGGATGATCGTCGAAGACGCGCTCTCCGCTCGCGGATTCACTGTGACCGCCGCCCGGAACGGCGTTGAGGCGTTGCGGTACCTGCGCCAACCGAATGCGTTCTCGCATCTGGTGACGGACGTGAGCATGCCCGAGGGCGTATCGGGCCTGGACGTGGCGAGCGAAGCACTGCAGCGGCGTCCGGACATGGAGGTCATCGTGGTGTCCGGATACCAGCGTTCCCAGCTGCCACCCATCCCGGAAACGATGGTGTTTCTTCCCAAGCCCTATCGGATGAACCAGTTGCTTTCAGCGTTGGAACTCCCGGCAGCCTGAGTGCAGGCTGCCGGATATGCACTGTTGCTGACGCTTAGCGCGCCTTGCACTGGATTGGCATCATCCGACCGATTTCCACCGTTAAAGCGTCGCCCTTGCCGCGGATGGTATTGGGCCCGTTGCTGTACAGAAAGCCGGACGCCGCAGGCTGCTGCTTGAGCTCGAACGACTCGCCGTTGCGCATCAGAATGGCCACCTCGCGGGAGGTGACGAACCGCACAGTCATCGACTCGTTGTTGTCGCAGCCGAACGCCACCTCACGCACTGCTGAACCGCCGGTCGGCGGGACAGTTGTGACGCACCCTGCACCCGCTATTGCCGCCAATGCCGCAACCAGAATTTTCATGAAATGCTCCTCTGAAAAAAGAGCACCCGTTATAACTGTCGGCATGTGGCTCAGCGGTGATGCGGCGGATCGCGGTTGTGCCGGGCTTTTTTACCCACACGCAAAAGAGTGAGTCTGATCAACATGGATGAACGTGATCTGCGGTGCCGCATCTTCCCCGCCGTTGCGCAGCGATACCGGCACGCGCTTCTGTTGGGGTCGGTGTTGCTGCTCCTGACGCACCCCACACTTGCGTCGGCCGAAGCTGCGGAAGGAGGCGATTTTCCCAACGTGATCGGTGTGGGGATCGGGTTGACTCCGGATTACTCCGGCGCACGTTCCCGCAGCATGGCGGTTGCGCCGCTGTTCAATTACAAGTTCAAGGCCAGTGAGCGGTCAGTCACCGTTCTAGGGCCGGTGGCCAGCTTCAACATTGTGGACAACCGTGCGTTCAACGCGGGTCCCATCCTGCGGTACCGGCCCGGCCGCGCCGACGCCGACGACCCGGTGATCGCGCAACTGCATGAAGTGGACGCCACGGTGGATGCCGGCGTTTTTGTCAGCTATGGCTGGATCGGCGAACCCGAATGGCCTTGGCGCGTCCGTGTATGGGCCAGCGGGTTCACCTCATTGGGCGATGAAGGCGGTAATTCGGCATCGCTCACCGGCAGCGTGCTGGTGCCGGTCAGTCGACGCACGTTGCTGACGGTTGGCGCGGCGGTGAACTACGCCGATGCGGACGCGATGATTACCGATTACGGGGTCACCCGGACTGACAGCGTCCGCAGTGGACTCGCCCACTTCCGCCCAAGCGGCGGGACGAGCAGCCACGATCTTTGGGTAGGGGCAACATTCCTCGCTACCGAGACCTGGGTGGTGGGAGCCGGCGTCTACTGGCAACAACTTTCCGGACAGGCCGCAGACAGCCCCATCATCACCGAACGTGGTCGCAAGGAGCAGCTGAGCGCGGGCGTCGGTCTGGCGTATATCTGGAAGTGATCCCGGTCGGTGAGCGGCGGGTGGCTGGACGCTCGGGTCGCTGCGACATTTACGACACCAACGTTGGGTAACCTCGCGTCAGACCTGGAACACCGCATCCAGCATGCGGAACGTGCCGGCATCAGCATCCATCTCCACCCTGCCGCCGACCGGCACGATGAACTGCTGGCGGATATGCCCGATCATCGCACCACGGTAGACGGGGATCTTCAGCGGCCTGAGGTGGTCGTCAAGAATCTGGGACAACGTCAGCGAACCGTAGCCGTCACCGGGTTCGCAATCGGTGCACTCGCCGAAGACCAATCCGGCTATGCCGTCCAGGACCCCCATCAGCTTCAGGGTGGTCAGCATGCGATCGATACGGTACGGGGCCTCGGACACGTCCTCAAGGAAGAGGATCTTGCCGGTGAAGTCCGGCAGGTAAGACGACCCGGCCAGCGCCACCAGCACCGTCAGGTTGCCGCCAACCAACTCACCACGCGCCTTGCCGCCGGTGATCGTGACCGTGCGGTTGCGACGCTGCACCAGCTCATCGCCGGGGTCGGCAACGTTGCGATACTGCATGAGCTCGCGTTGGAAGAAGACACGCTCGAACTGGTCGACATTGAACCGGTTCCAACTTCCCGACCCGTTGGGGCCGTGGAACGTGACCAGACCCGTGCGCGCCTGGATAGCACTGTGCAGCGCCGTGATGTCGGAATAGCCGAGCAGGACCTTGGGGTTGCGCCGGATCGCATCGTAGTCCAGCAGCGGCAGCAGACGCGCTGCGCCAGACCCGCCGCGCACACAGATGACTGCCTTGACCTCGCGGTCGGAAAACATCGCATTGAGATCGCCGGCCCGCTCGTCGTCGGTCCCCGCCAGGTGCCCGCGCCGCTTCGAGTAATGATTGCCGGTTTTTACGCTGAACCCGAGCGCCTGCATGGCCTCCTGGGCCAGTTGCAGATCGAATTCGTCATTGATGGCCGAGGACGGACTGACGAGCGCCACGCAATCGCCTTTCGCGAGCGGCGTGGGCAGCAGACGCGCGGGAGGCTTCGCGGCCAGCACATCACCTGCCCCCACAAACGGAAGAAGCAGCGCGGCCCGCGCGGCGTGTCCCAAAAAATGACGCCTGTCCAT
>JBDSPO010000130.1:0-4154 GCA_039930265.1 Lysobacter sp. | reverse complement strand
CTGTCCGCGGAAGGCGTGGACACGCTGTTCGGCTATCCGGGTGGCGCGATCATGCCGTTCTACGATGCGTTGTACGGCTGCGAGCTGAAGCACGTGCTGGTGCGGCACGAGCAGGGCGCGGCATTTGCGGCCAATGGCTATGCCCGCGCCAGCGGCCGGGTCGGGGTGTGCATCGCCACCTCCGGCCCGGGCGCGACCAACCTGGTGACCGGCATCGCCGATGCGATGCTGGATTCGGTACCGATGGTGGTGATCACCGGCCAGGTGGCCACCACGCTGATGGGCACCGACGCGTTCCAGGAAATCGACGTGTTCGGGATGACCCTGCCGGTGGTGAAGCACAGCTTCATCCCACGCAGCGTCGACCAGTTGCCCGAGGTGGTGCGTGAGGCATTCCGGCTGGCCCGCAGCGGCCGTCCGGGTCCGGTCCTGATCGATCTGCCCAAGGACGTGCAGCTGGCCGGTGCGGCGCATCTGCCCAGGCACGTGCCGGCACCGGTCGATCCGGTACCGGCGGCGTCCAACTCGGACCTGGTTACCGCCCTGGAGCTGCTGTCGCGCGCGCGGCGTCCGGTGGTCTACGGCGGCGGCGGGATTGCGCTGGGCGATGCGGTGGCCGAGTTCCGCACCTTCGTGGAATCCGTCCAGGTGCCCACGGTGCTGACCCTGCGTGGACTGGGTGCCCTGCCGGATGCGCATCCTCTGAATCTGGGGATGCTGGGCATGCACGGCACTCGCGCCGCCAACATGGCGGTGCAGGAGGCTGACCTGCTGGTGGTGGTCGGCGCGCGGTTTGACGATCGCGCCACCGGCCGCCTGGACCAGTTCGCACCGATCGCCAAGATCATCCATCTGGACGTGGACCCGGCGGAGTTCAACAAGCTGCGCCACGCCGATGCCGTCCTGCACGGTGAGCTCCAGCACAGCCTGAACCAGTTGGCGACGTCGATGCCGGAATGTTCGACGTGGCGGACCACGTGTCAGACCCGGAAACGCCAGCACGCCGCACGCTATGACGCCCCGACCGCCACCGTGTATGCGCCCGCATTGCTGCGGCGGCTGTCGGAGCTGGCACCCGCGGCGGTGGTCAGCTGCGATGTCGGTCAGCACCAGATGTGGGTCGCCCAGCACTGGGCCTTCAACGATCCGCGCAAACACCTGACCAGCGGTGGTCTGGGCGCGATGGGTTTCGGCCTGCCCGCGGCGATCGGCGCGCAGATGTCCGATCCGCAGGCGCAGGTGTTCTGCGTCAGTGGTGACGGCTCGTTCCTGATGAACGTGCAGGAGCTGGCGACCATCGCGCGCTACCGCCTGCCGGTGAAGATCGTGCTGCTCGACAACCAGCGCCTGGGCATGGTCCGCCAGTGGCAGGAGCTGTTCTTCGAGCATCGCTATTCGGAGACCGACCTGTCGGACAACCCCGACTTCGTGGCCGTCGCCGCGGCGTTCGGAATCGAGGCCTTCGCGCTGAACCGCGCCGCCGACTGTGAGGACGCCCTGCAACGGCTGATCGCTGCCCCTGGCCCGGCCCTGCTGCACGTGTCCATCGACGCCCACGCCAATGTCTGGCCGCTGGTTCCGCCCAACCACAACAACGCGCAGATGCTGCACGAGCCGGCGGCGGCCCCTTTCCCCGGCCCCGCTGCTGCCCGCGACGTTTCCTCCTCCCCTACCCGCTCCCCCCAGTCGGAGAATGCACATGCGCTACCGGATTGATCTCACCCTGCGCCGCGCCGAAGGCGCTTTGGCGCGGGTTATCGGCACCGCCGAACGCCGCGGTTTCCAGCCGATCGGCGTCGATGGCGGCCTGCAACCCGACGGCGAGCGCTGGCAGCTGCGCATGTCGGTGGAGGGCGAGCGCTCCGGCGATTCACTGCAGGCGCAACTGCGAAAGCTGCACGATTGCCTGGCCGTGGAGGTTTCCGCATGTCGATGACCGATGCCGCCGGCAATCCGGTGTTGCAACTGTGGTTCGACGGCGAGCTGGTCCGCGCCGACGCCCCACTGGCCCCGTTGACCACCCATGCACTGCATTACGGCAGCGGCGTTTTCGAGGGCATCCGCAGCTATGCCACCGCTGACGGCGGCGCAGCCGTGTTCCGCCTGCCCGAGCACATGGAGCGCATGCGCAAGGGCTGCGAGCTGCTGGGCATCGATTTCGACATCCAGCGCGCCACCGACGCGACTCTGGAAGTGCTGCGCGCCAACCACCAGCGCGACGCCTATATCCGCCCGCTGGCGTGGTGCGGCACCGGCTCGATCGGTCTGGACGTGGCGCCGCTGAGCAAGCATCTGATGGTGGCGACCTTCGGCACCGTGGTGCATCTGTCGGGCAACGCGGTGAAGCTGGGGGTGTCGTCGTGGCGCCGCAACCCGGCGACCTCGCTGCCGCCGCTGAAGCTGTGCGGCGCCTACGTCAACTCGATCCTCGCCAAACACGAGGCCAAGACCCGCGGCTTTGACGAGGCACTGTTCGTGGACGAGTCGGGCATGGTGGTCGAGTGCACCGGCGCCAACGTATTCATGGTCCATGGCGACACGCTGACCGCGGTCGAGCACGTCGATGCGCTGCCCGGCATCACCCGCGATACGGTGATCGCGCTGACCGGTGCGGAGTCGCGCGCGGTATCTCTGGCCGAACTGCTGCAGGCCGACGAGGTGTTCGTGTGCGGCACGGCAGCCGAAGTCACCCCGATCAATGTGCTCAACGAGCATCGCTTCGCCTCCGCCAAGCGCGGCAGCGAGATCGCCCAGCTCTACCGCGATGTGGTGCGGGGCGTGGACAGCGCCCACCGCGCATGGCTGACCGACGTAGGCCTGCCGCGTGCGTGATGCACTGGCCGCCGCCAGCGTGACAGCCTCCGCGGTGCTTGCCGCGCAGGCGCGTTTGCGACCCTACCTGGCGGCGACCCCGCTGCATTACGCCGAGCGCTTCGGCTGCTGGCTCAAGCTGGAGAACCTGCAGCGCACCGGGTCCTACAAGGTACGCGGGGCGATGAACGCGCTGCTGGCCATGCGCGAGCGCGGTGACCAGCGCCCGGTCATCGCGGCCTCCGCCGGCAACCATGCGCAGGGCCTGGCGTGGGCCGGCTACCGGCTGCGCGTGCCGGTCATCGCGGTCATGCCACTCAATGCGCCGCAGACCAAGATCGCCGGCGTTGCCCACTGGAGCGCCACCGTCCGCCTGCATGGTGAAACCTACGACGAAGCCAAGGCGTTCGCGGCCGAATTGGCGGAACAGAATGACTACCGGCTGCTGTCGGCGTTCGACGATCCCGACGTCATCGCCGGCCAGGGCACCGTGGGGCTGGAGATGGCGGCGCTGGCACCGGATGTCGTGCTGGTGCCGATCGGCGGCGGCGGACTGGAGGCCGGCGTCGCCCTGGCCTTGAAATCGCAAGGCGTGCGCATCGTCGGCGCGCAGGTGGAAGGCGTGGATTCGATGGCGCGCGCGCTGCGCGGCGACTTCGAGCTGCGCGAGAGTGCCGCGACGCTGGCCGACGGCGTGCGGGTCAAAGAACCCGGCCTGCTGACCCGGCAACTGCTCGCCGAACTGCTGGACGACATCGTGATCGTGCGCGAGGCGGAGCTGCGCGAGACGCTGGTCCGACTGGCGCTGGAGGAGCACGTGATAGCCGAAGGCGCCGGCGCGCTCGCGCTCGCCGCAGGTCGGCGGGTCGCGGGACGCCGCAAATGCGCGGTGGTATCGGGCGGCAACATCGACGCCAGTGTGCTGGCGCAACTCCTTTCCGACGTCCGCCCGCGCGCACCGCGCCGTCCGCGCCGTCGCAGTCGTGACATTGCCGCGCCCGCGCACACCCCGGCGGTCCACCCCATTTCCAGCAACACCCGGTCGGCCACGCCGCCACTTCCGGCGATTGAATCAACGCCGGCACCCATCAACGAGGCCATCCCAGCATGAGCAGCAATGACCCAGACGTAGCGATTGCCGGCGAAATTCCGGCAGCACACGTCCGCATCTTCGACACCAGCCTGCGCGACGGTGAACAGTCCCCCGGCTGCAGCATGACGGCACCGCAGAAGCTGCGTTTCGCGCATGCCTTGGCAGACCTTGGCGTGGATGTGATCGAAGTCGGCTTTCCGGCCAGTTCGGAGGCCGAAGTGGAGGCCACCCGCCGGATCGTGCGCGAAGT
>JBDSPO010000129.1:0-7373 GCA_039930265.1 Lysobacter sp. | reverse complement strand
GACGTGCTGCACTGGCACCGGACCGCACGCGACTTGTGCGAGGCCTTTGGGGGCGCGGCCAGATACGAGGAGCACAAGCGCTGGTGCGACGACTATTTCCTGGTCAAGCACCGCAACGAGACCCGCGGGGTCGGCGGCCTGTTTTTCGATGACCTCAGCCAGGACTTCGAGCGGGACTTCGGCTACCTGCGCGCGGTCGGCGATGGTTTCCTGGACGCCTATCTGCCCATCGTGGAGCGGCGCAAACACCTGCCGTACGGTGATCACGAGCGGCAGTTCCAGCTCTACCGGCGTGGGCGCTACGTCGAGTTCAATCTGGTGCTGGACCGCGGCACCCTGTTCGGCCTGCAGTCGGGCGGACGCAGCGAATCGATCCTGATGAGTCTGCCGCCGCTGGTGCGCTGGGAGTACGGCTACACGCCGCAGGCCGATAGCGCGGAAGCCAAGCTGGCGGACTACCTGCGCCCGCGCGACTGGTTGACCGAACTGGGCTGAACCGGCGCTCGAGCCCTCAGCCCTGCTCATCGCGATAGGTCATGATCGAGATGTGGCCGTTGGTTTCCAGCAGTGCCAGTTTGATGTGGTCCAACTCGGTGCAACCGGCCGCATGCATGGCCTTGTCGAAGTCAGCCCGACTGACCAATTCGCGCCTGAGTACGTCGCGATGGATGTGGCCGTCGCGGGCCAGTTCCACCGGGTCGCCTTCGATCAGCTTCCGCATCGAGGGATAACGGGCGCTCAACCACGCCACCAGATAGTTCAGTGCCATCAGACTGAGCGCCAGCACCATGGCGCCGGTCAGTGAATTGTCGCCGCCGTTCATGCCGTTCTGCACCGCGTTACCGACCAGGATCAGCAGGACCAGATCGAACGGGGTGAACTGGCCCACCGCGCGCTTGCCCGACAACCGGATCAGGAGCATTACCGCGACGTAGACGACCACCGCGCGCAGCACGAACTGCCACCACGGTAACGACAATTCGAACAGACTGTCCATCGACCCACCTCCTGCGGTGGCGCACTGGCCGCGGCTACTGACGAGGAACGGTACATCAAGGCAAAAAAAAGCCCCGCTGGCAGGGGGGGCCGGCGGGGCTGGTGGAGCTGGGCCTGGGGAGAGGCTTTCGCTCCATGATCACTCCAGGGGAGGGAGAGATCTACGACAGGCGTTGCACCTGTCGCGAGCATATGACCACTTTCAACATTGACAGTTCGTGAAGATCGACGCCCACATCCAATCAGGTTCAGGGTCGATTCATAGCTGCAACTTCGGCGATCGCGCTGTTAAAAACCCGTTATGCCGATGAATGCGCGAGACTTTGCCAAGTCAGCCTCGCCGCTTTCCCGTGCCCGCCACTTCAGTGTGCTTCGTCCCAGTTCGCGCCAACGCCGCTCTCCACCAGCAGCGGAACCCGCAGGTCCGCGGCGCCGACCATCCGCGCGACCACCTGCTCCAGCAGGGGATCGACAAAGTCGGTATCGACCTCGAACACCAGCTCATCGTGTACCTGCAGGATCATCAGCGCCTGCCCGGCGTGATCGGCCAGCCAGCCGTGGATGTCGATCATCGCGCGTTTGATGATGTCCGCCGCGGTGCCCTGCATCGGCGCGTTGATGGCGGCGCGCTCCGCTCCGGCCCGCAGGCCCTGGTTGCGGGACTGGATGTTGTCCAGATACAGGCGACGTCCGAACACGGTCTCCACGTAACCCTGCTCGCGGGCCTGTTCGCGGGTGCGGTCCATGAACTCGCGCACGCCCGGATAGCGGGCGAAGTACAGGCCGATGTAGTCCTGGGCGTCGCCGCGTGAGACGCCCAGCTGCTTGGCCAGGCCAAATGCGCTCATGCCGTACATCAGGCCGAAGTTGATCGCCTTGGCGGCGCGGCGCTCGTCACTGCCGACCTCGTCCATGGACTTGCCGAAGACCTCGGCCGCTGTCGCCTTGTGGATGTCGGCGCCGGCGGCGAAGGCGCGCAGCAGACCTTCATCGCCGGACAGGTGGGCCATGATCCGCAGCTCGATCTGCGAATAGTCGCAGGCGACAATCCGGCGCCCCGGCGGGGCGATGAAGGCAGTACGGATGTGGCGACCATCGACGGTGCGGATCGGGATGTTCTGCAGGTTGGGATCGCTGGATGACAGCCGACCGGTGGCGGCACCGGCCTGGTGGTAGCTCGTGTGGAGCCGGCCGGTGTCGGCATTGATCATCTGCGGCAGCTTGTCGGTGTACGTGCCGCGCAGCTTGGCCAGACTGCGGTAATCGAGGATTACCCGCGGCAACTCGTGCTGGTCGGCGATCGCCTCCAGCGCCTCCTCGTTGGCGGAAGGCTGGCCCTTGGGGGTCTTCACCAGCGCCGGCAGCTTGAGCTCGTCAAACAGCAGCGCGCACACCTGCTTGGGCGAGTCGAGGTTGAACGTGCGGCCCGCCAGTGCGGTGGCTTTCTGCTGGGCATCCAGCATCCGCCTGCCCAGATCGGCCGACTGCCGCCGCAACTCGTCCGCGTCAATCAGCACGCCATTGGCTTCGATGCGCTCCAGCACCGGCACCAGCGGCATCTCGATCTCGCGGTAGACCTTTTCCAGCGCCGGCTCGGTGGCCAGCTTGGCCGACAGCACGCGGTGCAGGCGCAGGGTGATATCGGCGTCCTCGGCCGCATAGTTCACCGCGTCGTCCACGGACACCTGGTTGAAGGTGATCTGCTTGGCGCCCTTGCCGGCCACATCGGTGAACTTGGTCGTCTCATAGCCCAGGTAGCGCAGCGCCAGCGAGTCCATGTCGTGGCGGCTGGCCGTGGCGTTGTGGACGAAACTCTCCAGCATCGTGTCGTCGGCGTAACCGCGGATCACCACCCCATGGCGGCGCAACACGTGCATCTCGTACTTGCCGTGCTGGCCGATCTTGCGTTTGCGCGGGTCGGTCAGCAGCGGTCGCAGCGCCTCCAGCACCTCGGCGCGATCCAGTTGGGCCGGGGCACCGGGATAGTCGTGCCCGACCGGGATGTAGCAGGCCCGCCCCGGCTCGACCGCAAAACTCAGGCCGACCAGGTTGGCGCGCATCGCATCCAGCGCGTCGGTCTCGGTGTCGAAGGCGAACTCGTTCGCCTCCTGCAAGCGGACGATCCAGGCGTCGAGCTGGTCGCGCGTGTCCACGCACTCGTACTCGCCCGGTGCTGCGAGTTCCGGGTCAATGGCGTCGGTCGCCGCAGCGCTGGTGCGGGCGTAGCCGGCGGCGGTGTTGCGCACACTGCCCGTGCCGGAGGCAGCGTCGCCCGGACCACCACCCGCGTCCCCTTCGATGTCGCGCAGCGCCTGTTTGAAGCCGTAGCGGGCATACAGAGCGCGCAGGTCCTCGACATGCTGCCCGCGCAGCACCAACTCGGTCGGGGTGCGGCCGACATCCACGTCCAGCTTGATCGTGGTCAGGGTGCGGTTGAGCGGCAGGCGATCGATGACCGCGCGCAGGTTATCGCCGATCTTGCCCTTGATGCTGTCGGCGTTGTCGATCACCCCGGCCAGACTGCCGTACTCGGCCAGCCATTTGGCGGCCGTCTTCGGCCCGCACTTGTCCACGCCGGGGATGTTGTCGACCTTGTCGCCCATCAGCGCCAGGTAGTCGATGATCTGGTCCGCGCGCACGCCGAACTTCTCGATCACGCTCGCGTCGTTGTCCAGCCGGCTGCCGCTCATCGTGTTGACCAGCGCAATGCCGGCGCGTGGCTCGCCGTTGCCGTCCTGGGCGCTGCGCACCAGCTGGGCGAAGTCCTTGTCACTGGTGGAGATGGTGACGTCGATGCCGGCATCGGCTGCCTGTACCGCCAGAGTGCCGATGACGTCGTCAGCCTCCACGCCCTCGATGCGGATGATGTCGATGCCCAGCGCGTGCACGATGTCGCACATCGGCTGCACCTGCGGACGCAGGTCATCGGGCATCGGCGGCCGGTTGGCCTTGTACTCCGCGTCCAGATCGTCGCGGAAGGTCCGGCCGGGGGCGTCCACCACGAAGGCGACGTAATCGGGGTCCTCCTTCAGCGTGGCGCGCAGCATGTTGACCACCCCGAACAGCGCGCCGGTCGGATTACCCTCGGCGTTGGTCAGCGGCGGCAGCGCATGGAAGGCGCGGTAGAGATAACTGGAACCGTCGATCAGCACGAGTCTTTTCATGCGGCAATTCTACTTGCGCGTGCGGACGAGGCGCTCCGCAGGGCCGCGCATCCGTGCGGCGCAACCGCGTATCCTGAATCCAATCGCCGCCTGCACCCGCTACCCACCCGTCTCTGGAGCGTCCCTGCCATGCGTAGCCTCCCTACCCTGCTGTTCGCGTTGTGCGTTGTCGCCCTCGCCGGTTGCGCCAGCACCGGCGGCCAGCCCGACCCGAACGATCCCACCGCGGACCTGCGCAACGCGGAAGTCATCGAGCGCGTGCAGGACAATGGCGACGTGATCCAGGAGTACCGCGTCGGCGGCCAGTTGAAGGTGGTCAAGGTCACCCCGGTCCGTGGACCCACCTATTATTTGATGGACGACAACGGTGACGGCTTTCCGGACGAGTCGTCCAAGGACGGGAAGGTCTACTGGAAGCTGTTCGACTGGAACTGACCACGTTCATGCCCGCCATCCGCACCGTCACCGGCAGCGACGAGCTGCGCGCCGTCTGGCCGGTGGTCGCCCAGTTGCGACCCGAGTTTGATGAGCAGCGCTTTGTCACCCAGATGCAGCGTCAGATCGCCAGCGACGGTTGCCGCGCCAGCGTGCTCTATGACGACGCGGGCGTGCCACGGGCGTTCGCGGCATGGCGGGTGATGGAAATGCTCGCCGTGGGCAAGCATGTCTATGTCGATGACCTGATCACCGACGGCAACTCGCGCAGCCGTGGTTACGGCAAGGCGATGCTCGACTGGCTCAAGGTCCAGGCCAAGCAGGAGGGATGCGTGCGGCTGCAGCTGGATTCGGGCACCCAGCGTCAGGACGCCCACGCGTTCTACCTGCGCGAGCGGCTGCGGATCGAAGCGCTGCATTTCGGCATCCCGCTGGACTAGCAGGCGGCCGTTGCGGCCCGGCGAAAGGTCAGGTTGATCCGCTGCCGGCCCAGCGCCGGGTGCTCGCCCGGTGCGACCGGCAGCACGCCGTGGAAGCGCAATCGGTCCACCCCACCCCACACGGCGACATCGCCATGCCCCAGCGGCACCCGCACGGTGCGGTCGCTGCGGGCCAATCCGCCGAAGAGAAACGTCGCCGGCAGGCCAAGTGAGACCGACACGATCGGCGCCGCCAGGTCCTGCTCGTCACGGTCCTGGTGCAGCGTCAGGCGGGTTCCGGGCCGGTAGCGATTGATCAGGCAGGTATCTGGCGCGAAATGCGCGAAACCGGCGCTCTCCGCCGCGGCGTTCGCGATGCTGGCGAACACGTCCGGCATGGCGGGCCAGTGTCGCCCCGTCCGCGGATCGCGCACGGCGTAACGGTAGCCGTCACGGCCGCCGACCCAGCCGACCGCGCCGCAACTGGTGGTGGCCACCGACATCGGCAGACCGCCGGGCGTGGTCATGTGCCGCAGCGGGGTGTCCCGGATGACCGCGGCCAGGGCCGGCAACAGAGTGTCCACGTGCGGCAGCGCAAATCCGTGCAGCAGCCAGGCCTGCGCGCCGAGCGGCAGGCGGCTACCCGCGTCCAGCGGTGCAAAAAGATCGGCCGTCATGTGCGTGCGCGGGCGGTCATGGCAAAACCGGGCGACGCAGGATCAATAGCGCCAGGATCATGCCCGCGCGGCGCGGCACCGCGCATTCCGCTCAGTCGGCCGCCACAGGTTGGACCGGCACTGCGCCTGTATCCATGTGGTCAACCCGGACGCAGTTGCGACCGGCCGCCTTGGCCGCGTACAGCGCGCGGTCCGCTGCCGCGAGCAGCTGCACCGGGTCACCGCCGGGCGCGGGTATGACGCTGGTCACACCGACGCTGACGGTAATCCTGCCGAGATCGCTTGCGGGATGCCCGATCCCCAGATCGAAGATCGCCTGACGGATGTTCTCGCCGATGATCTCCGCGCCTCGCATGTCGATGTGCGACAGCAGTGCGGCAAACTCCTCGCCGCCGGTGCGGGCGACCAGGTCGCCGGGGCGGGAGACGCAGCCGGTCGCCGCCAACGCCACTTCACGCAGCGCATCGTCGCCGACGAGATGGCCCTGGGTGTCGTTGTAGCCCTTGAAATGGTCGATGTCGAAGCTGACCAGCGCCAATGGCGAGCCCAGGCGCGCGCAACGGCGCCACTCCGCCTGCAGGCAGTCGTCGAAATGACGGCGGTTGGGGATGCCCGTCAAACCGTCCAGCCATGCCAGGCGCCGCAGCAGGTCGGCCTGACGCTTGAGCGTGAGGTGGGCGCGCACCCGGTGGCTGACAGTGCGGGCATTGAACGGCTTGGTGATGAAATCCACCCCGCCGGCATCCCAGCACGCCGCCTCGCCGTCGGGATCGTCGACGCCGGTGACAAAGATCACCGGAATGTCGCGGGTGGCCGGATCGGCGGCCAGCGTGCGGCACACCGTCAGCCCACCGGGTTCCGGCATGATGACGTCCAGCAGCACCAGATCCGGAGGGGTGGTGCGACAGAAGGCCAGCGCCTGCTCCCCGCCGGTGGCCATGAACATCTCGTACTCGTCCTCGAACATGCGGTGCAGGGTGAGGATGTTGGCCGGCTGATCATCCACCACCAGCACGCGCGCACGCCGACCGGCCGTCAGCAGCGGCGAAAATGGCGCGGATTGGTCAGAACTCATGGGCGATCCTCCTGCAACAGGCTGTCGACGTGTTCCATCGCCGGCGCGAAGGCCAGAGTGGCAAGCGCGTCGTCGATCGCGGTGGCTGCCGGGGCGTCATGATGATCAAGCATCCCGCGCAGGGCCGTGAATGCATCCAGTGCGCCGAGACTGGACGTGGCCAGCAGTTCGCGCAAGCTGCTCAGCGATGCCTGCAACTCTGCCGGCAGCGGCCCGACCGCCCGTGCGGGCGCATCGCGGCGCACCGCGGCGGCGGGCATCGCGGCGGGCGCGGGGCGGACCCGGGCAATTTCGGCGTTCACCGCGTCGAGCGCGTGGCCGATCTCCGTCAGCCGTGCGAGCGGGATCTCCTCCTCGATTGGCGTATCGGTCGCCGCCGTGGGGTCAGTGCGATGGTGGGCGAGCGCGGCCAGTTGTTCGGCGCCGGCAATACCGGCCAGTCCATACAGGGTATGCAGGTGGCGCAGCACAGATTCGCGGTCGCCGCTGGCGTGCGTCGACAGCAATGCGAGGTGCACACTGCGCGCCGCTCCGGGAAATCGGTCCAGAGTGCCGTTCAGGGCAGTCCGGTTGCCGGCAAACCGACCGAGGGTCGCCGCGACATTCA
>JBDSPO010000128.1:0-6715 GCA_039930265.1 Lysobacter sp. | reverse complement strand
AAGCGCCATCAGGCCGCGCCGGGTCCGAAGGTGTCGGGGCGGGCGTTCGGGCGCGAGCGGCGGTATCCGATCAGTAACGGGTTTCGGGAGTAGAGTTCGGATAGATTTCCCCCCCTGGTGATGGAGTTCACCATGTTCAATCCAGCAGACTTCCGACTCGATCATCAGGTGGCGGTCGTCACCGGCGGTGGTGCGGGGATCGGACGGGCCATTGCTGAAACCATGGGCGCGGCCGGGGCTGCGGTCATGGTCAGCGACTTGGATGCGGATGCGGCGGCCGCGGTCGCCAAGGGGATTGAGAGTCAAGGCGGCACCGCTGTCAGCATGGCCTGCAATGTGACCATCGAGGACGATCTTGCCCAGCTCGTGCGAACGACGGTGGAGCGCTTTGGCAAGTTGACGGTACTGGTCAGCAACGCCGGCGGTGGCGGACCCAAACCGTTCGAGATGCCAATGGCGGATTTCCGTCGTGCCTTTGACCTCAATGTGTTTTCGCTGTTCCGTCTCGCTCAGCTCGCGGCGCCGGAGATGGAGAAGGCTGGTGGAGGAGCGATCCTGGCGATTACCTCCATGGCCGGTGAGAACAAGAACCAGCGCATGGCCGCTTATGGCGCTTCAAAGGCAGCGACGAACCACCTCATCCGCAATATCGCATTCGATCTTGGCCCCATGGGCATCCGCGTCAACGGCATCGCGCCCGGCGCGACCCGAACAGCCGCGTTGGAGTCGGTGCTGAACGATGAGATCGAGAAGACCATGTTGCTTCACACCCCCATCCATCGGTTGGGCGAACCTCAGGACATGGCCAACGCCGCACTGTTCCTGTGCTCACCTGCAGCGAGCTGGGTCAGCGGCCAAATCCTCACCGTGTCAGGTGGTGGCTTGCAGGAGCTTGACTGAGCGTGGATGGGGAGCCTGCGCGTTGGCCCGGTTGAGCTGATGCGTGGTGCAGCCGTGCGGGGTGGCGGGAAGCGGCGTGCACCGGGCCGAATCTGGCGCACTCCAAGTGATAATGACGTTGTTCGGCGCCATCGACTCACTGATCCAGAGGAAACATCCAATGGGCGAGAATGGCAAGCTAACGTCTGACGAAGATGCGGTGAACGAGCCTGCCGAACCCGCACCGGCGCGGAGTTTCCCCCACGCGACGAGCGAGCCCGTGCCCGAACCCGAGCCGCGGGTGGCAAGTGACGGGGCACCCCCCAAAAACCCTGCCAAAGCGATCGCGATCGGGGTCGTCCTGTTGCTGATGGTCATCGCCACCCTTTACGCGTTGAGCGATCGCCTGGCGCCGGCATCCTCACGGGGAATCGTGTCGGCCAATGTCGTGCAGATCGCCCCTCGCGTGTCGGGCGAAGTGACTCAGGTCATGGTGGCCGACGATGCGGTCGTAGAGGCAGGCGCACCCTTGTTTTCACTTGACGCGCGACCGTTCGAATTGGCAACCCGGCAGGCCGAAGCCAGCCTTGCGACGGCATGTCAGAACATCAATGCATCCGTGGCATCGCTGGTGGCGGCGCAGGCGGCGGTGACCCAGGCGCGCACGCAACTCGACACCGCGCGTACTGATGCGGAGCGGGTCCGGCAGCTCGAAAAAAGCGGTTACGTCTCGGCGTCGCAAGCGGACGCGAAGCGCGCCGAGGCGGCCAATGCTGCGGCAGGCCTCAGCACGGCACGCGCGAATCTGGAGAGTGCGAACGCCCAACTCGGTCCCAAAGGTCTCAACAACCCGGCGATCCTCGCAGCGCAGGCGAAACTGGAAATCACGCAATACGATCTCGCGTCCACCGTGGTCAGGGCACCGCACTATGGCGTCGTGACCAACGTGACCCTGTCGCCTGGGCAATTCATCGCGGCAGGGAACCCGGCGATGACGTTCATCGACGCCAACGCGGCTTGGATCACCGTTGATCTGCGCGAGAACCAACTGCAGAACGTCAAGCCGGGTGACCCGGCGCATCTGCTTTTTGATGCACTACCGGGCACCATATTCGAGGGCCGCGTGCAAAGCATTGCTTGGGGCATCAACCCCGGTCGGGCCGTTCAAGGGGGGCTGGTCGCAAACCAGGCGTCCAACCGCTGGTTCGAGCCCGCTCGTCGGATTCCGGTGCGGATCGAACTCTCTGGCGGCATGCAAGCCTGGCCTCGAAACGTGCGCGTGGGGGGCAAGGTGGATGCCGTGATCTTCGCCGGCGGGACCGGCAACCCGATCGCCTTGCTTGCCCGCGGCGTGCAACGGGTCAAATCCTGGGTCAGTTACCTCTACTGAGGCGCGAGCCATGTATGTGACTCCACGCCCCAACGTCGCCGACGACCCGCTGTATGCGGTACGACTGGGTGTGACCGGCATGCTGGCGTTTGCCGCGATCCCGCTGCTGAATCCGGCGCTGCCACCGATCATTGCCGCCCTTCCGGTCGGCCTTATCGCCGCGCAACGCAAGGCATTCAGTCCGGGGAAAGCGATCGGTGGGCCGGTAGCGATGATCGTGATGGTGTATGCGATGACATGGTTGATCGAGCTCCTGCGCCCGATGCCGTTGGTGTACGTCGGCGCCATGTGGTTGGCGTACTTCGCCGGTTTCCGGATGATCCTGCAAAGCGGTGCGCCGGCAGGGATGCTGATCGTGGTGCTGGCGGTGCTGCTCTCGGTGATGGGCATGAATGGCAATGCCACCGTCGAGACGCTGCGGGACGGCTTCGTACAGGCATCGCTGGTGGCACTGGTATTGGGGCCGCTGGTGTATTTCCTGTTTCCTGCCCGTACCACCGAGCAACATGTCGATGAACCCGTTCCCACCGAGGGCAACGTCACCCTCGGCGCGGCGATTCGGGCAAGCGTGCTGCTGGGCATGAGTTTCTGGCTGTACACGGTGATGCAACCTTCGGACATGATGATGGCCGTCATCGCCGCAATGGTGCTGGTGTTCCCCACGCGTCGCGCGGTGTTCTTCGAAGCGCAACAGCGAATCCGCGCCACGCTGTACGGGGCGGCCGTGGCGGTCCCGGTGCTGTGGGTATTCACACTCTCGGCGCACCTGTCGATCCTGCTTGGGCTCGTTTTCCTCGGCGGCCTATGGCTGGGCAGCCGCATGTTGAGCGGTCCCCACCCGAGTAACGTCTACCAATACGGCCTGTCGGTGGCGCTGGCGTTGATCGCCGGCTCGCTGTCGACGCAGGACGCGAGCTACGCAGTGTTTACCCGCATTGTGCTGACCCTGGGTGGCGCGCTCGTGGCGGCACTGCTGGTCGCGCTGCTGGATGCGTTGACGCAATGGCGTCATGACGCGCCGACCAGTTCCACCTCTTGAAGCGCGACTTGCCCCTCACAGGCCGCGTCAACCACAGTTGAACGCCGCGGCCCGGCGCTTCCACCACAGCCAGCCCCCGGTCACGATCAGCAGCAGTGGCGACAGACCGAATATTGTCCACGCGGTGCGCCCGGCCACACCCAATGCCTCGCCGCTGTGCAGGGGGAACAGCCACGAAAGCAGCACATCGCCCACCGGGGCATGCAGCGGATCCCGCGCGTCCACGACCGCGCCATCGCTCGCAAGGCGCAGGCGCGTATCGCCGGTGTCCTTGCGCAGTTCTTCCGGCTGAAGGAGCCTGAGGTCGACCCACGGCGCTTTTTGGGTCGGCAGGACAATGCGGCTCCAGGCAGCCTGCGGAAAATACCGCTCGGCGGCGATGATCATGGCGTCCGGAGATACGGCGGATGGCTGCGAGCCGATCCGTGGCGCGGCCATCGTCGCCGGTAGTGTAGGTAGCACTGCAGCCACCAGGGCGCGTCCTTGTTTCGGAAAGCACAGGTACGTGCCGGTCGACGCCATCAGGAGCAGGAAGGGAAGCATCCACAGGCCGGTGGCGCGGTGCAGGTCGTAGGTGCGGCGTCGGACGTTTGCGCCGCGCTTGATGGTCAGTGTGCGGCGCCACGAATGGAGAGAGGAGTTCTTCGGCCACGCCGACACGGCTCCGGTCACGGCCAGCAGCAGCAATACCAGCCCGCCCACCCCGACCAGCACATGCCCCACCTCGCCGAGCAGCAGGGAACGGTGAAATTCGTACAGCGCCGGCACGAGGTGCCGACGATCGGTTGGCGCCGCGCCCCACTGCCGCGAGCCCAGGTACTGTCCGCAGCGCGCGTCGATGAAATGCTGCACGCGTGCATCGCCGGCGCCGCTCCACACTGTGTAAGCCGCGCCCGGCATCTCCGGCGCGATCACCTGGGTGGCGCTTGTGGCACCCGGTTGAGCCGCATGGACGGCGAGCGCGCGGGCAACGGGCTGATCCCCCGCACCACGCCCGGGCTCGACGCAGTGCGGTCGCGGGGCGAACCAGCCGGGGTTCAGCGCGCGATCCAGAGCGCCGTGCCAGACCAGCAACGTGCCGGTCAGTCCGAGCGTTGCGAACCACAGGCCGAACGCCAGCGCCACCCATCGGTGCAGCCGCATCGCAGATGGTCGGACTCGTGGCGCCAGTGGGGCTGCGCGTGCATTCATTCGAACGTGCGGCGCCAGCTGAAGCTGTAGGTGCGCCCGTGTCCGGCGAAGTAGTCCGAGCTGGTTCCGCCCGGATTGGACTGCGAGAAGTAGCCGATGTACTGGCGGTCAAGCAGGTTCTCGATACCCAGTCCGAATGTTCCCAGGCGTGATGCCCAGCTGACCGAGAGATCGGCGACCGTGTAGCCCTCGAAATTTTCCTCAAGACTGGCGCTGCCTGCGCGGCGTCCTTCGTTGATGTGGCGCGACGCGTAATGAGCCGCCTGCATTCGGGCACTCACCGCGGGCGTAATGGCCCAGCGTACGGCGCCGACCAGCTTGTCAGGTCCCTGCGAGCGCGCGCCCAGGTCCACATCCAGTGGCTGGCCCGCAGCTGCGGCCGTCTTGCCACGGGTGGTGGCGTAGGTCGTCAGCAAGGTCCAATCCGGGAGCGGGCGCCATTCACCGGCGAACTCCACGCCAGTCACGCGGATCGGCACCCGCGCGATTGAGCCGATGCCGGTCGCGCTGTCCACCCGCACCTGGCTGCCAAGCTCGCTGAGGGATTCGTAGGCCGAGGCCGTAAAGCTGCCGTGTGTTCCGGACCACGTCACACCGATCTCGCGGTTGTCGGTGACGACCGGTTCCAGGGCGATCAGCCGGTCGACCGACTGGTTGGGGCGGTTCACTGCACGAAGCACCAGGCCCACGTCGGGCAGCCCGAAGCCCTCGCTGTAAGCGGCGAAGGCCGACCACTGGTCCGCGAACCGCCACACCGCGCCGATGTTGCCGACCCACTGATTGAAGGAGCGCTGGCCACCACGCACCTGTTGCCGCCCGTACGTCGCGAGGGTCTCGTAGTCGGACACATCCAAACTCGCCTGTTCGCGCCGCGCGCCACCGCGCACGGTGACCGGTCCATTCTCGTATTCAACCTGGACAAACGGTGCCACGCTGCGGAAATCGAGCTCCGGTACCCAAGTGCGACCGGTGGCGGCAAGACGTTGTTGCGACCTGTCAGACAACCAGTCCAGCCCGAGGGTAAGTTCCAGCGGCTCGATCAGGAACTCGGGGCGGGTCCAGCTGGCGCGAAGGCCCGCCTTGTCTGCAATGATCTCGGACTGGTCCACCAGCGTGCCCACCGGCGCGATCCGCGCGTCCTGGAACGCAGCGAAAATACCGGCGCCATAGCTGGCGGCGAAGTCCTGGGTGTAGAGCTGCACAAGCGCGTCGCCGCCTGCGAAATCGGTGTGCGACCACTGCGCCGATACGGTACGCACGCGATTGCGGGGCGGAACGCCAAGGGGTTCGCCTCGAGCGGCCGAGGTCGGCATCCCGGCGAGGCGGTTGCCTTCCACCCGCGCCCAATCACCGTCCCCGGAGATGCGGAACTGGTTGAAGGACAACTGCAGCCGCTGGGCAGCGCTGAAATCCCAGCCGAGCTTGGCGAACACATCGGTCGCGTCCGAGTCCTGGGTATCGCCCTGGGTGCCCTCGATCCCGATCCGGTCGCCGTTGCCATCCACGCCAACGCCGCGAAGGGTCCTGCCGAGGTAAAGCAACGCGTCAAAGCGGCGCTTGTGCTCCAGCAGATAGCCTGCCTTGTACGTGGCGTCGTCGCGCATGAACTGGGTGCCGTACTTCAAATCCAGCGTCTGCCGCGTTCCCTCCTCGCGCGGGGTGCGCGAGATGTAGTTGATGATGCCGCCAGTGGCGCCTAGCCCCTGCACGGCCGACGCGCCGCTGACCACTTCGATGCGCTCGATGACCGACGGATCGGCGAAGTAACCCTCGCGCGCACCGGCGCGCAGGGGATTGGTCTGGGGCACACCGTCGAACAGGATCAACGGGGTACGCCCGCGCAGTGACTCGCCAAAGCCGGTGAGCTTTTGTCGCGAAGGCGAATAGCCCGGCACCTGCGTCGCCAGAACCTGGCTCAGATCCTCGGACACCAGTAACTGCTCATCGATCTCCTGGCGCGTCACCACGCTCACCGCGCCCGGGATCTTATCGATGGCCTTGGTGCCGCGAGTGGCGGTGACCACCACATTGTCCAAATCCAACGCAGTGGCTCCGGGTTTTGGCACCTGGCGATCCGAGTTCGGCTCGGCAGCGTGCGACTGGAGGGTAGCGGCGGCCAAGGCTAGACCCAGCGCCAAATTGCGTTGTCGAAACATCTGGAATTCTCTATCGCGAAGGCGTGAGACTGTAATGCGAATGATTCCCATTGGCAACAA
>JBDSPO010000127.1:0-6620 GCA_039930265.1 Lysobacter sp. | reverse complement strand
ATATCGTCGAGCCGGTTGATGAATTCAGGGCGGAAATGGTTTTGCACCACGCCCATCACCGCCGCCTTCATCCTGGTGTAACTCTCCGGTGAATCGGCGCTGTCCCCGCTGTCATCGGACATGTCCTGGATCATCTGACTGCCCAGGTTGGAGGTCATCACGATGACGGTGTTGCGGAAGTCGACCGTGCGGCCCTGGCCATCGGTCAGACGGCCGTCGTCGAGCACCTGCAACAGAATGTTGAACACATCCGGATGCGCTTTTTCCACCTCGTCCAGCAGGATCACGCTGTACGGACGACGGCGCACCGCTTCTGTCAGGTATCCACCCTCTTCGTAGCCGACATAGCCCGGAGGCGCACCGACCAGACGGCTGACCGCGTGCTTCTCCATGAACTCGCTCATGTCGATGCGGATCATCGCCTCGGCGCTGTCGAACAGGAACTCGGCCAGCGCCTTGCACAGCTCGGTCTTGCCGACGCCGGTGGGTCCCAGAAACAGGAACGAGCCGGACGGGCGGTTGGGGTCGGACAAGCCGGCGCGCGAGCGGCGCACCGAGTCGGACACCACCTTGATCGCCTCGTCCTGACCGATCACCCGGGCGTGCAGGAGCTGCTCCATCTGCAGCAGTTTCTCGCGCTCGCCTTCCAGCATTTTCGATACCGGGATACCGGTCCAGCGGCTGACGACCTCGGCGATCTCCTCCTCGGTGACCTTGTCCTGCAGCAGGGTGAAGCCCTTGGTCTCGGCCTCGTGCGCGGCCTTCGCCTGTTTCTCCAGCTCGGGCAGCAATCCGTACTGGATCTCGCTCATGCGCGCGTAGTCCTGGCCGCGCTGGGCGGACTCCAGCTCCAGCTTGGCCGCCTCGATCTTCTCTTTGATCTTCGTCGCGCCCTGCAGGGTGGCCTTCTCGGCTTTCCAGACCTCCTCCAGGTCGTTGAAGTCACGCTCCAACACCTCAATCTCCGCCTGCAGGTCGGCCAGACGCTGCCGACTGGCGTCGTCCTTTTCCTTCTTCAGCGCCTCGCGCTGGATCTTCAGCTGGATCAGCCGGCGTTCCTTGCGGTCGAGCTCCTCGGGCTTGGAGTCGATCTCCATGCGGATCCGGCTGGCGGCCTCGTCCATGAGGTCGATCGCCTTGTCCGGCAACTGGCGATCGGCGATGTAACGGTGGCTCAGGGTCGCGGCGGCGACAATGGCCGGATCGGTGATCTCCACGCCATGGTGGACCGCGTAACGCTCCTTCAGCCCGCGCAGGATCGCGATGGTGTCCTCCACGCTGGGCTCGCCGACCAGCACTTTCTGGAAGCGGCGCTCCAGGGCGGCGTCCTTCTCGATGTACTTGCGGTACTCGTCCAGCGTGGTCGCGCCGATGCAGTGCAGTTCGCCGCGCGCGAGCGCCGGCTTGAGCATGTTGCCGGCGTCCATCGAGCCTTCCGCTTTGCCAGCGCCAACCACGGTGTGCAGCTCATCGATGAACAGGATCACCTGACCCTCGCTCTTGGCCAGGTCATTCAGCACACCCTTGAGGCGCTCCTCGAACTCGCCGCGGAACTTGGCGCCGGCAATCAGCGCGCCCATGTCCAGCGACAACAGACGTTTGCCGCGCAGACCTTCCGGGACCTCGTTGTTGATGATGCGCTGGGCCAGCCCTTCGGCGATCGCGGTCTTGCCCACACCCGGCTCGCCGATCAACACCGGATTGTTCTTCGTCCGGCGCTGCAGGACCTGGATCGTGCGACGGATTTCCTCATCGCGGCCGATCACCGGGTCAAGTTTTCCGGACTCGGCCCGCGCGGTCAGGTCGACGGTGTACTTCTCCAGTGCCTGGCGCAGTTCTTCGGCAGTTTCCGATTGCACGGTCTCACCCCCTCGCATCTTGTCGATGGCCGCCTCGAGGCGGGATTTTTCGGCACCGGCCGCCTTCAGGGCCCGGCCGGTCTCACCACCCTCCTCCAATGCGGCCAGCACGAACAGCTCGGTGGCGATAAACGCATCGCCCCGCTGCTGGGCGTATTTGTCGGTGAGGTTGAGCAGGCGCGACAGGTCGTTGCCGACACTGACGTTGCCCGCCTGGCCGGACACCGTTGGCAGCTTCTGCATCACCTCGCCCAGCCGCTCGCGCAGCAGTGGCACGTTGATACCGGCCTGCGACAGCAGCGGCCGGGTGCTGCCGTCCGACTGGTCGATCAGTGCGATCAGCAGGTGCACCGGCTCAATAACGCTGTGGTCGCGACCGACCGCAAGCGACTGCGCATCGGAGAGCGCCTGCTGGAAACGGGACGTCAGCTTGTCCATGCGCATGATGTGGGCTCCTCGCAAGGGCGGCCCGCGCGGGCCGCGATACCCTCACAGATGCGGCTCACCGCCGCTGGGTTCAAGTGCGCGCCGGGATCACTCCGGCTGGCCTTCGGCGGCAGGAAAGCGTTGCAGCGACAACAGCCCCATCACTGCCGCCAGCGCCAGGTAGGCGCCTGCAAACTGCATGGCAATCAGTCGCGGCAGACCTTCCAGGGTCCATGGCAGGTAAATGGCGCCCCGCGGGTCCACGGAATGGATCAGGCCGACCGAGGTCAGCGCTGCGCCGACCAGAAGGAAGGCGGCGGCACGTCGCAGTCGGCCATCAATCATCGCCACCACCGACGAGGTCCAGATCATCGCGGTGATGATGAAGCCGTTGCCCAATGTCACGATGACCGCCAACTCCGGCAGACCGCCGTCTGCGCTGGTCATAAGCTCGGCGAACCGCTCCGGCGCGATCCATGCCGGGTTGCCGACCTTGATCGCCAACATGTACGCCACCGACGGCAGGAACCCCAGCACCATCGCAGCCGCGTGCCGCGCCGGCGTCGCCTGGAACGCCTGGGTGGTGATGTCCAGGGCCACGTAGACAATGATCGGGGCGAGCACCGCCAGCGGCAGCCACTGCACCAGCCCGGACACCACGCCAAGCATGCCGCCGATGCCGATGAACAGGCCGGTCAGCAGCGTGTAGCCGCTGCGTGCGCCCATGTGCTTGTACGCGGGTTGACCGATATAGGGCGTGGTCTGGGCGACGCCGCCGCAGACGCCCGCTACCAGCGTGGAAACCGCCTCCGCCAGCAGGATGTCGCGGGTACGGTAGTCGTCACCGGCAGCACGCGCACTTTCGCTGACGTTGATCCCGCCGACCACCATCAGCAACCCGAACGGCAGCAGCAGCGGCAGGTAAGCCACCGTCGCCGGCAGGCCTTCGATGAAGCCCAGACTGGGCCACGGAATCACCAACTGCAACGGGGTCGCTTGCGGCCAGCTGAAGCCCACGCCCAGTCCGGCGGCGCCGAGGCCGTAATAGAGCAATGTGCCGGCGACAAACGCCACGAATACCCCGGGCAGCTTCACTGGCAAGCGGCCCTTGGCGAGCAGCACGTACAGCAGCAATCCCAGGGTGACGAAGCCGACGATCGGCGAGCGCATCGCCTCCACCAGCGGCAGGAAGCCCATCAGCACCAGCGCGATACCGGCGATGGATCCCAGCAGCCCGGCCCGCGGGACCAGGCGGGTCACCGCCTCACCGCAGAACGACAACACCAGCTTCAGCAGCCCCATCACCACCAGCGATGCCATGCCCAGTTGCCATGTGGCGATCGCGGCGCGCTCCGCGTCCAGCCCCTGCGCCTGCCATGCAACAAATGCCGGTCCCAGCACCAGCAACGCCATACCGATGCTGGTGGGCGCATCCAGCCCCAGGGGCATTGCGGTGACGTCGTGGCGGCCAGTGCGCGTCGCCAGCCGCCGCGCCATCACGGTGTAGATCAGGTTACCGACCAGCACCCCCAGCGCGGTCCCGGGAAACATCCGGGTGAACACGATGTCCGCCGGAAATCCGAAAATGCCGATCAGCGCGGCGGCGATAAAGCCGAGGATCGACAGGTTGTCGACCACCAGACCGAAGAAACCGTTGAGATCACCGGCGACGAACCAGCGTGGCCGGGCGGGGATGGAGGTCATCGGCAGGCTCAGAACGAGACGACGACCGGCTGCCGCGACCACAACACCGACTGGTGCCCGGTCGCCTGCTTCCATGCCAGCCGGATCGCTTCGATATCAGCGGTGCGCTGCGGCGTGTCTTCATGCAGCACGATCAGGATCTTGGTGCCGAGCCGCTCCGGCTCAGGCTTGCCACGGAACAACCACTGCCCATAGCCGTCCAGCACGGTCAGCCCGTCGGGAAACCGCGAAGTGACTTCGGTGTCCAGAAATGCACGCCAGCGCGCGTCGTCGACCGCTCCCTGCTCGCCGTTGAGGCTGCTGGTACCGAAGTACAGCTCGCTGCGCAGCCAACCCGCCGCATCCGCTGGCCGGGCCACATCGTCGTGCATCGCCGCTGTCACCGCTGTGGCGGGCGCTGCTGACGGCGTCTGACCGTGGGCGCAGGCGCCGAGGGAAGCGACCAGGAAAAGGGCGGCGAGGTGAGTACGAAGGGACATCCGGAATTCCTGTAGTGGGGAGGGCGGCGACTATATCGCTTAATCCGGATGGATGTTGACAGAATTTCCGCAGCGTGTGGTAATTCGTCGCCCGGCACTCCTGCCCGTCCTCCTCCCCTCCCCTCCACGTCGCTCTTGCGCCCCTGCTTTCCGGAGTTTCCATGTCCCGTTTCCACGCGGCACCGCTTGCCCTTGCCGTCGCTGTTGCGCTCGCCGCTCCCGTCAACGCCCAGTCGGTCGATCCGTCTTCAACGGCAGCCCGGCAGGCCGTCAACCTCGACCAGATCATCGTCACCGGCACCCGTGCCAGCGACCGCACGGTGCTGGAGTCGACCGCACCGATCGACGTGCTGACCGCCGATGACCTGCGCAAGGCCGGGGTCGTCAACGGTGAACTGGCCGGCGCGTTGCAGGTGCTGCTGCCGTCATTCAACTTTCCGCGCCAATCCAATTCCGGCGGCGCCGACCACGTGCGTGCCGCGCAGTTGCGGGGGCTCAGCCCCGATCAGGTGCTGGTCCTGGTCAACGGCAAGCGCCGCCACAACAGCGCGCTGGTCAACACGGGCTCCAAGATCGGTCGCGGCACCACGCCGGTGGACTTCAACTCGATCCCGGTCAGCGCGATCAAGCGCGTCGAGGTGCTGCGCGACGGCGCCGGGGCGCTGTACGGATCGGACGCGATTGCCGGCGTCGTCAACGTGATCCTCGATGACGCGCCCGAGGGCGGGCAATGGGAGGCGAGCTTTGGCGCCCATCACACGGATGTCGAACCGATCGACCGCACCGTCACCGACGGCCAGACCAGCTTCCTCGCCGGCAAGGTCGGCACCGGCATCGGTGCGGAGGGCGGATTTGCCCGCGTGGGCTTCGAGCTCAAGAACCGCGAACCGACCAATCGCGCCGGCTTTGATCAACTGCCCTTCTTCGAGGAGCAGACGCCGGCCAACCTCGCCACCATTGGCCGGCGCAACTATGTGCTGGGCGATGGCGCATCGCGTGACCTGAACCTGTGGCTCAACAGCGAGCTGCCGCTGGGCCAGACCGCCACCGCGTATCTGTTCGGCACCTACAACCAGCGCGACACGGAAGGTGCGAACTACTACCGCTATCCCGATGGCAGCAACAACTGGCGCGAGGTCTACCCGGATGGCTACCGTCCGATCTCCGAAGGCGAGAACCGCGATTTCGCGGCGGTCGCCGGCGTACGCGGTCAATGGGGCAACTGGGACTATGACGCCAGTCTCAACCACGGCATCAACGATTTCGGCTTTCGCCTGACCAACTCGTTGAATGCGTCGCTTGGTCCCTCCAGCCCCACCCGCTTCAAGACCGCTGCCTACCGGTTCGAGCAGACCTTGGGCAACCTTGATCTGCGCCGCGTGTTCGGCCAGCACACCTTCGCCACCGGGCTGGAGTTCCGTCACGAGGGCTACCGCACCGGCGCCGGCGACCCCGCGTCCTACGCCGCTGGGCCCTACACCGACCGGCCGACCGGTTCCCAGGCCGGCGGTGGCTTGACCCCCGGTGATGAAGCCAACCTCGGCCGCGAGGTCGCCAGCGTCTATGCCAGCCTGTCCAGCGACCTGACCGACCGGCTGAGCACCGACGCGGCCGCGCGCTACGAGCACTACAGCGACTTCGGCGGGGAGATCACCGGCAAGCTGTCGGCGCGCTACGAGTTCGCGCCGGCATTTGCGCTGCGCGGCTCCGTGTCCAACAACGTGCGCGCGCCGTCGCTGAGCCAGATCGGGTATGAGTCCACCTCCACCGGCTACGACGCGTCCGGTCGCCTGACCCAGGGCCGGCTGCTGTCGGTCAACAACCCGATCGCACGCGCGCTGGGTGCCACGCCGTTGCAGGCGGAGCAATCGCTCAACCTCGGCTTGGGTTTCACCAGTCAGATCGGCGAGCACCTGGACGTCTCCTTCGACGTGTTCCAGATCGACATCGATGATCGCGTCGCCTTGTCCGAGCGGATCACCGGCGAAGCGCTGGAGGACTTCGTGTTCGACCGTTTCGGGGTGCCCGGCGTGCAGAGCGCCAACTACTTCGCCAACGCCGTCGACACCCGCACCCGGGGCGCAGAACTGGTGGCGAACTGGCGTCAACCGCTGGCCGGTGGCCAGTTGCTGCTGACCGGTGGCTGGAGCTA
>JBDSPO010000126.1:0-3033 GCA_039930265.1 Lysobacter sp. | reverse complement strand
GCCTGCGCCAGGCGGACGTACTCGCCCAGATCGCTGTTGCGGGTATCCACATACACGTAGGCGGACAGCAACGAGTTCTCGGTGCGGATCTCGGTCGCGCCTTTGTTGATTGACAGCGTTGCAAGCTCGCCCAGCGGGATCTGGGCGCCGTCCGGAGTGGCAACCAGCACCTCACTGGCAATCGTCTGCGGGTCATGGCGCAATTCGCGGGGATAGCGAACGATGACTCCGAAGCGTTCGCGTCCCTCGATCGTGGTGGTCACCAGCTCGCCGCCCAGCGCCGTCGAGATCACATCCTGCACGTCGCCGACGGTCAGTCCATAGCGTGCCAACTGGCGCACGTCGGGTTGGATGTCCAGGTAATAGCCGCCGGTCAGTCGTTCGGCGTAGGCGCTGGTGGTGCCCGGTACGGTGCGGACCGCCGCTTCGATCTGCTTGGCAATCCGTTCCATCTCGGTCAAGTCGGTACCGAACACCTTGACACCGATCGGCGTGCGGATGCCGGTGGACAGCATGTCGGTACGCGCCTTGATCGGCATGGTCCAGGAATTGGCCACGCCAGGAAATTGCAGGGCCTGGTCCATCTCGGCAATCAGCGCGTCGATCGTCATGCCGTCGCGCCACGCGTGTTCCGGCTTGAGGTTGATGACCGTTTCAAACATCTCCAGCGGTGCCGGATCGGTCGCGGTCATGGCACGACCGGCCTTGCCGAACACCGATGCCACCTCGGGGAAGGTCTTGATGATGCGATCCTGCTGCTGCAGCAGCTCGGCGGCCTTGGTCACCGACATGCCGGGCAGGGATGCGGGCATATAGAGAAGCGTGCCCTCGTTGAGCGTCGGCATGAACTCGCTGCCGAGCCGGGAAGCCGGCCACAGGGTCAGTACCAGGGTCAGCGCGGCGACGGCAAGAGTGGCGGTCTTGTGTCGCAGCACGACCCCGATGACCGGCCGGTAGATCGCGATCAGGAACCGGTTCACCGGGTTCTTCTTCTCCGGGATGATCTTGCCGCGCACGAACAGCAACATCAGCACCGGCACCAGGGTGACCGAGAGCAGAGCACCGGCGGCCATGACAAAGGTCTTGGTGAAGGCCAGCGGCTTGAACAGCCGGCCTTCCTGGTCTTCGAGCGCGAAAACCGGCAAAAACGCGACGGTGATGATCAGCAGGCTGAAGAACAGGGCGGGCCCGACTTCGCGGCAGGCGTCGATGATCAGTTGCCGGTGCGAGCGACTGCCGTCGCTGTGTTCGATGTGCTTGTGGGCGTTCTCGATCATCACGATGGCCGCGTCCACCATGGCCCCGATCGCGATCGCGATACCGCCCAGACTCATGATGTTGGAGTTCATGCCCAACATGCGCATGGCGATGAACGCGATCAGGACGCCGACCGGCAGCATCACGATGGCGACCAGCGCGCTGCGGACGTGGAACAGGAACACGATGCACACCAGCGCGACGATGAGGCTTTCCTCGATCAGCGTGGTGCGCAGCGTGGCGATGGCGTGCTGGATGAGGTCGGAGCGGTCATAGACGGCCTTCAGGCTCACGCCTTCCGGCAAGCCGGTCTGGATTTCCGCCATCTTCTCCTTCAACCCTTCGATGACGGCCAGCGCGTTCTCGCCATAGCGGGCGATGGCGATGCCGGCCACCACCTCGCCTTCACCGTTCAGCTCGGCAATGCCACGGCGCTCTCCTGGAACCAGTTCGACATGCGCGATATCGGCGATCAGCACCGGCGTGCCGGCATCGCTTTTGACCACGAGGCTCTCGATGTCCTCGATCCCGCGCAGATAGCCGCGCCCGCGGATCATGTACTCGGTTTCGGTCATCTCGATGACGCGGCCGCCGACGTCACGGTTGCTCTGGGCGACCACCTCGGAGATCCGGGACAGGGGCACGCCGTACTGGCGCAGCTTGCCCGGGTCCACGGTGATCGAGTACTCGCGGACGAAGCCGCCCACACTGGCGACCTCGGCCACGCCCGGCGAGTTGGTCAACTGGTAGCGGACGTACCAGTCCTGGATGGCACGCAGTTCGTCGAGGGATTTCTGCTTGCCCTCCAGCACGTACTGGTAGACCCAGCCCACGCCGGTGGCATCCGGCCCGAGGGTCGGTGTCACCCCTGCGGGCATCTGCTTGGACGCGGTGTTGAGGTATTCCAGCACCCGTGCGCGGGCCCAGTAGATGTCCGTGCCGTCCTCGAAGATCACGTAGACGTAGGAGGCGCCGAACATCGAAATGCCCCGGACCACCTTGGAGCGGGGCACCGCCAGCATCGCCGTCGACAGAGGGAAGGTCACCTGGTCTTCGACCACCTGCGGGGCCTGCCCCGGCACGTCGGCGAACACGATGACCTGGACGTCGGACAGGTCCGGCTGGGCATCGAGCGGTGTGTTGAGGAGTGCGTAGATGCCACCGCCGGTCACGGCGATGGCCATTACCAGCACCAGAAAAACGTTGCGGACAGACCATTCGATCAGGCGTGCCAGCATGTCAGTGCTCCACCGGGTGCGCGCCGTGGGCGGAGTGATCATCCATTGCGGCGTCAGGCGTCACTTCGGCAGCGTCCTGCGTCGTGCGGGGGGCATGGCTGGCGTGATCCACGTCGGCAGCCGGCGGCACCGAGGGTTGGTGGTCGTCCGGTACGGCGCTTTCTGCCGGTGTCGATGGTGCTGCATCGTTACGCGTATCGGTATCGGACGCCTCATGGTCCTGAGGGGGCGTCAGTGACTCCAGCGCGGATTGCAGATTGCTCTCGGCATCGATCAGGAAGTTGGCGGACACCACCACACGTTCGCCGTCGCGGAGGCCTTCCAGAACCTCGACCCGCTCGCCCGAGCGCTCCCCCAGTACCACGTCGCGCGGTTCGAACCGGCCTTCGCCGACCTGTACCAGAACCAGTTGCCGCACACCGCTGTCCAGGACGGCGGAGCGTGGCACCGTCAGCGCCTCCCGGGCGGCGGCGTCGCTGAGGACGACATCACCGAACAGTCCGGGGCGCAGGCGACCGTCGGGGTTTGGCATCGCCAC
>JBDSPO010000125.1:0-15978 GCA_039930265.1 Lysobacter sp. | reverse complement strand
GGCAACCGTCCGGACCAACGGTCTGGCCAGGCTGGGAATCGGGGCACTTGTCGTCGCAGTTGTTGACGCCGTCGCCGTCGTCATCCAGATCCGCACAGCCAGGTGCCATCGGCGCCGGGCCAACGGCCGTCATCGGCGGCGGACCCAGCGGGACCACGACGCCAACGGAGGCCAGAACGTCGCCGAACCAGTCGGCACCGTCATCACGCGGCACGTCATCGCCCAGGTACGCGCCCACGCTGTTGTCGTCGCCGTCAATGCGGTACGCCAACTCGGTACGGATCTTGACGCGGCCCACGTCGCCCTGGGCGCCGAAACCGAGCTTGGCGGCGGCATGGCCGTCCTTGCGCACGCTCGGGGCACCGTTGCGGGTGAAGCGCGACGGCAGCAACGCATTGGAAGGATCAAACTCTTCTTCCGCGCGCTGGTAGCCAAGGCCCATCAGCACGTACGGGTTCCAGTTACGGCCTTCGGCCAGGAAGTGATAACGCGCGTCCAGCGAGATGCCGTACTGGCTCCAGTTCAGATCCTGATTGCGATCGGCATTCGGATTCTGGTAGTTCAGCTCGGCGTCGAGCGACCAGTTCGGGTTCAGGAACTTGCCGACACCCAGGGCGATGAACGGCGCGTCGCGGCTGTCACGCTTGTTGTCCTGGATGTTCATACCGGCCGAGCCGGTCAGGTACCAGCGGTCGTCGAACTGCTGGGCATTGGCGGCGCCAGCAAAAACGAGGCCGCCCAGCATGGCTGCGCAAAGGAGTTTCTTGTTCATTGGTGTATCTCCGTGTAAATCCAGATTGAAAAACGCAGAAGCGCGGTTCGGTACCGTTGCAGGACGGCTGCCGCTATGACGCCATCGGTGCGCAGGTTATGTTCGTCTACGTGAAGGCCATGTTAACGCACGGCTAACAACTGCCGAAAGTTCCTTTTGGCACCAGCCCAGTTATCCCCCTGTTCAGTTTGTGAACAGCGCCATGAAGTCGGGAATCGCGAGCGCCTCCAGCCTCTGCGGGCTCTCTGCCAGACGGATAACGTGCTCGGCGCGCTCCCGCGGCAGGCGATCGCGCATCGCTGAAGAAAATTTCTCCATCAGCACCGGAATGCCCTCCTCACGGCGGCGGCGATGACCGATCGGCACGTCCACCGCGACCTTTGGCGTGTTGCTGCCATCGCGGAAAAACACTTGCACCGCATTGCCGATGAAGCGCTTGTCTGGATCGGTGTAGTCGCGGGTGAAACGCGGATTCTCCTGCACCGTCATCTTCGCGCGCAGCGCGTCGATGCGTGGGTCAGCCGCGACCGCGTCGCCGTAGTCTTCCGCCACCAGTCGACCGAAGATCAGCGGAACGGCGACCATGTATTGCAGGCAATGGTCCCGATCCGCGTAGTTGTCCAGCGGACCGGTCTTGTCGATGATGCGGATGGCTGCCTGCTGGGTTTCCAGCGCAATGCGCTCGATGGCATCCGTGCCGCCGGCATCGAGCTGCGCGCGCACCGCCGCGTGCAGTTGCATCGCACACTCGACCGCGGTCTGGGCGTGGAACTCCGCCGGAAAGCTGAGCTTGAACAGCAGGTTCTCCATCACGTAGCTGCCAAATGGCCGCTCGAAGGAAAAGGGCTGGCCGTTGCAAGCGACGTCGTAGAAGCCCCACGTCGGCGCGCTCAAGGCACTCGGGCAGCCCACCTCACCACCGATGGCGTTGAGCGCATGGGTTACCGCGCGGCGACACGCATCACCGGCAGCCCAGCTCTTGCGAGGGCCGGTGTTGGGTGCATGGCGGTAGGTGCGCAGGACGCCGTTGTCCATCCAGCTGTGCGACAGCGCCGACCAGATCGCCGTGCGGTCGCCCCCCAGCATCCGGGTGGCAACCGCGGTGGAGGCAAGACGCACCAGGATCACATGGTCCATTCCGCGCCGGTTGAAAGCGTTCTGGAGGGCGTAGCAGCCCTGGATTTCATGCGCCTTGATGGCCCAGCCCAGCACATCGCGCACCGTCATCGGCGGCTCTCCCGCCGCTTCGGCCTGGCGGCCGAGATAGTCCGCCACCGCCAGGATCGCACCGAGATTGTCGGAGGGGTGTCCCCACTCGGCCGCCAGCCAGGTGTCGTTGAAATCCAGCCAGCGGATCTGCACGCCGATGTTGTACGCCGCCTGCACCGGATCCAGCTGGTACGCGGTGAACGGCACGCGCGCGCCGCCTGCCATCTGCGCACCCGGCACCACGGGGCCAAGATGCGCCACGCAGTCGGCGTGCTTCATCGCCAGCGCCGAACACGCCAGCGAGTCCAGCAACATGTAACGGGCGGTGTCGAACGCCTCCTCCGACCGGATCGTGTAATCGATGACGTAGTCGGTCACGTCCAGCAATGGCTGGTCCGGGGACGGGCGCACCGCGGATCGACTGTCGTGCTGGCTCATCTGCAACCCTCCTGGTAACACCTGCCACTGTGCCTGCCCTGCGATAAGGCCGGCGTGGACGAATGTCCGCTGCGTGCAAAACCCGCGACTCCAGCGACCCCGCTCGCATGAGTGCGGTCCTTGAGCGGACGCCGACAGCTTGCTGCATGGCCGGATTCGCGGCATCGTGCCTGATCCATACGCAAGCGTATTCTCGATGACCAGCCTGCCGCCGCTCTACCCGCACCTGTTCGCCCCGTTGGATCTCGGGTTTTGCACCCTGCCCAACCGGGTGTTGATGGGTTCAATGCACACCGGGCTGGAGGACAAGGCAAGCGACTTTCCCAAGTTGGCGGCCTACTTCGCCGAGCGTGCGGCCGGCGGCGTCGGCTTGATGGTGACCGGTGGCTTCGCGCCCAACATCACCGGCTGGTTGAAGCCCTTCGGCGGCAAGCTGAGCCGGCCGTGGGAGGTGCGCAAGCATCGCCAGATCACCGCCGCGGTGCACGCGCATGGCGGCCGCATCTGTCTGCAGATCCTGCACGCCGGACGCTACGGCTACCATCCGCTGCAGGTCGCTCCCAGCCGGATCAAGTCGCCAATCAATCCCTTCACCCCACGTGCGCTGTCGGCGCGCGGGGTCGAGCGCCAGATCGCCGCCTTCGTACGCAGCGCCCTGTTGGCGCGCGACGCCGGCTATGACGGCGTCGAGGTGATGGGTTCCGAGGGCTACCTGCTGAATCAGTTCACCGCCCAGCGCACCAACCGCCGCAACGATGCATTCGGTGGCGATGCGAGTCGCCGGATGCGCTTCGCCGTCGAGATCGTGCGGCGCATCCGTGAAGCCTGCGGGCGGGACTTCATCCTGATCTACCGTCTGTCGATGATCGACCTGGTGGACGACGCACTCAGCTGGGAGGAGGTCCTTGCGCAGGCGCGCGCCGTCGAAGCCGCGGGCGCGACGCTGATCAATACCGGCATCGGGTGGCATGAATCGCGCGTGCCCACGATCGCCACCTCGGTACCGCGCGGCGCGTTCACCGGCATCACCGCGCGCCTGCGCCCGCAGGTCGGCGTGCCGGTAATCGCGACCAATCGCATCAACATGCCCGATACCGCCGAACGCATTCTTGCCAGCGGCGAGGCGGACATGGTGTCGATGGCGCGGCCCCTGCTTGCCGACCCGCAGTGGGTGGCCAAAGCGCGTGCGCGGCGCAGCGATGAGATCAACACGTGTATCGCCTGCAACCAGGCGTGTCTGGATCATGTGTTCGCCAACCAGCGCGCCAGTTGCCTGGTCAACCCGCGCGCTTGCGCGGAAACCGAACTCCAGTATCTGCCGACCACCGCACCCAGGCGCATCGCGGTGGTCGGTGCCGGTCCCGCCGGCATGGCCTGCGCGACGACCGCCGCGGGGCGCGGGCACCACGTCACCCTGTTCGAGGCCTCCCAGCGGATCGGTGGCCAGTTCAATCTTGCCAAGCAGATCCCGGGCAAGGAGGAATTCCACGAGACGCTGCGCTATTTCCAGCGCCAGATCGAATTGACCGCCGTCGAGCTTCGACTTGGTACCCGCGCGACGGAAGCGGATCTGACCGGGTTTGACCATGTGGTGCTGGCCACGGGAGTGGCCGCGCGGGATGTGGAGTTCCCGGGCGCGGATCATCCCAAAGTCGTCGGTTACGCCGACGTCCTCAACGGGACGGTCGAAGTTGGCCGGCGTGCCGCGATCATCGGTGCGGGCGGCATCGGTTTCGATGTCGCCGAATTCCTGGTCCAGGCCGGTGGCTCGCCAACCCTGGATCCCTCGCGCTGGCGGCGTGAGTGGGGGGTCGATCTGGACTACACGGACAACCGCGGCGGCCTGTCGCCCATGCTGCCGTCGCCGCCGGCACGCGAGCTGTGGCTCCTCCAGCGCAGCGAAGGCAAGCCGGGGGCCGGCCTCGGCAAGACCACCGGCTGGATCCATCGGGCGACGTTGAAACACCAGCAGGTAAGCATGCTCAACGGGGTGACTTACCTGGGGGTGGACGATGCGGGGCTTCGCGTGCGGATCGGCGGCAAAGAGCAACTGCTCGCGGTCGATCACGTGGTGGTGTGCGCGGGGCAGGTGCCTTTCAATCCGCTGGCGTTGAAACTGGGCGACCACGCCGCTCAACTGCACGTGATCGGCGGTGCGAAGCTCGCTGCGGAACTGGACGCCAAGCGCGCCATCGACGAGGGGTGCCGGCTCGCCGCGCAGCTCTGATCGGCGCCATGCGGACGCGAGACAGCCCGGCTGAGGCGCAATCTGCCGCGTTGGCGAGGCCGCTGGCCTAGGTTCGCGATAGCCTTGGCAGCCAGCCTCCGTCACGTCCGGAGCGGACCGATCTGGCCCCGGCACCAATGTGAACAGGCACCCCTGTTCAGTCCAGGTTTAAATATCGACCGCTAACGTGCCGCAACTTTCCCAGTCACCACCCGGTGACCCATCACCTTCCCGCCCTCTGCGGGACACAGGTGCAGGGGCCAAGCGAGCCATAGAGCCGCCGCCTCCCCAGTACGCCATGCCGGCAACACGGCCATCCGCTCCCTCGGGGCGGGGCAACCGCTGTCGGCGCAACGGAGCAAGGAGTTCGTCATGAAACTGGCCTGGATCATGTGGTTGGCCTCGATATTGTCACCGCAAAGCGCCGACTCGCTTTGCCTGAGCACCACCCTGTACCTGGAAGCCCGCAACCAGTCGGCCGAAGGCCAGCAGGCCGTCGCCGAAGTCGCGCTGCGGCGCCGCGACAGCGGCCTGTGGGGAGACAGCGTGTGTGACGTGGTGACCGCGCGCAAGCAGTTTGCTCCCACCATCGTCTCGCCCAACACCCGTCTCAGCAATACCGAGGCGTGGGCGGAGTCGGTGACCATCGCGCTGGAAGCACAGCGCAACTGGGAACTGCCACCCGGCGAGCGCGAGGAAATCGTCCCCGGGGCGAGTCACTTCGCGGCGTTGGCAATCGCCAGTCCGAACTGGCGTAACGCGTACCGCGTCGCGACCATTGGCGATCACACGTTTCTCAAGGTGCAGAATCTGCACTCGACCCGGATCCAGGCTGGCACCTGAGCACGCGCGCTCGGCGTGGAGGGATAATGGGTCGGAGGGCACCGCCAACGCGGCCGCCCGCCCCCGTCCCCACCCGGAGATCGCATGAAGCTGTATACCAAACCTGGTTCCTGCTCGACCGCTGACCACATCGCCCTGCAATGGACCGGCCAGCCGTACGAGGTCGAAATCATGAGCGCCGCGTCGATGAAAGCGCCCGCGTATCTGGCGATCAATCCAAGCGGGGCGGTTCCCGCGCTGGTCGATGGCGAATTTCTCCTGACCCAGAACGCCGCGATCATGGGCTATATCGCTGACCGCTATCCTGCAGCGGGCCTGGCCGGCGATGGCAGCGCACAGCAGCGCGCCCAGGCCACCCGCTGGTTGGCGTTCGTCAACTCCGACCTGCATCCGGCGTTCAATCCGTTGTTCGCTCCGGCGAAATTCCATGCCGATGCGGCGCAGCATGACGGGATCAAGGCGGCCGCCCGCAGCCGCGTGCGCGGCATGTTGGAGACCGCCGAACGCCAACTGGAAGGCCAGGAGTGGCTGGCCGGCTTCCGCAGTTTTGCCGATGCCTATCTCTATATGACGCTGCGTTGGGCGTCCTTGGTCGGCATCGACATGAGCGAACTGGATCAGCTTGCGGCCTTCCGCGAGCGCATGGACCAGGACGCCGGTGTGCAAGCCGTGTTGCAGGCCGAAGGCCTGAGCTGAGCTGCTGCGACTTGCCCATGGAAAAGGCCACGCATCTGCGTGGCCTTTTCATTTCTGATCGACGTCAGCGGTGACGCGCCGCGCTCAGCGCGCGTCCAGTTCCACGTAGTCCCGATCCTCGGGGCCCACATAGTTCGCGCTGGGGCGGATGATCTTGCCATCCTCGCGCTGTTCGATCACGTGCGCGCTCCAGCCGGTGGTGCGGGCGATCACGAACAGCGGCGTGAACATCGCCGTCGGAATACCCATCATGTGATACGCCGACGCGCTGTACCAGTCGAGGTTCGGGAACATCTTCTTGGTGTCCATCATCAGGTTCTCGATCCGCTCGGAGACGTCGAACAGGACCCGGTTGCCGCCCTCCTCGCACAACTTGTGGCTGAGTTCCTTGATGATGGGATTACGCGGATCACCCACGGTGTACACCGGGTGGCCGAACCCGATGACGATTTCCTTGCGCTCCATGCGCGCGCGGATGTCGGCTTCGGCTTCATCGGCGCTGTCATAGCGGCTGATGATGTCCATCGCCACTTCGTTGGCGCCACCGTGTTTGGGGCCGCGCAACGCACCGATCGCGCCGGTCAGGCAGGAGTGCATGTCCGACCCGGTACCGGCGATGACCCGCGCGGCGAAGGTGCTGGCGTTGAACTCGTGCTCGGCATACAGCACCAGCGATTTGTCCAGCGCGTCGGCATGCAGCGTGCTCGGCGGCTGACCGTGCAGAAGATGCAGGAAGTGCGCGGCGACACTGTCGTCGTGGGTTTCAACCTCGATGCGGCGACCGTTGCGGGTGAAATGCCACCAGTACAGCAGCATCGACCCGAAGCTCGCGATCAGGGTGTCGGCGATGTCGCGTGCCTCCGACGCCGGATGACTGTCGCGTTCTGGCAGCACCGTGCCCAGCATCGAACAGCCGGTACGCAGCACGTCCATCGGGTGGGCGTTGGCGGGCACCAGTTCCAATGCCTCGGTCACCAGCGCCGGGAGACCGCGCAGGCGACGCAGCTTGGTCTTGTACGCCGCGAGCTGGGCGCGGGTCGGCAGCACGCCGTGTACCAGCAGATGGGCGACCTCCTCGAACGTCGACTTCGTGGCGAGCTCGTGGATGTCGTAACCGCGGTAGTGCAGGTCGTTGCCGCTGCGACCCACCGTGCACAACGCGGTGTTGCCGGCGGGCGTGCCACTGAGGGCGACGGATTTCTTCGGCTTCGGCTGGGTGGGGGCTGTATCGCTCATCTGGGCTCCGTTACCCGCCGTCCAGCACGCCGCGCGGGGGCGCCAGCTATGAACGGCAGGGAATGCGTGGGTGGCAGGGTCAGCGGCGCATCCGCGCCTCCGTCGATCCACCTATTCTAGCCGGCCCCGTGTTTCAGCCGCAGCCAAACGCAGCGGGGCAGCCGAAGCTGCCCCGTCGTTGACGCGTGTGCCAGCGCTCAGCCCAGCAGGTGCGCCACGCCTTCGCGCTCTTCTTCCAGCTCCGCGAGCGTCTTGTCCATGGCCGCGCGGCTGAAGTCGTCCACGGCAAGGCCTTCAACGCGGCGGTAGCTGCCGTTGTCGGTGATCACCGGCACGCCGTAGATGATGCCCTCGGGAATGCCGTAGCTGCCGTCGGACGCCACGCCCATCGTCACCCACTTGCCGTTGCTGCCCATTACCCAGTCACGGATATGGTCGATCGCAGCGTTGGCAGCCGAGGCGGCAGACGAAAGACCCCGCGCCTCGATGATCGCCGCGCCACGCTTGCCGACCTGCGGAATGAACGTATCGGCGTTCCAGGCGGCATCGTTGATTTTGTCCTTCAACGAGTCGCCGTTGACGGTCGCGAAGCGATAGTCCGGGTACATGGTGGGGCTGTGGTTGCCCCACACCACGAGATTTTCGATATCTCCGACCGGCACGCCGGCCTTGGTGGCCAGCTGCGAGAGCGCGCGGTTGTGGTCCAGGCGCAACATTGCGGTGAAGTTGGCAGGATTGAGATCGGGCGCGGATTTCATGGCGATATAGGCATTGGTATTGGCCGGATTGCCTACCACCAGCACCTTGACGTCGCGACTGGCGACCTTGTTCAACGCGGCGCCCTGGGCGGTGAAAATCTTCGCGTTTTCCAGCAGCAGATCCTTGCGCTCCATGCCCGGGCCGCGCGGACGCGCGCCGACAAGCAGGGCGATGTCGGCGTCCTTGAACGCCACTTCGGCGTCATCGGTGCCGACCATGCCCGCCAGCAGCGGGAATGCGCAGTCTTCCAGCTCCATCATCACGCCCTTCAGCGCGGCCTGGGCTTTTTCCATCGGCAGCTCGAGCATCTGCAGGATCACCGGCTGATCCTTGCCCAGCATCTCGCCGGAGGCGATACGGAACAGCAGCGAATAGCCGATCTGACCGGCAGCACCGGTGATGGCAACGCGGACGGGGTTCTTCATGGGGGGCTCCTGTTGCAGGTTGGGGGAGATAGGAAGCGGGTTTCAGTGGAGTTCGGCAAAGAACTCGGCAATACGCTGCAGGCCCGGCGCCAGTTGCGGGGACGGGCAGGTGTAGCTGATACGCACGGCGCGGGGCTCGCCAAACGCCGAGCCGGGGACGCAGGCCACGCCCTTGGCCTCCAGCAGCGCATGGCAGAAGGTCAGGTCATCGCGGACTTCCAGACCACTGGGCCCATGGGTGCGGCCAAACGACACGCTGACATCCGGAAATGCATAGAACGCGCCCTGCGGCCGGGGGCAGACGACGCCGGGGATCGCATCGAGTGTCGCCAGGACCTGGTCACGCTTGTGCTGGAACTCCCGGCACTTGGCCTCCGGAACCTCCTGCGGGCCGGACAGGGCGGCAATGGCCGCCGCTGAAACCACCTCGGGCAGGCTGGTGATGTGGTTGGAGTTCATCGTCGCGACCGCGCGTGCGACCACTTCGGGACCGGCCATCAGGCCGACCCGCCACCCTGGCATCCCGTAGGTCTTGGACAGCGAGTCGACGAAGATCACCCGGTCGCGCAGTTCAGGACGCGCATGGACAAAGTTGTGGTAACCGACCCCGTCAAACACCATCGCGTTGTAGATGTCGTCAGTCAGAATCCAGGTGTCCGGGTGGCGGACGATCACTTCCGCCAGCGCCGCGATCTCGCCACGTGAATACACCATGCCGGTGGGGTTGGACGGATTGTTGAACAGGAACAGTTTCGGCTTTCGCGCAAGCGCGACATCAAGCTGGTCGGGCGTGAGTTTGTAGTCCTGTGATGCCGGGCACGGCAACAGCTGGATGTCGGCGTTGAGGATCTCCGCGATGTCGAGGTAACTGGTCCAGTACGGCGTGGCGAACGCGAAGCCGTCACCCTCGTCCAGCAGCGCCTCGGCGATGTTGTAGATGAGGTGCTTGGCGCCAATTCCGGTCGCGCAGTTGGCTCGGGTGTAGCCGGTCAGTCCAATCGCCTCGAGGTGGTGCAAAAACGCGTCCAGCAACGCGTCCGCACCCCGGTTGCTGCCGTACTGCCCGGAATCGCACTCGAGCGCAGCGCGGGCGGCCGCGTAGACATGCTCGCCGGGCAGGAAATTCGGCACCCCGATCGAAAAACTGATGATGTCCCGGCCCTGCGCTTTCAGCTGCCTGGCTTTTTCCGCGACGACCATGATCGCGCTGGGCTTCGCGCGACCGACGCGCTGGGAAAGCTGACGCATTGAAGACCTCTCCTGGACGGGAACAGTTGGCGCGCAAAACCCAATGCTGCAGCGCAATAAATGCTATCACGCGGCCCTCTGCCGGCGGGTCCTAAGCCCGCGGCCGCGCATGCAACGGCTAGCGGACCTCGAAATCGACGAGGTCGTAATTCTGGTCGAAATAGGACTGCCAGTTGGCATACGCGTCAGTGAGGCAGCGCCGACTCGCGCAGGCATTCAGCTGGTCCTCGGCGGACGCAACGGTACTCGCACCGTCGGGGTAGCGCTCAGCGAGCTCGGTGAACTGTTTGCGCATATCCACATCCAGCTCGGCAAAGTCCTGTTCGTTGCACACCAGTGTCGCGCGCAGGCTCGGCAGGGTAGCGGCATCGCAGGCGTCCGGTTGGAGTGGTCCGTCGCCGCGCGCGTCTTGCGCCACTCCCTCGGCGACGATCCGCGCGATGTCGGCGCGGTCCCGGGCAGTCAGCCGCCGGACGAATCCGAACGGCGTCGTCTGGCCGCTGCCGTAGGTCAATGACAGCGAGAAGCTGCCTTCGGGGTGGGGAGCGACGGCGGCGATCTTGCGGAAGGTCAGCGTCTCTTCCGGGTTGTAGGGATGCCGGGTGACCATGGCGACGGTGCGGTTGTCGCGATCGACGTCTTCGACCGTGCCCGGCCACCACACACCATCGTGGACCAGCTGCATCCCGGCGCCGTCATCCGGGCTGAGCATGATGACCGTCTCGGCATCGTCGCCGTTGTTCTCATCGGTCGCCCAGACCCCTTGCAGGCTGTCGACAAGCTCGCGGTCCAGTGCGGTATCCGGAACGCCGGCTTCCGGGACGGCGGCGTCGACCGACGGCTTGCAAGCCACGAGCCCGGTGATCGAGGTCAGCAGCAGTGCGAGTACCAGTCCGCGATGGATCGATGTAGTTCCCACACCCACTCCCGGAAGCAGCGTGGAAGCCGGCGCTACGCCGGCTTCCAATGGCGGTCACGCGGTGGCGTCGAGTGTCTTGTTCCACTCAGCCACGCGGTCCGCTTTGGCGGCCAGCGCAGCGTCGACGTCGCCCTCAATCCGGACCGACTTGATCTTGTCACCCTGCTTGACGCTGTCGACGATGTCCTGGCCTTCGATCACCTTGCCGAACACGGTGTGCTTGCCGTCCAGCCACGAGCACGGCACGTGGGTGATGAAAAACTGGCTGCCATTGGTGCCGGGGCCGGCATTGGCCATCGACAGCACGCCGCGCTCATGCGCCAGCCCATTACCGGTCTCGTCCTCGAAACGGTAGCCGGGGCCGCCGGTGCCGGTGCCCTGCGGGCAGCCGCCCTGGACCATGAAATCGGCCAGCACGCGGTGGAAGTTCAGGCCGTCGTAAAAGCCCCTCTTGGCGAGATTGACGAAATTGGCGACGGTGAGCGGCGCCTTGTCGGCGGCCAGTTCAATGCGGATCGGACCGCGCTCGGTATCGAAAGTGGCGATCAGGCTCATGCAGGACTCCGTTTGCTCAAGGGGGCGCTTGGGTGAACGCCAGACCCGCAAGTTTACCCCACGGCACAGCGGAACCCGCGCGGAACACGCAGACATATATACTGTCTGACTTCCTTCTGAAAGCTGCCTACGCGCCGCTCTACTCCATGTCCATCGAACGCCTTCGCAATATCGCCATCGTCGCCCACGTCGATCATGGCAAGACCACTCTCGTTGACTGCCTGCTGAAGCAGTCCGGAACGTTCTCCGATCGTACCGTTCTTGCCGAACGGGTGATGGACAGCAACGATCAGGAAAAGGAACGTGGCATCACGATCCTGGCCAAGAACACCGCCATCACCTGGCAGGGCAACCGGATCAACATCGTCGACACCCCGGGACACGCCGACTTCGGCGGCGAGGTCGAGCGCGTGCTGTCGATGGTCGACTCGGTGCTGATTCTGGTTGACGCGATGGACGGACCGATGCCGCAGACGCGCTTCGTGACCCAGAAGGCGTTCGCCATGGGCTTCCAGCCCATCGTGGTGGTCAACAAGATCGACCGTCCCGGCGCACGTCCGGACTGGGTGATCGACCAGGTCTTCGACCTGTTCGACAAGCTGGGCGCGACCAACGAGCAGCTGGACTTCCCGATCGTCTATGCGTCCGCCCTGCACGGCTATGCCGGCCTTGAGGACACCGTGCGCGACGGCGACATGACCCCGCTGTACGAAGCGATCATGAAGCACGTGCCGCCGCCGAGCGTGGATCCGGATGGCCCGTTCCAGATGCGAATCAGCCAGCTGGACTACAACAGCTTTGTGGGCCTGATCGGCGTCGGCCGCATCCAGCGCGGCAAGGTGCGCACCAACATGCCGATCACCGTGATCGACCGGGAAGGCAAGAAGCGTCAGGCCAAAGTGCTGCAGGTTCTGGGCTTCATGGGCCTGGAGCGGGTCGAGGTCGAGGAAGCCGAGGCCGGCGATATCGTCGCCATCTCCGGCATCCAGGGTCTGAGCATCTCCGACACCCTGTGCTCGGTGGATGCCCCGGAGGCCCTGCCGCCGCTGACCGTCGATGAGCCGACCATCAGCATGACCTTCCAGGTGAACAACTCGCCGTTCGCCGGTCGCAAGGACTTCAGCGGCGGCAAGTTCATCACCAGCCGCCAGATCCGTGAGCGGCTGGAGCGTGAGACCCTGCACAACGTCGCGTTGAAGGTTGAAGAAGGTTCCGACCCCGACAAGTTCCTGGTCTCCGGCCGTGGCGAGCTGCACCTGTCGGTGCTGATCGAGACGATGCGCCGCGAAGGCTTCGAGCTGGCGGTATCGCGTCCGGAAGTCATCATCAAGGAAATCGACGGCCAGCTGATGGAGCCGGTCGAGCAACTGGTGGTGGACGTCGAGGAACTGCATCAGGGTGGCGTCATGGAGAAGCTGGGCATCCGCAAGGGCCAGCTGAAGAACATGGAGTCCGACGGCAAGGGGCGCGTGCGCCTGGACTACATGATCCCCGCCCGCGGCCTGATCGGGTTCCAGAACGAATTCAAGACGCTGACCCAGGGCACCGGGCTGCTGTTCCACGTGTTCGACCATTACGGCCCGCGCGAAGCGGGCGCGATCGCCAAGCGCCAGAACGGCGTGATGATCTCCAACTCCGCCGGCGCCACCCCTGCCTACTCGCTGGGGCCGTTGGAAGAGCGTGGCAAGCTGTTCGCCGCCGAGGGCGACAACGTCTACGAAGGCCAGCTGATCGGAATCCACTCCAAGGACAACGATCTGACGGTCAACGCGATCAAGACCAAGCCGTTGACCAACATGCGCGCGTCCGGCAAGGACGATGCAATCAAGCTGACGCCGGCGATCAAGTACACGCTGGAGCAGGCCCTGGATTTCATCGAGGACGATGAGCTGGTGGAAGTCACGCCGCGGGAGATCCGCCTGCGCAAGAAGCACCTGACCGAGACCGACCGCAAGCGCGCCGGCCGTAACTGATTCGCGCCAAGGTGTCACCGCCCCGGGGCTTCCCGGGACGGCAATGAAAAAGCCGCCCTCCAAGGGCGGCTTTTTTGTGGCCCACCGAGGCGGCCACGATCGAACTGCGCTGGGCTACCCTCAGACCGCCGAAGCCAGTAAGGAATGCTTGCGCACGATCAGCATCGCCACTTCCAGCGCCTGCTCGTAGTTCAAACGCGGATCGACGGTGGAATGGTAGGCGCGTTCCAGGTCGACTTCCGTCAGGCCACGCGCACCGCCCAGACACTCGGTCACATCCTCGCCGGTCAATTCCAGGTGCGCGCCGCCCAGACGGGTACCCGCCGCGGCATGAATGTCGAAGGCCTGTTCCAGCTCACTGCCGATATTGGCAAAGCGGCGGGTCTTGTAGCCGTTCGCGGTCGCTTCGGTATTGCCGTGCATCGGATCGCACACCCATAGCACCCGGCGCCCGTCTCGGCGAACGGCATCCAGCAGGGGCGGCAACTTGTCGGCGATATGCGCAGCGCCCATCCGGTGGATCAGGGTCAAGCGGCCCGGCTCGTCCTGCGGATTGAGGACGTCCACCACCCGCATCAACTGGTCGGGTGTCACGGTCGGGCCGACCTTGAGCGCGATCGGATTACGGATACCGCGGAAATACTCCACGTGCGCGCCGTCGAGTGCCGCCGTGCGCATGCCGATCCACGGGTAATGGGTGCTGAGGTTGAACCAGCCCCAGTGACGCGGCACCTGCCGTGTGAATGACTCCTCATACGGCAGCAGCAACGCTTCATGGGAGGTGTAGAAATCCACGCGGTCCAGATTGCGAACCGACCCGCCCGACAGGGTCTCCATGAACCGCACCGCATCGCCGATCGACTCGACCATGCTGCGGTACTCCGCCGCCAGCGGCGAGTGGCCCACCCAGTCGAGATTCCAGTATTCGGGGTGGCGCAGGTCGGCAAAGCCACCGTCGATCAACGCACGGACGAAATTCATCGTCATTGCCGAGCGCGCGTGCGCCTTCACCATACGGCGCGGGTCCGGGCGCCGTGCAGCCGCCTCGAACTGGGGCGCGTTGACCATGTCGCCGCGGTAGCACGGCAAGGTCACCCCATCCACCGTCTCGGTATCCGCCGAGCGCGGCTTGGCGTACTGGCCGGCAAACCGCCCCACCCGCACCACCGGCGTGCGCATGCCATGGACGAGCACCAGGCTCATCTGCAACAGGACCTTGAGCCGGTTGGATATGACGTCCGATGAGCAGGCGTCGAAGGTTTCCGCGCAGTCACCGCCCTGCAGGACGAAGCATTTGCCGTCCTGTGCATCGGCGATCTGCTGCTTGAGCGCCAGGATTTCCCATGACGTCACCAGCGGCGGCAGCGCACGCAGCTCGCCGAGCACGCCGGCGAGCTCATCCGCATCGTCATAGTTCGGCAGCTGGAGCGCGGTGCGCCCGCGCCAGGACGCAGGATTCCAGTTTTCAGGCAGGTTCACGGGGTGCAGGGCGGGTTGGGTACTGGGCATGATGGATGCGGTCTTATGTTGCGGAGCAGCATCCCATCATCCACGCGACCCGCCGCGGTTGCAACGCCCACAAGCCCCATTGGACGTCACCACACCGCGGCTCAGTCAGCGGCGGCGGAATCCGGCATACAGCGCCCACCCACCGAGCATGAGGAAGCAGACCAGGCTCCATGCAGGCATGGCGAGGCCGAGAAAACTCCAATCCACTTCGGCACACTCGCCGGACCCGGTCATTACCTTGCGGACCACGCCGGTCAGCGGCATGGCATCGAGCAGATAATCCAGCCCCGGGCCGCAGGCGGGCACCTGATCGGGGGGGAGCTGCTGCAGGCGCACATGGTTGCCCGCAATCGCCGCCCCCAGCGCCGCTGCCAGCATTGCTACAAGCGCATACACCCGTCGGGCCCTTTGACCGGCCGGGGCATGCAAGCCGCCGATCAGGAACACCACGCCCAACGCTGCGAAAGCGACGCGTTGGAAGATGCACAGCGGACAGGGCTGCAAGCCGCCGTAAACCTGTGTGTACAGGGCGTAGGCGATCAGGCCGACGCAGGCGACAAAACCCAGCAGGAAGTTGCGGCGAAACGCGGCGACGGCGGAAGGGATAGAGATCATGGGTGCACACGATACGGGCTTGGGGCCGGTACACAAGCTGTTCCGACCGAAACCAGAGCGGAGAACCGCCGGAACGCAAAAACCCCGGCACCGGGCCGGGGTTGACGCGTGCAGCCCGGCGGCGTTTCCGCCATCCGGATTGAGAGCTGATTACTCCGCCGCAACCTGCGGACGGTCAACCAGCTCCACATAGGCCATCGGCGCATTGTCACCCGCGCGGAAACCGCACTTGAGGATGCGCAGGTAGCCGCCCGGCCGCGCGCTGTAGCGCGGACCGAGTTCGACAAACAACGTGCCTACCGCTTCCTTGTCGCGCAGGCGCGAGAAGGCGAGGCGGCGGTTGGCAACACCGTCCGTCTTGGCCAGGGTAATCAACGGCTCCGCAACGCGGCGCAGTTCCTTGGCTTTGGGCAGAGTGGTACGGATCGCTCCGTGCTTGATAAGGGACGCAGCCATATTGGTGAACATCGCATCGCGATGGGCACTGGTACGGTTGAACTTGCGTCCTGATTTCATGTGGCGCATGAGTGTTGTTTCCTGTTTAGCCCATCATG
>JBDSPO010000124.1:0-15425 GCA_039930265.1 Lysobacter sp. | reverse complement strand
CGTTCGGCACCGACCATCGGCCTGTCCGGCCCCACCGGCTCGCTGACGGCCGGCACCAAAGCCAATTACACGCTTTCGGTGCGCAACAATGACAGCGCCACCTGCACCAGCACCAGCTTCCAGTTGGCCAAGTCGGCACCGTCAGGTTGGAGCTCTACGCTGACGTCCACCCTGTCGGTGGCTCCGGGTATGACCGGTACAACCGCGATGACAGTGACATCGGCTACGACCGCGAAGGAAGGCAAGTACTCAATCGCAGCCGGCATCAGCAGCTCCGTGGGCTCCACCCACACCGCCAGCGGATCGGCGAGCTATACCGTCGCCAGCTCGACGGCGCCGACGCCGCCACCCGCAACCGGAGCGCTCGAGCACACCGTGGCGCTGAACAAGAGCGTCTACAGCAGGGGTGAAACGGTGATCATGACCGCGCGTGTCATGAAGGGTACCGCTCCTGTCCGTGGCGCGCGGGTGATCTTCAACGTGACACGGCCGAATGGTCAGGTCGTGAAGGTCGCTGCCTACACCGCAACTGACGGCTACGCCAAAGGCAAGATGATCGTGGGCAGGGCGTCCACCGACCTCGGCAGCTATGTCCTGCGCTCCGATGCCACTGCCGCTCTGGAGACGGTTTCGGCGTACGCCAGCTTCACCGCACGCTGAGCTTGCTGGAAGGACTCAGGACGGAAGATCCACGCCCGTCCTGATATCCGCCTTAAAAGTGAAACAGAATGGGCGTCCCAACCGGGGCGCCCATTTTTTTGCGTGATCGCTAAGCGACCCCGGACGATCGGCCTGCGAATCGATGCCGCCACTGCACCAGCATTGCACGCAAGTCGCGGTCCAGTCCCAGCACGATTGCCGCATAGGCAACCGCCATCGCCGGCCCAACCACCAGCAAGCGATGCCAGCCGGTGGTCACCCCGAGCTCGCTCCCCGCCCGGCTGACGAGGCCGGCAACGGCAGCGGCGAGGATGGCGATCACGACGGTGCGCAAACGCGGCAGTTGCAGCAGGTCGCGCTGCACAAACACGCAGTGGGAGATCGCCAGCACAGCGGAGCTCATCGCGGTCGCATACACGGCACCCATGACCCCATATGGGGGGATCCACAGCAGGTTGCCGATCACGTTGACCACCACGGCCACGCACATCAGCACCAGGACCTTCATCGAGCGCTTTTCCAGCAGTAGCCCGTAGCCGGAAATCACCAGCACCGGCTGCAAGGCGTAAATGACCCCCATCACCACGAACACCGGCCCCGACGCGGCCTTGTCGGGGCCACTCAGGGCCACGATCAGGTCCGTGCCCACGAATCCGCACAAAACCGCCACTGCGATCGACGCGTAGGTCAGCACCAGCAGCACCCTGTACTTGAGCTCGCGCACCGCCTCTGCGCCTGACGTGTCAAACAGCCGGTTGGCCGCCGGCGCGAACGCCTCCATCATCGTCCCGCCCAGGAGCACGCTCACCTGCATGCCCAGCGAAGCACCAATGGTGTAGATGCCCACCGACTCGTAGTCGCCCATAAGCTCCTTCAGCATCAGTCGGTCCACCGATACCAGGGCAACCATTGCCATCTCGTTGGCCACCAGCGGCAGGCCATACGCCATACCCCGGCCCAATTCGGACGCATCGACAGCCGAGCGGGAGAAGCGCATGTTCCTGCGGGTCCAGCGAAAATAGAAGAACCCGCACGCCAGCACTGCCGCGGCAAACCGCCCCCCATAAGCTGCCAGTGCGCTCTGCTGGACCAGCACAACGCAACCCAGGATCAACGCCAGTTCCAGCCACCGCCAGCCGACCCGCGTCAACATCGCCAGTCGCGAGTTCTCCATCGCGCGCAACACCATTTCGACCATGCTTGATGAGACCAGCATCGGAACCATGAGCACTGCGAGCCAGAACATTGCGGTGTGCTGCCACTGACCGACCCAGCTCAGACCGCCAAGCACCAGTGCCACCACCAGCCACAACCCCATCGATATGGCCAAGGGGGCGTAGAACAGGTTGGTGGAAAACGCCGTCATTCGTGCCGCGTCGCCGCCGTGGGGATACAGGCGCAACAAGGAATGCTGGGCACCCAGTTTGGCTACGGACACCGCCAACAGCACCCAGGTATCGAAGTATCCGAGGATGCCGTACTGGGTGTTGTCCAGCAGGCGGGTCAGGATGGGGAATGAGATCAAGCCGGCCACGATTCCCATCAGGCTGCCTGCGGAGTAGCGCAGGTAGTGGCCGGCAATACCCTTGGGTGGTGAGGCGGCGGTGCTCGCCACACCCATCAGCGTCGCGCCTCGGTGCGCCCACGGCGTGGCACCAGCGCGCGCGCAAGCCCGCGCCAACCCCGCATGTCAGTCGGGTTGAGGCGAATGGCATTTCCGTACGCGCGCAGCACTCTCCCGCGCTGGTGGTCCACCGCGCACTCCTCCGCCTCGCTCAGCGCGAGTGCCGCCAACGCTGCCGAGTGCAGCCGCCGTCCTTCCGGAAATTCGGTCATCCGCTCGACCAGCAGCCGGCGCCCCTGCAGCATCCGCTCGAACCGGCGACTCACGCCGCCGCTGTGCACGCGGTAGTCGGCGCCGTGGTAGCCCAAGTGGATCACCCGGCCGCGCAACGCAAGACGTAGCCATAAATCGCGATCCTCACAGCCAAGTCCTGTGTAACGCGGGTCAAATCCACCCATTTCAACAGCCAATGCTCTGGGAAACACGGTGGTCGCACACGCGACATGCTCGTAGCGCAGCAGGATGGCCGTGAACGGGTCGTGCTCCCAACCCGCCCATCGTTGCGGGTCGAGGAACTCCTCCAGTACCGCGCCACCTTCATCGATGAAGCGAACGTCGGCATGTGCCAGCACTGCGCCGGGGTGGGACTCCAGTGCTGCAACTGCCTGTGACAGATGCCACGGCATCCAGAGGTCGTCAGAATCCAGCAACGCCAGATAGCGGCCCCGTGCATGCGCGATCGCGGCGTTGCGCGCCATGCAGAAGCCGGCATTGTCCTGGCGGAAGTAGTGGACGCGGTGCGGGTGGGCGCTGGCGTGATCGAGCGCGATCTCCGAGCTGCGGTCGGTCGATCCGTCATCCAGGATCACCACTTCAAAGTCGTCATAGTCCTGCGAAAGAGCGCTCGCAAGCGCGGCGTCAAGAAACCGCTCCGCGTTGAAAACCGGCATGATCACACTGGCCATCGGCGTATTGCTGGCCACCGCCATCAGCCTGAGCGACCGGCGAGCGGCGATGGATCGGCAGCAAACTCGCGCTGCAGCCAAGCCAGCAGCGTCTGTTGCAGGCGCTCGCGGTCGCGGCGCAGATAGAACGTATGGTCGCAATCGCGCCACATATCCATTGTCACCTGGCTGGCTCTGGCAACACGCCCGAAGTTGCGGAAAAATTGACTGCGATGATTGATGTAGTGCGAGTTGCCCGCTGTGTGCAGGAAGAACAGCCGGACATCGCGCGCCACCAGCTGGCCCAGCTGGGCAATCGCCTCATCGCGCGGCGGAAACTCGCGATAGTCATCGGCAGGAGGCCGGCCGGCCCATCTCAAACGGAGACTGCGCGCCAACTCACGGGGCGCCATCATCTTGTGCAGGATGTGTCGCCACCAGTATCCGGGTGCTCGATGCGCAGGCCCATCCAGCATGATCAGTCCGACAACCCGCGGTTCCAGACCGGCCAGCAGGAATCCGTCGTCGGCGCCGGAGCAAATGCCGCCGAGCACGAAACGCGCCGCTCCGACCTGTGCTTCCAATAGTTCGATGGCTGATTTGAGTTCGGTGACGCGACTCTCCACCGAGCCGAGCCGCGCGGCCTCACTGTCACCCAGCCCACCGACGTCGTAGCGCAGTACGGGGTAACCCTGCGAGGCAAACACGCGTGCGAGTTCCACATAGCCGCGGAAAGGGCCCACGCGATGTACCAGTCCCGCGTTGATCAGGATTACCGCGACCCGTTGGCCAGCCGGCTGCGCCGGTCGGTGCAGAATTCCGACCAGGCCGGCACCAAAGCGATGGGCGGTTTCGCCGGACAGCGCAGAACAGGCCAAAGCCGCCGCACCGGCCTGCTGCGCTTCCACGTTCATGCGTGTGCGCTCCCGTTCAAATGGCCCAGCAGCTGGGTGATGCTGCGACGCGGAAGCGACTGGTTCTCGAACCGCTCGGGATCAGTGAGGTCAGGGCCGTCATCGACGGCGAGCAACAGACTGGTTACCGTGGTCCCGGAAAGGCGCAGATGCTCCATCAATCGGTCCTGTGCGGCACTGCACGTCCACGTCACCATCAACACCCTGCTGCCGGCGGGCAGTCGCAATTGGCATGCGTCAAACGTTGTCAAGGCTGCCAGCAGCCCAGGGCAAACCTGAAATCCGAGCAAGTCATCCGCCGACGGTAGCGCGTGCCCGTGCGGGAACCGCCCCGCCTTGCTCAACTGCAGCTGATGCATGGCCCGCCAGCCGCTCACCAGGTCGCGACCTGACACGCACGGATCCCACAGCACCAGATCCACCGGTTCGCGCTGTCTGCTGGCGTATGACAGCAGCGCGATCGACGCGCTGCGCAGGGCCAGCCAGCGGCGCGGCAGGTCACCGGAGACCGAGGCCAGAAAAGCGTCGGCATGCCGCAGGTCCGACTGCATTCCGGGCAACGCCAGCTGCCCGCCATCACCGCCCGAATCGCCGCTGCCGTACCAGTCGAACCGCAGCGCATGAGTCCCCGCCTTCGCCAGTCCTTCGGCCACCGTCCACATGCCTCGATGGCTGTTGAGGCCATCCTGCAGCAGCGGCTGGCAGATCAGCATCGCTCCGCGTGCCGGCGTCACCGCAGGATGCATGATGCCGAACAGGGCGTGGGACGCCTCACCGAAGAACTGCGGTCCACTCATGGCGCCGATGCCTGACTGCGTCCGAACAGGCGACGCAAGCCACGACCAAGCCTCGAGCCGCCCGCCTGCGTCATGCCCTCCTCCATTGCCAACCCGACCGGTGCTACGGGCAGCTCCATCGCCATCTGTTCCAGCGACTGGCTGACCAGCCGCATCAGCTTCAGGCGGACACCGGTATCGCGGGACACCCGGTTGGCCATCTCGACGGCCAGCATTGAATGCCCGCCCAGATCAAAGAAGTTGTCCTGCGGTCCGGCTGGGGTTCCCAGCAGTTCGGACCACACGCCCTGCAGATAGACCACCCGGGGGTCAGCAGCGGTGCCTGGCCCCGTGCCCCCATCCACGTCTGTTGCCGCAGTGGCGGCAGTCGGCGTATGCGAAGGTGGCGGCAAGGCATGGCGGTCGATCTTGCCGTTGGGCAACAGCGGCAGGCTGCTGAGCGCCACCACGTGCTGCGGCACCATGTAATCGGGCAACAGCTTGCGCAGATGCCCGAGCAGCGCGCGCTGATCCACTCCCGCGCCCATCTCTGGTACCACGTATGCCACCAGCCGCACGTCCCCAGGCCGGTCTTCGCGCGGTATCACGATGGCCCGCGCGACGCCGGGATCGGTCAGCAGGTTGTTGCTGATTTCCTCCAGCTCGATACGGTGGCCGCGCAGCTTGATCTGGGAGTCCAGACGCCCGAGATGCTCAAGTTCACCATCCGTGCGCCATCGGCCACGATCACCGGTCCGGTAGAGCCTGGCCGACGTTCCGGGCGCTCCTGCGCCGTTGGCAAAGGGATCATCAAGGAAGCGCTCGGCAGTCAGCTCCGGACGATTGAGGTAGCCGGTCGCCACGCCGCGGCCGCCAATGCAGATTTCCCCCGCAACCCCGATCGGACAAGGCTGCAGGCGCTCGTCAAGGATGTGCACCGTCGTGTTCGCAATCGGCTTGCCGATGGTGATCCCGCCATCCAGATTACGGACACGCCAGCAGGTCGACCAGACGGTCGTCTCCGTTGGTCCGTACATGTTCCACACGTCGTCGGACAAGGCACACAGATGCGCGGCGAGATCGGCGGCAAGCGGTTCGCCGCCGCACAATATCCGGAATCCGGCAGGCGGGCTCCAGCCTGCGTCCACCAGCATCCGCCATGTCGACGGCGTGGCCTGCATGACCGTCGCACGGTCCTCGTCCAGCGCCCGCACCATCGCATGACCGTCCATCGCCGTGTCGCGACCGGCAAACAGGATCACCGCACCCACGCTCAAGGGCAGGAATACCTCCAGCACCGCAATGTCGAACGAGGTCGTGGTGACTGCCAGCAGCCGGTCGTGACTATCCAGCCCAGGTGCGTGGCGCATGCTTTCAAGAAAGTTCAGTACCGCGCGATGCGGCACCTGCACACCTTTGGGCCTGCCGGTGGAGCCGGAGGTGTAGATGACATACGCGATCGCCTCGCCATCGGCGAGCTCCAGCTCGGCATGGGGCGACGGCGCGGCATCGAGCTCGGCCGCATCCGTATCCAGCAACAGCACGGATCTCCGCGGCAAGCCCAGGCCGTCGGCGTGATCGCCCTGACTGACGACCAGCGCGAGGCGCGCATCCTCGACCATGAACTGCAAACGGTCCAGTGGGTAGAACGGGTCCAGCGGCACATAGGCACCACCGGCCTTGAGCACACCGATCATGCTGGCAATCAGGTCGACGTTGCGATTCAGGCAGATACCGACCAGATCGCCCGGACGCACGCCCCGGGCACGTATTGCGGCAGCAATCCGGTTGCTGCGCGCCTGAAGCTGGGCATAGCTTGTGTCGCCGCCTTCAAAGCGCACAGCGCATCGGTCCGGCGTGGCGTTGGCCTGCCGGTCCAGCAAGGCATGCAGGGTCAGCTCTTCGGGCACCGGCGCCCCTGTTGCGTTGCAAGCCGACTGTGCATCGCGGTCTTCATCGCACATCATGTCGATGTCGCCCACCCGCACATTCGGGTCTCGACACACCGCGTGCAGCAACGCCACGTAGCGACGGTTGAGCAGTGCGGCGGTCGTTCCCGAAAACACGTCCGTGTTGTAGGTCAGACCGCCGGAAAGACCGGACCCGTGCGCCAGGAACCACAGACCCAGGTCGGTGGCCGCGCCGCGCTGGAACAGCGGGACGTGCTCGTCATGCAGCCCGCCCCAATCGAGCTTGCGCCTGCGCGCATCCTGGAACGAGAACACGGCCTGGTAGACCGGCGACCGGCTCGGGTCGCGTACGACATCCAGCTCGCGCACAAGGTGTTCGAAGGGGACGTCCGAATGGGAGAACGCATCCAGCACGGTCTCGCGCACCTTTTCGACGAACGTGAGGAATGGTTGCTCCGGGTCGAGGTGCATCCGCAGCGGCAGCATGTTGACGAAGAACCCCATCACCGGTTCCAGCGCCTCGATGTCGCGGTTGCGGACAGGCACCCCCACGACCAGGTCCCGTTGGCCACCCGTCCGGTGCAACAACACGTAGTACGCCGCCAGCAGGGTCATGAACAAGGTCGCGTCGGCGCGTGCGCCAACCTCCTGCACCGCGCTGCCCAGATCAGCGTCGATATGGCTCCAGTCGGTCGCTCCGTCGCCGGTATTCTCCGGCGGCCGTGGCTGATCGAGAGGCAACTGCAACGGCTCCAGCGCACCGGCGAGGTGGCGCTTCCAGTAGTCGACCTGCACGGCAATTTCGTCGCTTTTCAGGTGATCCACATGCCATTCGCAGAAGTCGCCGTAAGTGACCGCAAGCGGGGGCAGGGGTGATGGCAACCCCTGGGTGAAAGCGCTGTAAAGCGCCGCCATCTCGGCATGCAGCAAATCAAATGACCAGCCGTCCCAGATGATGTGGTGGGTCATGAAAAACAGCAGGTGCTCCTGATCACCCATCCGGAACAGGCAGGCGCGGAACAGCAGTCCACCTTCGATCTCGAAGGGCTGCGCGACCAGTGCTTCCATCTGCCGGAACATCTCGCGTTCCCGCGCATCGGCGCCGACCGCCGAGAGATCGATCATTTTCAATCTCGAGTCGACCTCGTCTCGCACGACCTGCATGACGGTGCCGTCCTGGTCGACGATGACCGTCCGCAGCGATGGCTGACGCCGCACCACTTCGGAGAACGCGGCCTGGAACGCGGCGGCGTCGAAGACACCGCGCAGACGATGTGCCGAAGGCGTGTTGTAGACCACCCGCCCGGGTTGCATCTGTTCCAGCACCCAGAGGCGCTGTTGCATCGGCGAGAGCGGCGCGCGCCGCTGGTCGGCACGCGCCGGGATGACCGATGCATTCGCCCGCCCGGTTTGATCACCCATCAGCGCGGCAAGTGCCATCGGCGTGGGAGCATCGAAGATGGACCGCAGGGTCAGCGACCCATCCAGCAGCTCGTTGAGACGCGAGATAAGTTGCGCACCGAGCAGGGAGTGTCCGCCGATCAGGAAGAAATCCTCGTCCACGCCCACCTGGGGCGCTCCCAGGAGTGTGGCCATCTCGCCAGCCACGATGCGCTCGAGCGCATTGCGCGGTGCCAGGTACCGGTAGCCGACGTCCGGTCCGGGTATTGGCAGTGCTTGGCGGTCGACCTTGCCATTGGACAGACGCGGCAGCGCCGACAAGGCAACGATGTGTCCGGGCACCATGTAAGCCGGGAGCCGGGTCTCCAGAACACGCCGCAGCCCCTCCGTGTCGACCCCATGTCCGGACCTGGCGACCGCATAGGCGACCAGACGCACGCCCTCGCGACTGTCCGGACAGGCAATCACCACGGTTTCGGCAATCCCGGGCTGCGCGGTCAGATGCGCTTCGATGTCACCCAGCTCGATGCGGAAGCCGCGCACCTTGACCTGGAAGTCGCTCCGGCCGATGAACTCAAGATTGCCGTCCGCCCGCCAGCGGCCGAAGTCGCCGGTGCGGTACATGCGTCCGTCGGCCTCGCGGGCGAACGGATCGGCCAGAAACCTTTCGGCGGTCAGCCCGGGCCGCTTGAGATAGCCACGCGCGACCTGGGCACCTCCAATGTGGATCTCGCCGGCCACACCTGCCGGAACCGGCTGCCCCCGCGGATCCAGCACGTAGACGCGGGTATTGGCGGTCGGCCTGCCGAGTGGCGTACCCGGCGCGCCAAGCTCGAGCTTCCAGCAGGTCGCGCACACGGTGGCCTCGGTTGGACCGTACATGTTCCAGACATCCGCGCCACCGGCGGCAAGGCGCGCGGCGAGCTCGGGACCCATGGTCTCCCCGCCGCACAGCACCTTGAAACCCGCCGGAGGGGTCCAGCCGACGTCGAGCAGCATCCGCCAGATCGACGGGGTTGCCTGCATGATCGTGATTTGCTCCGCCGCCAACTGGTGGCTCAGCGCAGAGCCGTCCAGCGCGGTCTCCGGGCAGGCAAGATGTAGCTGTGCGCCCACCAGCAGCGGCAGGAACACGTCAATCACCGCGATGTCAAAGGACATCGTAGTCACCGCCAACAAGCGATCGTCCGTGCCGATGCCCGGCCTGCGACGCATGCTCTCCAGCAGGTTGACCGTCCCCCGGTGGATCAACTCCACCCCCTTGGGCTGGCCGGTAGATCCGGAGGTGTAGATCACGTACGCGAGGCTGCCCGCATCCATGCCCTGCGAGCGACCGGGATCGCTATCGGGGAACTGCATCGCGGTCTGCGCCTGGTCTATGCACAGCAGGGTTGCTTGCGGCGCCAGAGTCCCCAGGTGCGGGTAGAGCACCGGCCGGGTCAGTATTGCAACCGGCTTGCAATCGGCCAGCATCGCAGCCTGACGCGCCGGCGGGTAAAGGGGGTCGATCGGCACGCAGGCGCCCCCGGCTTTCAATACCGCGACGAGTGCGACCACCAGGGACGGGCTGCGCTCGACGCATACCGCCACCGGCGTCTCCGGACCGACACCGAGTGAGCGCAACTGATGGGCCACCCGGTTGGCGCGAGCGTTCAGCTCCCCGTAGCTGAGCGCCTCGCCTTCAAACACCACCGCAACCGCCGAGGGCGTTGCGGCCGCCCGCGCCTCGAAGAGTTCGTGCACACAGATGTCCCGCGGCAAGTCCAGCTGGGTATCATTGAAGCGCTCCAGCAATTGGTGGCGTTCGGTCTCGGCCAACAACGGCAGCCGACCCAGCGCCTCGTCACCGGACCCGACCATGGCCCGCAACAGCGTGCGAAAGTGTCCCATCCAGTGGTGGATGGTCGAGACATTGAACAGGTCACGGTTGAACTGGCATTCCAGCCGCAGTGCGCCATCCACCTGCACCGCATTGACGAACAGCTCGAAATCTTCGAACGATCGCGGGTTGCTCGAAAATTCCACCTCCAGCCCGGGCATGCTGCCGCTCTTGCCGTCAAGCGCCTGGTCGATGTTGAACATCACGCTGACCAACGGGGGGCGCGAGGGATCGCGTTCGACTTTCAGCTTCTGCAACAGGGTGCCGAAGGTATAGCGCTGATGGTCCAGCGCATCCATCAACAGCTCCCGGGTAGCGTCGATGGCGGCCGACACCGGCTGTTCGAGGTCAAGGTCGAACCGCAATGGCAGCAGGTTCACACAATGGCCTACCAGGTTGTCATGGCCGTCCACCGATTGTCCGGCGGCAGGAATGCCGATCACTACCTGCGATTGCGCGCTCAGGCGCGCCAGTAGACCCGCGAAACACGTCAGCAACGTTGCGAACAGGCTGGCTCCGCGTCGCGCTCCCAGCTTGCGGATCGCCTCGACGAGCTCCGCCTCGATGAGGTAATCCTCACGGGACGACGCAAAGCTCCGCCGCGCCGGTCGTGGGCGATCCAGCGGCAACTCCAGCACCGGGACCCCCTGGGAAAAACGCGACAACCAGTACTCTTCGTCCCCGGCAATGGTTTCGCCATCCGGATGCGCGGCGAGCGCAAGTGCATAATCCGCAAAGTGCTCGGGCGGGGCCAGCGGCTGCGATGGCGCTCCGCTGTGAAGGGCGTACAGGGCGCCGAGCTCCCGCACCAGCACCCACCACGACCAGCCGTCGCAGACAATGTGGTGCGCGGTCATCATCAGCAGATGCTCGTCGCTGGCCAGCCGCAGAAGACCGGCCCGGAACAGCCGGTCGTTACGCAGATCAAACGGTGTTTCCACCGCCAGTCGCTGACAGTCCGCGACCGCGGTCGCACGCGCCTCGTTGCTGTGAGCGCCCAGATCGAGAACCTCAAATGTCAACTCGACCCGATCCAGCATGCACAGCGTTTCCCCTTCCGGACCGACATTGGCCCGCAGGACGTCGTGGCGCGCCAACAGATCACTCAACGCCTGCTGCAACGCAGCGACATCCAGTGCGCCTCGCAGCCGCAGCGACACCGACTCGTTGAAGGCAAGCGACGCCTCCATACCCAGCTGGTTGGCAAGCCAGATCTCCCGTTGCGGCTCGGTGGTTGGTACCACGCGCGCCACGTGCCCGCTGGCGAACGGATCGTAGTCAACGGCATCAACGCAGTCGGGATGAAAGACGCTGGTCATGTTCAACCCACCTTCAAGAACTTGCCCGGCGCGTCGGGGTTGGGCACGTACCAGCCAGGGCGACCGTCGGGCCCGCGGCCGATGCGCGCGTCCGGCACGGGAGGGCGGTTGGCATCCATGTCCACGCATTGCGCCGCCGCATGGCGCGGCAGGAAACCGACGTCCTGCAGTTCGCTAATCGACTCCTTGAAGGCGTGGATGATCCGATTGCAGTCGGCCTCATCGTGGGCAGTGGTAAGGAAGCACGGAAAGTTGTCGAGAATGTGGATGCCGCGGCTGCGCATCATCGCGAACAGCAGGTCCTGCAGCGGGTGATCCTCGAGAAACACTGTCTTCCACACCGATGCAAAGTGCCGGACAGCCACGGGTGCGCCAACCTGCGTGCAGAAGGCGTTGAGCTCCCCTACCATCGCCGCCGCGGTTCCGTTGAGGCCCTCCTGCAGGCCGACGCCTTCGTCGCGGACGTGCATCAGCACCGCCTTGGCCGCCGCCAGCGCCAGCGGGTGCCGCACAAACGTGCCGGCGAAATAGGTGACCCCGACGGTGGGCACCGAGTCGTCGCCGTACTGCCAGTGCCCGCCATCCAGCGCATCCATGTACTCGCGCTTGCCGGCGATCAGCCCGATCGGATACCCGCCGCCGACGACCTTGCCGTAGGTGGCCAGATCGGCCTGGATACCGAACAGCCCCTGGGTGCCGGCCGGGTGCGCGCGGAAGCCGGTCACCACTTCATCAAAGACCAGCAGCGCCCCGGACTCGCGCGTGATCGCGCGCAGCTCGCACAGGAACGCCACCGGCTGGAAATCCGGACGTCGGCTTTGCACCGGCTCCACCAGCACCGCGGCGATCTCACCGGCGTGGGCGCGGATGAACTCCAGCGATTCGGCGGTCCCGTAGTCCAGCACCATCACGTGCTCGGCGGTATTGCGCAGGATGCCCGGGGCCGCCGGTACAGCGCGCCGTGTGCGGGTGCCGCGCACGATCATCTCGTCGATGATTCCGTGATACGAGCCGGTGAACAGCACCACCGTTTCCCGCCCGGTGACGGTGCGGGCAATGCGCAGCGCACCCAGCACCGCCTCGGACCCGGTGTTGCAGAGCGCCGCACGGTCGTGACCGGTGACCTCGCAGGCCAACCGGGCCACCTCGCCGGCCAGAGGATGCTGCGGGCCGATTTCGTATCCCAGCTCCAGCTGCGCGCGCACGGCATCGAGCACGAAGTCCGGCTGCCAGCCAAACAGGCTCATGCCGAAGCCGTTGAGGGCGTCGACATAGTCGTTGCCGTCCAGATCCTGCAGGTGGGCGCCCTTGGAGCGCTCGATCACGATCGGGTAGGTGATCTCCTTCAGCAGTGGTCGAAATCCGTTGACCACGCGGGGATCGGCCATGTGCGGGCGGTGCTGCCGGGTGTACTCCTTGGACTTTCCGGTACGGGCGACGTAGCGGGCGATGAAGGCGTCCAGTTTGTCCCGTTGACGCGCGGTGAGCTGGAAGCGCGCGCCGTTGTCGATGCGGGCGATCGCGCCGAAGGCCTTTTTGACGTCGTACGTGGTGTGGGCGAGCGCGGCCTCCTCTTCCGAGTCACGGTCAGCCGCATCCAGCGAAGGCTCGAGCCTTGCACCCGATCCGACCGTCGCAGGCGGATGCAGCGAGCTGGTCGCGAGCGGACACGGCACCGCGGCACCGATGGGCGCGGCACTGGACGGAGCGGCGGTCACGCCGACAGCCGACAGCAGTGCCAGTTGCTGGGCCATCAGCTGCATCTGCTGGGAAATCACCTGACGGGCGAAGTCGACCCCGTCGCCGCCTGCTGCCATCGGCGAAAGCAAAGCGGCGGTCGCGAAAATGGCCGGTGACGGCGGGGCAGCCATCAACGCCAGGGGTTGCGCCGCTGCAGGCTGGGTCACCGGTCCGGGAGGAGCCGCTGGCGGATCGGCCGGCAATGCGAGGTCCAGCATTGCCACCAGCCGCTCCGGGCTCGCGCAGTCGCTCATCAACTGGCGGAAGGTGATCTTCACACCGAAGGTCTTCTGCAGCTGCAGGGCGACCTGCGTCAGCATCAGGCTGTCGAGCCCGAGCTCGATGAAGTTCATCGAAGCGTCCGCGTCGCCAAGGTCGAACCCGGCGACCTCTTCGATGACCTCATTGACCTGCACCGCCAATCGCTTCGCGCGTTCAGCACCTGACGCGCCATGGTTGGCAGCGCGCTGTACCGCGTCGGCGGAGACGCCCGTGATTGCAGCGGCAGGACTATCGGCGTTCATCAGCGGGGGCTCCGGATTCGCAACACCTGCAACAAGTGACGAGGGCAGCGTTGGCACCGCGGGCCGCGCGTCCACCCAGTGCCTCTGGCGCTCGAAGGGATAGGTGGGCAGGCGCAGGCGTTGGCGCCGGCCGCGTCGGTCGAACACCGCCGGGTCCAAGGACACGCCGCGGCTCCACAGTTGACCGGCGGCCTCGCGCACGCTGGACACCTCGGTGTCCGGCGTGGCCTCCAGCGACGCGATGCTCGCGATCTGATGCTGCTGCACGACGGGATGTTGCCGTGACAAGCGGCTGAGGCTCGCGCGCGGGCCCACTTCCAGCAATACCCGCGAGGGCGCCTGATCAAGCAGCTGCCCGAGAGCCACGGCGAACCGCACCGGCTCGCGCAGATGCCGCGCCCAGTAGTCGACCGACGTGGCGGCATCATCGCCGAGCCAGTGCCCCGTGGCGGTGGATACCAGCGGAATCGTCGGAGCCGACAACGCCATGCCCGCCAGCTCGGCGTGGAACGGCGCGACCACCGGCTCCATCATCGCCGAGTGGAACGCATGCGAGGTATCCAGCAGCCGGCACGCGATCCCATCGCTCTCCAGTTCGGTCTGGAACGCGGCGATCGCCGCGTGGGTGCCGGCCACCACACAGGCACCCGGCGCGTTTTCGGCCGCGAGTGACAGCCCACCGGTCAGGCGCGGCCGGAGTTGCTCCAGCGACAGGCGCACCGACAGCATCGCGCCGGTCGGCTGCGCCTGCATCAAGGCGCCGCGGCGCGCCACCAGATGCAGGCCATCGGCAAGGGTAAACACACCCGCCAGGGTCGCGGCCACGAACTCGCCCACGCTGTGGCCGATCATTGCGACCGGGACGATCCCGATGCTCATCCACCACTGGGCCAATGCGAATTCGATCACGAACGTGGCCGGCTGCATCACCGCGGTAGGCCGCACCGCGTCTTGGTCGTCACTGAACATCCGCTCGCGCAGGTCAAAGCCCAGCGCCGGGCCCCGCCCATCGCCGAGGACGGCCAGGCAGGCGTCGAACGCCGCCCGGAATACGGGTTCCGATTCGTACAGCCCACGCCCCATGCCAGGGTAGGTGGCGCCCTGCCCCGGGAACAGGAACACCACCCCGCCCTCCCGCGCCGGCCGACTGCGGGCCGCGCTGGCGCTCACGTCGGGACCGCGCAGCGCTGCCGTCGCAAGCTGAGTGCTCCCGGCGACGATCGACAGCCGGTGGGCAAAGGCCTTGCGGCCGACCGCCAGGGTCCACGCGACGTCGGCCAGATTTTCCCCGGAGTGGGATTCCAGGTGGTCCGCCAGCAGTCCGGCAGCTCTCCCCAGTGCAGCCGGCGTACGCGCCGACAACACCAGCAACTGCGGACCACTGGCAGGTTCGGATGCAGCGATGTGCGGCGCTTCCTCCAGCACAACGTGCGCGTTGGTGCCGCCCACGCCGAAGGAACTGACCCCGGCGCGGCGCGGACAATCGCCGACGGCCCATTGAGTACGGGCCGCATTGACGATGAAGGGTGATGCGGCGAAATCGATGGCCGGGTTTGGCCGGGTGAAGTGGATGCTCGCCGGCAGGCTCTGGCGGGAAAGTGACAGCGCCGCCTTGATGACACCGGCCGCACCGGCGGCGGTGACCAGGTGGCCGACGTTGCTCTTGAGCGATCCAATCCGGCAGAAGCCGACGTCACGCGTGGTGCGGCGAAACGCGGTGGTCAGGCCCTCGATTTCGATCGGGTCGCCCAGCGGCGTCGCGGTACCGTGCGTCTCCACGTAGCCGATCGTGCG
>JBDSPO010000123.1:0-17334 GCA_039930265.1 Lysobacter sp. | reverse complement strand
ATGCGGAACCTTGATCGGACAAGGCGGGCATTATCGCCGATAAGTGCGCCGGAGCTCAGTAAGCGCCCATGTAATCGCGCTTGCCGATCTCCAGACCGCTGTGCCGCAGCAGCGCATAGGCCGTCGTTACGTGGAAGAAGAACTGCGGCAGGCCGTAGGTCAGCAAATAGTCCTGACCATTGAAGCGTCGCTCCTTCGGGGTGCCCGGACGGGTGAGTATCTCGCGCTGCTCACTGCCCTCGAAGCGCGCCGCGTCAAAGCTGTCCAGAAACGCGAGGGTGCGCTGCAGGCGCTCCTTCAGTTGTTCCAGACTCTGCTCGTTGTCGTCGTAGGTCGGCACTTCCTCACCGGCCAGACGTGCGGTGACGCCGGTGGCGAAATCGCCGGCGATCTGCAACTGCCGCACCAGCGGCAACATGTCCGGGAAAAGTCGGGTCTGCAGCAGCACTGCCGGGTCGATCTTGCGCGCGGCGCAGTACGCGTCGGCCTTATCGACAATCGCCACCAGACTGCCCAGCATCTGCTTGAAGACCGGGACGGATGCGGCGTACATGGAAATCGACATGCGGGTCACTCCTTGGGGGGGAATCGTCCAATGTTAGCCGTTCGCAACGCACGGGGCCGCGCCGCCGGCACGGGCGGCCGTGAACCCCTAGACTCGGTGGCCCCGCCACACTGCCCAGTCCATGCCCTATCGCCTGCTGAAACTCTTCCTGGCCTTGGCCGCCTATGGCCTGTCGATGGCGATGATGCTGCAGTCGGGATACGGGCTGATGCCGTGGGACGTGCTGCACCAGGGCATCGCCCTGCAGGGCAACTGGCCGATGGGCCGGGTGACCGTAGCGGTCAGCTTTATGGTGCTGCTGGCGTGGATCCCGATCCGGCAGAAGCCTGGTTTCGGCACGATCTGCAACGCCATCCTGGTCGGGCTGACTTTCGATGCGGTCTTGCAACCGCTGGCGCAGCTGTTCAGCGAGGCGGGCGTGGCCACCCGTCTGGCGCTGCTGACCGGCGGCATCGCGCTCAACGGTGCCGCGACGGCTGCCTACCTCGGGGCCGATTTCGGGGCGGGGCCCCGCGACGGTCTGATGACAGGGCTGGTCCGGCGCAGTGGACGTTCGGTGCGTCTGGTACGCACGCTGATCGAGGGCGGGGTACTGGCGGCCGGGTACCTGCTGGGCGGTGCGCTCGGAATCGGCACGGTGCTCTACATGGTGCTGATCGGCCCGTTGATCCAGGTGATGCTGCCCTGGTTCGCGCGGCAGCGCCCGGCGGCGCCGTTCATCCCCGCAGCAGGATCGCCGGCAACGCCACCAGACCCAACAGGACAATAATCGCGGCGGCGGCGAGCAACACGCGCAGCGGCTCGCGACGGCAGACGTCGCCAAAGGTCTCGCCCGTGCCGTCGCGCTGGCTGGCTGCGTAGTCCGCGCGGGCATTCTCCTGCCGTTTGGCCTGGTAGATGGCCATCAACCGCTTTGCTTCCGGCAGGTCGGAATCCTTCGGCAACCAGATCCCGCCGTGGGAGATGCCCCAGCGACTGGGCTGGGTCTCGTAGTACTCGATCCGGTTCTCGGTGAGCAGCGCGCGCACTTCCTCGATTTCGTCATCAAGGACCAGGCGCAGGTTCAGCAGGAGTTTCGACATGCACCGATGATACCGCCCGGCAGGGCTGCCGCGTTCAGCCGTCGCCCAGGACGTCGAACGGATCGACCGCTGGCTTGTCCGCAGCCTTGGGATTTGCATTGACCCGCGGGGGCGCTGCGCGCGGCCCGGTCCGGCGCGGGCGACCGTCCGACCGTGCCTCAAGACGCTTGCGCGTAGCCGCCGGAATCGCTTCATCGCCGAGTTTCGCGACCAGACCCGCCAGCAAACCGGTGGCCATTGCACGCACTTCGTTGTCTGCGCCTGACGGGGCGGGAGTCAGATACTCCAGAGACTCACCGGCCAGTTGCAGGCTGCCCCGCAGATGCAGGTCGCGCGCCACGGCGTTATCGGGGTCGCGATGCAATACCTCCCGCGCGGCCGCGACGGCCTGGGGCCAATCGGCGAGCCCGGCCTGGATTTCCGCGATCTCCAACCACGGCAGGGTCTGGGCGGGCGCGGCTTCGGCCGCACGCCGGTAGGCCTCCACCGCCGCCGAGGCGTCGTCGCCGCGCAGGGCTGATTCGGCAGCGGCCATGCTGCGGGCGTAATCCGGGGTTGGACTTTGCGACAGCGTCGCGCAGCCGGAACCGGCGAGTGCCAGCATCACAACACCGCACCACCAACCGCGGCCGCGCACCTCGGAAATTGCTGTCATCGTCCTGTCCCGGCACCCGGAATACCCGTCCCCTTCGCGCAAGATAACAGGTCCAGTCACGGATCACGATGGGGTGCGACGGGGAGATGCCAGTCGTACCGGATGGCCATGTAGCGCAGTCCGAAACACACCGCAGCGGACGCGGCCATGACCGGCACCTGCGGCAATTCCAGCGCAACGCCAACCACCACCACGATCGCTCCCAGCATCGCGGCAATCGCGTACAGGTCGGACTGGAACACCACCGGCGTGCGCGCAACCAGCACATCGCGCACGATGCCGCCGCCAATGCCGCTGAGCATCCCCAGCAGGACGGCGCCGACCGGCCCTAGCCCGTGCTCCAGCGCTTTCAATGTCCCGATCACCGCAAACAGCGCCAAGCCCACCGCATCGAACACCCGCACCGGGTTGCGCAGACGCTCGATGTCCGCGTAGCGGTAAAACGTAAGTACGCCAGCCAGACAACTGGCGGCGAGGTAATGCCAGTTGGCCAAGGCCACCGGCGGTGTCGCACCGATCAACACATCGCGGGTGATACCGCCGGCGGTGGCGGCGGCAAACGAGAGCACCAGGACCCCGAACAGGTCCAGCCGGTTGCGCACCCCGACGGTTGCACCGCTGATAGCGAACGCGAAGGTCCCGATCAGGTCGACCGCAGTGATAAAGGTATTGAGAGCCAAAGCCTGGTCAGGATGGATACGGCTGCACAGGATGCCACGCGCCGGGACCGGGCAGCGTGGGAGGCAGTTATCCCGGTCCGCACTTGCAGCCGCGGGCGCGTTTCCCTAGCCTGCCCGTCCCGCCATCCCGGCGTGCCTACCGCGAGAATTCCCATGGAAATCGCCGACCGCCGTGTCGCCACGGTGCACTACACCCTCACCGTCGACAACGGGACTCTGGTCCACTCCTCCCGCGACGCGGAGCCGCTGGTCTACGTGCACGGCGCGGGCAAGCTGATGCCCGGACTGGTGAAGGCGCTGACCGGGAAGAAGGCGGGCGACCGGTTCCGGACCAAGGTCTCCCCGGAGGACGGCTATGGCCCGCGCCACGAGCGCCTGCTGCAGGTGGTTCCGATGTCGGCGTTCGAAGACAAGGCTTTGGTGCGCATCGGCATGAAATTTCTCACCGAAACCGCGGAAGGGCCCCTGCTTGCCACGGTCCTGAAGATTGACGGGGACCGCGTCACGGTCGACGGCAACCACGAACTCTCCGGCAAGACGCTGCACTTCGACATCGAGGTGACGGACGTGCGCGAAGCGACGATGGACGAACTGGTCAGCGGCGAACCCGCGGAAGGCTGAGCTCAGCCCGGCTCGCGCCCGGGGTGGCGGGCCTTCCAGGCGGCCAGCAGTTTGCGGTAGTGCTGCATCTCGTCCGCGTAGACATCGTGCACGCAGGTTTCGCAGCCGCTGTCGCAGCACTCCATCGGCAGCGGACGCTCAGGCTCAATCGGTGCCGGATCATCCGTTGCGGCTGCCACCGGCAGCGCAATAAGGTCGGCAGGACCGCCCGGTCCAGTGGTGAAGGTAAAGGTGCTCACAGCATCCATTCTATCGGCAAGGCCGCCATCACGCTGACTGCCAGGTTCAGCCAGAACCCGTTTCCGGGCTCCTTGTCCAGCACCCGCGCATCACCACCCCCGGCGTCCTTTTCCACCCACTGCAGGCGACCCTCGGGACCTTGCTGGAGACGATAGGCCGTACCGGGAATCCGGTCATGGAACGCGTCGGCAATACCCGACGCGATGGTCGTGCTCTCGACCAGCAGCCCCATCTCGGTGTTGAGATTCACCGAACGCGGGTCAAAATTGAAGGATCCGATGAAAGCGCGTTCGCGATCCACGGAAAACACCTTGGCGTGCAGGCTGGATGCCGAACTGCCGGCCAGCTTGCGCGGGGCCTTGGGAACACCGACGGTTTCGCGCTTCAGCTCGTACAGGATGACTCCTGCCTCCAGCAGCGTTTTGCGATGTTTGGCATAGCCGGCGTGCACCGCGGTGACGTCGGTGGCCTCCAGTGAATTGGTCAGCACCGAGACCTGGATGCCCTGCTGCGCCAGCCGGACCATGTAGTCCACACCCGCCGTTGTGGGCACAAAATAGGGCGACACGATCTGCATCTCACGCTGCGGAATCCCCACCTTCTCACGCAGCCGTTCCGAGAGCAGGCTCTCCCGCGACGCGCGCCCCAGCCCCTTGGCGGGGTCATCGCTGATCAGGCGGACCGGCACCCATTCCACGGCCAGTTCCCCGTCCTCGAGGCCGTCACGGTAGGACATATCGGCCAGAGCGCGCACGTACTCGCGCGCCGCGGGATCACGCTCCAGCAGTGAGGCAGCCGCCGCCAGGTCGGACAGCGCCGACACCGGCATCTGCGCCACCAGACCGTCGAGCGGATAGGACGACCCGCTCGCCCAGTAGCGGTCGAAATCCTGCGATACCGTGTCCACCACCGGTCCGATCGCAAGCACATCCAGATCGACGAACAGCACACCATCGCCGGCGTCGAAATATTCATCGCCGACGTTGCGACCGCCCATCACGGTGGCCTGGTTGTCTGCGGTGAAGGACTTGTTGTGCATCCGGCGGTTCAACCGCGGAAAATCGGTGAGGTAGCCCAGCCAGCGCCATCCGCGGTGCGCGAAGGGATTGAACAGCCGCACCTCGATCAGCGGATGGGTGTCGAGGGTCGCCAGCAGCGGGTCCAGCCCGCCGGTGTTGTTATCGTCCAGCAGCAGACGCACGCGCACGCCGCGGTCGGCGGCGCGGTGCAACGCCTCGAACAGCAAAGTGCCGGACATGTCCGCGCGCCAGATGTAGTACTGCACGTCCAGACTGCGCTCCGCCGCCTCGGCCAAGGCGATGCGGGCGGCAAAAGCATCGGTCCCGCGAGGCAGAGGCAAGACGCCGGAGCGACCGGCATGCGCCCGGGCCAAGGGAACCACCCCCTGGCCCAGACGCGTGCCAGCGGTATCGGTCAGCCGGAGGGATGCGACGCGGCCGTCCTGCGACGGCAACCCCGAGGTGAGCGCCAGCAGCACGACGAGCGCCACCAGCGTGGCGACGATCGCGGCCCATCCAGCATGTCGGCGTGTTCGGCTCATGACCTCCTATTGTAGGAGGTCGCCGCCCTACCCGGCCGGTCAGTCCGCCATCAGTTCCACGATCGCGGGCACGGGGGCATTGCCGAAGCTCAGGAAGCGGTTGTGGAACGTCTTCAGGTCGAAGTCCGCGCCCAGGCGCTGCTTCTGCTGCTCACGGAAATCGTAGATCTCGGCATAACCGGTGAAGTACGAGGTCAGCTGGACCTGGGACAGGCGCACGCGACGCCACTTGTTGACCGCTTCGGTCTCCTCCTGGAACGCCTCGCGACGCAGCAGGTCCAGCGCCTTTGCCTCGGTCAGCCCCTGCACGTGCACCTCGTAGTCGAGGATCGCATTGGTGACCACACGCAGGTTCCACTTGCCGTACATGAGCCACATTTCCGGCGCCTGCTCGCCCCAACCGGCCTCCAGCATCATCCGCTCTGAATAAACCGCCCAGCCTTCGATCATCGCGCCATTGCCAACCAGGCTCTTGACCAGACTCGGGCTTTTATTGGCATGCAGCAGCTGGGTGTAGTGACCCGGAATCGCCTCGTGGATGTTGAGGATCTGCAGCACCCAGTGGTTGTATTCGCGCAGGAAACTCTCGGCCTGCTCAGCGCTGTAGTCGTCCAGCGGGCTCACGTTGTAGTACGTGTCAGCGGTGGGGTTGAACGGTCCCGGCGCGCTGACCGAGGCACCGGCACCGCCGCCGCGCATGTATTCGGGCGTCTCGCGCACCACCAGCGGACGGCTGGTGTCCTGGTCGAGCAGGTCATGCTCGCGGACAAAATCGGCCAGCAGGGGAATCTGCCGCTTGATCTCATCGACAAACCCGTCGCGTGCCACGTGCTGCGCGGAGAGCTTGTCGATCAGCATGCCGATGCGTTGCAAGCGGTCCGTCGGCATTGCGGTACCTGCGAAATATTTCGGCCACAGCGACACCGTGATGGTGTCCATCTGGGCATGCAGGCGGTTCTTCTCGTCCACCGCGCGCTGATGCAGCTGCGCCGCGGTGAAGTGCGACTGGATGTCGTAGGCGAACTTCGCCTCGTACTGCTCGGCACCGATGCGGAACGAACGCGCCTTGCCCGAGGCAAGCTGTTTGGCCTGCTCGGCTTCCAGCCATTTGGTCCACGCTTCGATGGCGGCGCGGGCGGCATCGATACGCGTGTTGAAGGCGGTCTTTTCCGCGACGCCGAGACCGGACGCCCCGATGCGCTGGCGCAGCGGATCGCCCAGCACGCTGAGCGATCCACGGCTTTGCACGATCGCCAGCTCCACATGCTCGGCCGTCGGATCGGCAATACTGGCGCGGGCGGCTGCGTAGTACGCCGGCACCTGGTCGATGCGCTGCATGACGGTGCGCAGACGTGCGTCCTCGTCTGCGTACGGGGTGTTCAGCAGCAGCGCGACCGGGCCGGCGACGTTGTAGCGCGAAGGGTTCCACGCCCAGTCGCGGAAGGTGTCCTGGTACCAGATGGTGGACTCGTAGCGGTTCTTCAGCAGCATGTGGTCGATCCGCTGCGCCGGTGAAAGCTGCTGCGGGTCGAACGCCGCCAGTTCCGCGAGGCCTGCCTTCGCAAACGCCAGGTCGTCCGCACGACGCGACGCGTCGGGGATGGTCAGGATCGCGGCATTGTCGTAGCGGCCGGCATAGATCGACGATTCCGGACTGCGCTCCAGTCCGCGCATCAGCAGCGACTCGGCCGCCGTGGCGAAGCGCGCGTCGTGCCCGGCGGTTACCGCAGAGTCCCGTGCCTGCGCGTGCGCCATCGGCGCGTGGCCAACGGCAAGCGTGCCGAGGCCGGCGGCGATGATCAGGGAGAGGCAGGTCTTGCGCATCGGAGAACTCCACAACAGGGGCGCACGACCGTCACGGCCGCAACAGAAGCCTCGATGGTAGCCGTCCGTTGCGAAGCCGGTCCCGTGCCGATGGTCAGGCGCTTCGTACGCCAGCCCGCGTCCCGGCTTGCAACGAACGAAGGCCGCTTGCGCGGCCCTCGTGGGTGGTGCTGCCCGGCCCTCACCCGCGTACAACTGCAGGCAAGAACACGGTGCCACTGACGTCAGTGGCCTGAAGCCGGATCGATCTCCTCGCTGGTCCTGAAGATCGCAGGGTCGGCATCGCCCTTGACGTTGAGAAAACCGATCAAGCCCTTCTCCGCGCGCGAAAGCGCATGGTCGACGAGCAGGTAGCGGCCCGGATAGTCAACCTTGAACTCGACCATCGTCGCGCCACCCGGCGGCACCATCGTGGTTTGGACGTCGGTCAGCGGCGGACTGGTGAACGAGGCCATGTCGTAGACCCGATCAAACACCTCACCTATCAGATGGAAACTCGAGATGAGGTTCGGCCCCCCGACGCCGAAGAACATCCGCACCGTTTCGCCGACATCGGCCTGCATGTCGAAGGTCTTGGTCAGCGCGTTCATGCTGCCGTTGAACATCAGGTGCTCGGGACGCTCGTCCAGGAGCTTCTCGACCGAAAATTCCTGCAGGCCGCTGGATCCGTGCTTCTGCGCGGTGTAGAGCTCGCCCTGCATCACGTAGAACTCGCGATCGACCGCGGGCAACCCGCCCTCCGGTTCGACCAGGATCATGCCGTACATCCCATTGGAGATGTGCTGGGCAATCATCGGGGTCGCGCAGTGGTACACGAACAGGCCCGGATGCAGCGCTTTGAAGGTGAAACTCTTGGTCTGACCGGGAGCGACCTGGGTCACGGCCGCGCCGCCTCCCGGGCCGGTCACTGCGTGGAAGTCGACCGAGTGGATGTTGATGCTGTCCTCGGCGTTTTTCAGATTGATCGTCACCGTGTCGCCCTGGCGGATGCGCAGCATCGGCCCAGGCACCGTGTTGTCGAACGTCCAGTACCGGTACGTGCTGCCGTCGGACAACTGACCTTCGACTTCGGTGGTCAGGAGGTCGTAGTTGACATGCTGCGCGGCGCGGTCGCCGACGGGCTTGCCCACCTGGTAGGGGTCCTTGGCAACATCGACGGCCGTGCTCACCACCTCTTTCACCTCCCCCACGATCAGCTTGCCGAACATGCCGGCGGCCTTGTGGCCGGGGATCGTGCAGACATACTCAAAGACGCCCGCCTTGCCGACCCGGAAAACGATCGTGGTGGCTGAGCCCTCACCGACCAATTGGTCCGACTGGGCGTTGAATTCGGGCACGGCGATGTCGTGCATCGCGCCGTCGCCGTTGACCACCGTGATGGCCACCACCGAGCCCTCCGGAACTTTCAATTCGGGATTGACCTTGTCCTTGATCGCCCCGCCGTTGCCGACGAACACCAGCTGCCCGTTGTCGATGGCCGTGCGCAAGCTGAACGTGACATCGGCCACCGGCATGACGTCCGCCGCGCGCGCCGCAATTGCCTGCGGCACAAACCCGGCTGCTCCGGCCAGGGCGAACAACAGCACCAACTCTTTCATTACAGTTTTCCTTCCGTCTGCCAAAAAGTCCTTCGTTGGCCGGCAAGATAGACAGCGGGTGAAGGAGTCTCCATGACTTGGGTCAAGCCCGACCAAACGCGCCCGTATGTTCGCGGGTCGCGTAAAATCGAAGGGTTTTCCAACATCCCCCGCAAGGTATTCGTGACCGACCGCATCCTCCACCCCGGACTACGCGACAAGCGCATGACAGCAACCCGGGCCGCCGAACTGATCCAGCCGGGAATGACGGTTGCCATGAGCGGGTTCACCGGCGCCGGCTACCCCAAGGCGGTACCGCAGGCGCTCGCCGCGCGCATGGAAACGGCGACCGCCGCCGGCCAGCCGTTCAAGATCAAGGTGCTCACCGGCGCATCCACCGCTCCGGAGCTGGACGGTGCCCTGGCGCGGGTCGAAGGCATGGAACTGCGCCTGCCGTACCAGTCCGATCCCGCCGTGCGGGAGCGCATCAACGCCGGCACGCTGGAATACATCGACATCCACCTCAGCCACGTGGCCCAGCACACCTGGTTCGGATTTTTCGGCAAAATCGATGTCGCGGTTGTGGAGGTCTCCGGCATCCGCGAGGACGGCAGCCTGATTCCCTCGTCCTCGGTCGGCAACAACATGACCTGGCTGGAGCAGGCGGACAAGATCATCCTGGAGGTCAACCGCTGGCAGCCGGCGGCGCTTGCGGGAATGCACGACATCTATTACGGCACCGCCCTGCCCCCGCATCGCAAGCCAATACCGCTGGTCAATCCCGATGACCGCATCGGCCAGCCATGGTTGCGCGTGGATCCCGACAAGGTGCTGGCGGTGGTCGAAACCGATGCTCCCGACCGCAACTCGGCCTTCAGCCCGCCCAGTGACGCGTCCCAGCGGATTGCCGGCCATCTGCTCGACTTTTTCGGTCGCGAGATCAAGCGCGGCCGATTGACGGACAAGCTGCTGCCGCTCCAGTCGGGCGTGGGGAACATCGCCAATGCCGTTCTGGCAGGTCTCGCCAGTGGCGGTTACACAGGACTGAGCGCTTACACCGAGGTGATCCAGGACGGCATGCTGCAGTTGATCAAGGACGGCGTTTTGCGGATGGCATCCGCGACGTCATTCTCGCTCAGCCCGGCCGGGATCGAGGAGTTCAACGCCAACGTCGATTTCTATGCCAAACGCATCGTGCTCCGCCCGCAGGAGATCTCCAACCATCCGGAGATCATCCGACGCCTGGGCTGCATTGCGATGAACGGCATGATCGAGGCGGACATCTACGGCAACGTCAACTCCACCCACATTGCCGGCAGCCAGATCATGAACGGCATCGGCGGCTCGGGCGACTTCGCCCGCAACAGCTATCTGTCGGTTTTCATGGCGCCCAGTACGGCCAAGGGCGGCAGGATCTCCGGCATCGTGCCGATGGCGAGTCACGTGGACCACACCGAGCACGACACCATGGTGGTGGTCACCGACCAGGGCCTGGCCGACCTGAGGGGACTGGCGCCCAAGCAGCGTGCCCGCGCGATTATCGCCAACTGTGCGCACCCGGACTTCCAGCCGATGTTGCAGGACTACTTCGACCGCGCCTGCCGCGACAGTTTCGCCAAGCACACCCCGCACCTGCTGCCCGAGGCGCTGGCATGGCACCAGCGCTTCATCGAGACCGGCAGCATGCTGCCCTGAAGGTCTGCCGTCACCGGTCCGCTGCGGACTCCGCTCGGCGGCAGGCCGCCGCGGTGAACAGCACGTCGGTGGAGGAGTTCAACGCCGTCTCGGCAGAGTCCTGCACCACCCCCACGATGAAACCGATGGCGACCACCCGCATCGCCAGATCGTCGGAGATGCCGAACAGGCCGGCAGCCAGCGGGATGAGCAACAGCGACCCGCCGGGCACGCCGGAGGCCCCGCACGCGGCGACCGCCGCGACCACACTGAGCAAAAGTGCGGTCGGCAGGTCCACCGGGATACCCAGCGTGTGCACTGCGGCCAGCGTCAGCACCGTGATGGTGATGGCCGCGCCCGCCATGTTGATGGTCGCCCCGATGGGAATCGAGACCGCGTACGTCTCGCGATGCAGGCCCATCTTGCGGCACAGCTCCATGTTGATGGGAATGTTCGCCGCCGAGCTGCGGGTAAAGAAGGCCGTGATGCCGCTCTCCCGCAGGCACTGAAACACCAGCGGGTAAGGATTGCCACGGGTGACCAGCGCCACGATCAGCGGGTTCGCGATCAGCGCCACAAACAGCATGCAACCCAGCAACACGACCAGCAGCCGGACATAATCGAGCAGGGTCTCGAGCCCTGTTGCCGCGACCGTCTCGGCGACCAATCCGAAGATCCCGATCGGCGCCAGTTGGATGACAGCCCGGACCAGACGGGTCACGGCATCCGACAGGTCGGCCAGCGCGGTGCGGGTGCTGTCGGCCGCGTAGCGGAGGGCCATGCCCAGGCCCACAGCCCAGGCGAGGATGCCGATGTAGTTGCCCGCCTGCAGCGCGTGGATCGGGTTGTCCACGATCTGCAACAGCAGGTTGCGCAGCACCTCGCCGATGCCGCCGGGTGGACTCAGCTCAGCGGCACTCGGCACTCCCAGCTGCAGCGTGACCGGAAACATGAAGCTGGCGGCGACTGCGACCATCGCCGCGGCCAGGGTGCCAAACAGGTACAAGACCAGGATGGGACGTATATGGGTTTTCTGACCCTGCCGATGGTTCGCGATGGAGGAGGCCACGAGCACGAGCACGAGGATCGGCGCGACCGCCTTCAGCGCCGATACGAACACCGTGCCCAACAGTCCGACCGCCAGCGCCGCCGATGGCGCGGCAATCGCCAGCACGGTGCCCGCGATCAGTCCGACCACGATACGGAGGACCAGACTGCTGCCCGTCCAGCGCGCGAGCAGGCCCCGCGGTCCCGGTCCGGGCACTGGTGGCGTCGCGTTGTTGGCGGGGCTGGAAGCGTTCATGGCAGCAGTTCCGGTAAGGAAGATATTCACGCTGGCCGGTGTCCGGGCCGCGTACGAGGCGTCGATTGTCGCCGACCGGCGTGTCGTTGTGTCGGTGCGCCGGCATTGATCCGCGCGGCCGCGCAGACGACGATGGTCTCCTCCGCCGCGACGCGGTGTGCAATCGAGGCGAACACGTCAATGCATGGTGAGTACAAGGTGCCCGGCGGCAAGCTGGTAGTGGTTGATCTGACCGTGGTGGATGGCTTGCTCACGGATGTCCGGGTCAGTGGTGACTTTTTTCTCGAACCCGATTCGGCCCTTGACGTCATCAATCACGCCCTGAGCGGCCAGCCGGCGGTAGCCGGCGGCGGCGCATGGGCGGAGGCCATTGACCGCGCGCTGGGTGACGGGGTGTCGCTGTACGGGATCACCTCGGCGGGCGTTGGAATCGCCGTGGAGCGCGCTGTGCGCGACGGGGCCGCGCCATGAGCCGCACGGACTGGCACGAACACGACTGGCAATTGATCCACACCCGTCCCCAGTCGCCGGCGATGCACATGGCGCTGGACGAGGTATTGACCGCCGAAGTGTCAGCCGGGCGCAGAGCGCCGACCCTGCGGGTATGGGAGTGGGCCGACCCGGCGGTGGTGATCGGCCGCTTCCAGTCCCTGCGCAACGAGGTCGATGCCGACGCTGCGGCCCGTCACGGCATCCAGGTCGTGCGTCGGGTCAGCGGCGGCGGCGCGATGTTCATCGAGCCGGGCAACACGATCACCTATTCGATCTGCGGGCCGCTGTCGCTGGTGGAGGATCTGTCCTTCCAGCAGTCCTATGAGCTGATGGATCGCTGGGTGATCGAAGCGCTGGCCGAGTTGGGCGTCCAGGCCAGCTACCAGCCCCTGAACGACATCACCTCGCCCGCCGGGAAGATCGCCGGCGCGGCGCAGGCGCGCAAAGGCACTGCCGTCCTGCACCACGTGACCATGGCCTACGACATCGACACCACGAAGATGCTGGAAGTGCTGCGGATCGGCCGGGAGAAACTCTCGGACAAAGGCACCGCCAGCGCCGCCAAGCGGGTGGACCCGCTGCGCAGCCAGACCGGCCTGCCGCGGGCGGCCGTTATCGAGCGCATGATCGCCACGTTCCGGCGCAATCACGGCCTGCGTGACGATCATCTGTCCGAGGACGAACTCGGACAGGCGCTGGTACTGGCCCGCGAGAAGTTCGGAACTGCCGAGTGGACCGCCGCGGTGCCCTGATCTGCCCGTATTTCACGCGCAGCACTTCGCCCGATTGCTACGCTCGGCCCATCCCAACCGGATGGACCGCGCGATGAAAATCAGAGCACATTCTTCCCCTTGGTGGCGAGCGCTGGTCGGGCTGGCGCTCGTCTCCCTCTTGGCGGCTTGCGCGACCGGCCCGCGCGTGCGCACCGATACCGATCCCAGCGCCGATTTCTCCCAGTACCGCACCTACGGCTTCTACCAGCCCGTCGCAATGGAGCAGTCCGGCTACAGCTCGTACCTGTCGGAACAGATCAAAAACTCGGTGCGGCGAGAAATGGACGCCCGCGGCTACCGGTTCACTGCCGACAAGCCGCAGCTTCTGGTGAACTTTCAGGGGGTGATCCGGGAACGCACCGACGTGTATGAGATCCCGCGCTCGGATATCCAGTATTTCTACAGCTACCGCGCCCGCGCCTACTACGCCTATCCGGTGTGGTACGACGAGACCCGCGTCAACCAGTACACCGAAGGCACGCTGACGGTGGACCTGGTCGATTCGGCCCGTAACCGGCTGGTGTGGAGCGGCGATGCGATAGGACGCGTGACCCAGAAAACCGCGACGCAGCGGGCCGCTTCGGCCGACCAGGCGATCACGGCGATCTTCGCGAAATATCCGTACCTCGCAGCGCAGTAGCATTGCATGCAGCGTCGGCACACGCATCCGCCGTGGGTCCGGGGCTGTGCTTACTTGCCGCCACCGCTGCGCCAGATCGATACCACCAGCCACGCGCCCGACACGGCAGCGCCGAGGAATCCGAGCAGCCCGAACGCGGGCAGGCCCAGCAACGTCGGCCCGCCCTTCACCGTCAGGGTAATCGAGGAGCCGACGATCAGTGCGGCAAGCACCACGCCCACGGTCAGGCGGTTGGCGGAATGGTTTACCTGGGTGCCAAACTCCTCCAGGCGGTCGAGGTCCAGCCGCAACTTGAAATTGCCGCCGCGTGCGGAGCGCAGCAGCCGGCGGATATCACGCGGCAACGTGGACAGGATCGCGACGGTTTCGGTCAGCGTGCGCGCGCCGCCGCGCAATACCGCAGCCGGCGCATAGCGCGCCAGCATCGCCCGGCGCAGGAACGGTGCGGCCTCGCTGGCCATGTCAAACCGCGGGTCTAGGCTGCGGCCCAAGCCCTCCAGCGTGACGAATACCTTGATCAGCAGCGCCAGGTCGGCCGGCAGCACCAGCCGGTTCGCTCGCAACAGCACGGTCACATCCGTCAACATTGTCGCCAGATTCAACTGGCCCAGCGCCACACCGTGGTACGTGTCGACCAGTGCATCCACGTCCATTGCCAGTTGCGACTCGTCGACGTGCGACTGGCTTGCCCATTCCAGCAGCACGTCCGTGACCCGTTCCGCATCGCGCAGCACGAGCGCATCCAGCAGGCTCACCACCTGGTCCCGCCGCGCATCCGACAGCCGCCCGACCATCCCGTAATCGATCAACGCAAGACGGTTGCCGGACAGGACGAAGACGTTGCCCTGATGGGGATCGGCGTGGAAGAACCCGTCTTCGAACATCATTTTGAGCACGGCGTTCGCGCCGCGACGGGCGACCAGGGTGCGATCCATTCCCGCCGCATCCATCGCCGCCAGATCCGACATCGGAATCCCGTCGACGAAGTCCTGCACGTTCATCCGTGTGCCCGTGTAATCCCAATGCACGCCCGGCACGACGATCTCGGCGCAGCCGTCAAAGCTGGCCGCGATGCGTTCCGCGTTGCGACATTCGCCTGCCAGGTCGAGCTCCCGGCTCATTGACTGTTTGAACTGCCGCACCATCGCGCTGGGCTGGAACTGGCGCAATTCCTCGAAGCGCCCCTCCATCGCCTCCGCCGCCCGCTGGAGCAGGCGCATGTCCGCCTCCACCACGGGACGGATGCCGGGACGGCGCACCTTGACGACCACCTCGGTACCGTCGTGCAGCCGCGCTCGGTGGACCTGGGCGATGGATGCCGCCGCCAGCGGCACGGGGTCCAACCAGGCGAACACCTCTTCCGGGGGAGCGCCCAGATCCTCGAGCAGTTGCTGGCGTATTGCCGCGTAGGGCACCTCCGGCGCCTGGCTCTGCAGCTTGCCGAATTCGGCGATCCACTCCGGCGCAAACAGGTCCACGCGCGTGGCCAGAACCTGACCCAGCTTGACGAAGCTCGGGCCCATCTCCTCCAGCGCGCGGCGGACGCGAACCGGTGTCGGCAGTCCGACCAACTCCTCCATGTGCGACAGCGGCAACACCCTCCCTGCTCGCGAGAGTACCGGCGCCAGGCCGAGTCGCCCGACCATGTCCCCGAACCCGTAGCGGATCAGGATGGAGGCGATGTCATACACACGCCCCAGATCGCGGGTGGCACCCAACCCTTCCCACAGCATGCCTGCAACTCCGTTTTTTGCCCGGTCCGACGTCAGATGATGTGGGCCATTACCGCAACGTAATGGCACAGGCTGCCCGCAAGCACGAACATGTGCCAGATGGCATGCGAGTACTTCAACGCGGGTCGGTGATAGAAGAACGTGCCGCCGGTGTAGAAGATTCCCCCGGCGAGCAGCCAGCCCAGGGTCCACCCGTCCAGCGCGCCCCACATGGGCTTGATCGCCACCAGCACCAGCCAGCCCATCGCGATGTAGATCATCGTCGACAGTCGCTTGAAGCGGCCGGTAAAAAACAGCTTGAACACAACGCCGGCGAACGCGAGGGTCCAGATGGTGCCGAACAACCACCAGCCCCATGGGCCACGCAGGCCGATCAGGGTGAAGGGGGTGTAGGTGCCGGCGATCAGCAGATAGATCGCGCAGTGGTCGAAAACCTTCAACCTGGCCTTGACGACCGGATGGCGCACTGCGTGGTAGAGGGTCGAGGCGATATACAGCAGCAGCAGGCACCCGCCGAACACAATCGCGCTGGCGAGTTGCCAGCCATCACCGCGCAGCGCCGCAAGGCTGATCAGCACGGCGCCACCGGCCAATGCCGCGGTCGCTCCCAGGCCATGGGTCAATGCGTTGGCAAACTCCTCGCCAGCGTGCACACCGCGGGACGGGGCGTCGGTAGAACCGGATTGGGTACTGGCGCGCATGGCCGCCATGCTACCCCGCTTTTTCCAACGTGGGTGCAGCCCCGACCGGGAGCGCACTCCCGTAGATCAGGCCTTTTTCAGGAAGCAGGTTTTCAGCACCAGCCCCTTGATCTTGTCGGAATTGCCTTCGATGTTTTCAGCGTCATCGGCGACCAGACGGATGTTGCGGATCATGGTGCCCTGCTTCAACGGGATCGACGAGCCCTTGACCTTGAGATCCTTGATCACCGTGACCGTGTCGCCCTCGTTGAGGATGTTGCCATTGACGTCCCGCACGACCACCGCGTCCTTTGCCTGTGCGACCGCGCTGGTCGGCCATTCGTGGCCGCAATCGGCGCAGACGAAGTGGTCGCCATCGGGGTAGGTGTTCTCAAGGCCACACTGGGAACAGGCCGGAATATCAGGCATCTGGGACCATCCATCGGTTACTTGGGGGGCGAAAGTATAGGCCAGACCCCGATGGCAACCGGCACGAACGGGCGTGCCCAGGGCATTGCGACTACGATGGCGCAGCGGCGACTGTGAAGAATTCCCTCCGTTCGCTCCACTTTCGGGCAGCACGTCTGCTCCCTCCATGCGATCCGCCGCACGATGGCGACGCCACCCCGGGGGTTTCAATGCCTGGTTATCTCACGCGCCACCAGCGTATTCGGCTGGGCGCTCAGGATTACGATATCCGCTCGCTCAGCTGCACCCAGCAGTTCGCCGATCCCGACGGGCGCGCCGAAAAGCTGGGCATCTCATCGGCGCAGTGGTCGCTGTTTGGTCAGGTCTGGCCTGCGGGACGGCTGCTGGCCAACGCGATGGATGACTTCGACATCACCGGCAAGCGCATCCTGGAGATTGGTTGCGGGCTGGGGTTGGCGAGCCTGGTGCTGCAGCGTCGGGGCGCAGACGTCATTGCCAGTGACATGCACCCGCTGGCCGAACCCTTTCTGGCTTACAACTCCGCACTCAACTCGCTGCCCAGCGTGCGGTATCGCAAGCTGCGCTGGGCGGTTCCGTTGCCGACGCTGGGGCTTTTCGATCTGCTGATCGCGGCCGACGTCCTGTATGAGCGCGAACACGCCGAGCTGCTTGCCGCCGTGGTGGCGCGCCACGCGTCGCCCGAGGCGGAGGTGGTGTTCAGCGACCCGGGGCGTGGCAACAGCGGTGCGTTCGCCCGTGCGCTTGCCTTGCAGGGGTTTGCGTCCAGTGAATCCCGTGGAGCGCT
>JBDSPO010000122.1:0-10356 GCA_039930265.1 Lysobacter sp. | reverse complement strand
AAGCGGATCAGGTCGATGATCGATACCTGCTCGAAGGTGGCGGAGCCGAATTCGGCACGGTCAACGGTCATGGCGGCAACATCTGCGAAGGGCTGACGATTATAGCGGCAGCAGCCCGCTATCATGGCCGTTGCTCCATTCCGCACCGGGTCGTCCATGTTCAATCGCAGCACCGTCGCCATCCTGCTCCTCGCGCTTGCCGCAGGCTTGGGCCTGATTGCGTCCAAGCACTATTTCAGCGAGCCGCCCGCGTCGGTCTGGCCGCAGACCACCGAGGTGCGCCTGTTCGATCCGCCGCGGGTGTTGCCCGACTTCAGCCTGCGCCAGTCCGACGGCACCCAACTGGTACCCGGCGAGCTCCACGGGCACTGGACGCTGGTGTTTCTGGGCTTCACGCACTGCCCGGACATCTGCCCGCTCACGCTGGCGCAGATGGCGCAGGCGCAGAAGCAGTGGGAGTCGATTCCGGAGGCGGCGCGGCCGCGCGTGCTGTTCATTTCGGTTGACCCGGAACGCGACAGCCCTGACCGCATTGGGGAATACGCGCACGCCTTCCACAAAGACACCCTGGCCGCCACCGCCGACATTCCCGCGCTGGAAAATTTTGCCCGTTCCCTCAGCCTGGTATTTGCCAAGGCGCCGGTCGATGACCCCGCGCGGGCAGACCAGTACTCGGTCGATCACAGCGCCACCATGGCCGTGCTCGATCCGCTGGGCCGGATGTCCGGCGTGGTCCAGCAGCCGTTCGATCCGGCAGCCCTTGCTGCCGACCTCGCCGCATTGACCCTAGCCAGCACTCCTTGAGGGCGCCATGAGCCTGACCACGACACTGACCTACGTGCTGCCGCACCGGCTGCTGTCATCGCTGGCCCGGCGACTGGCCTACTCCGACAATCCGCGCCTTCGTCGCTGGTTGATCGACACCGTGACCCGTCGCTTCGATGTGAATCTTGCTGAGGCCGCAAAATCCGATCCGGCCGACTACCCGACCTTCAATGCGTTTTTCACCCGCGCGCTGAAGCCCGGTGCTCGCACGCCGGACCCCGACCCGCGGGCGCTGCTGATGCCCGCAGACGGCCGGATCAGCCAATGTGGACCGATCACCGCCGATCAGGATGGCGGCGGACGCATCTTCCAGGCCAAGGGCCAGTCATTTACCACGGCCGAGCTGCTGGGTGACGCCGCCGCGGCACGCGCGTTCGACAAGGGAGTGTTTGCCACCGTTTACCTGTCGCCGCGCGACTACCACCGGGTGCACATGCCGTGGACCGGGCGCCTGCGCCAGACCGTCCATGTACCGGGTCGGCTTTTCAGCGTGGGACCGGCGGCGGTACAGCATGTCCCCCGACTGTTCGCGCGCAACGAGCGGCTGGTCTGCCACTTCGACACCGACTTCGGTCCGATGGCGGTGGTCATGGTCGGCGCGCTGCTGGTATCCGGCGTGGAAACGGTCTGGAGCGGCGAGGAGATTCCCGCCTACGGCAGGACGACAACAGTCAAGGATTACCGTGGCGAAGATGTCACGGTTGCCCGGTTCGAGGAGATGGCACGCTTCAACTATGGCTCCACGGTCATCGTGCTGCTGCCCGCCGGCGTGGCTGAACTTTCGCCCGGTCTGGGTCCGGAGACGCCGGTCCGGCTGGGGCAGGCATTGGCGCGGCTGCGCTCCGCATAAATTCGCGGAATCGTGGATGCGACGGAGGGACGAGGGCCGTCTCCTCCGCCGCCCTCCTCAGATGCCTGCACTGCAACCGACCAGCTTCAGTTCCTGGTCCGGACGCAGCGAATAGCGCGGCGGTTTGATGTCATTTGCACGGGCAAGCTCACCGAGATCGCACTCGAACTTCTCGCTGATGGTGATGAGCGTCTCCCCGCGCTGCACGGGGTAGTTGCGCGGGGCGGCCACCGGTTTGACGGCGGCCACGACGGTCGGCACTGCCGGAGCACGGCCGAGCGGGGAGGAATTTCTGACCACCGCCATACCGGGATCACTGGCAACCAGCTCGCGGGCGAGATCCGCGAGCGGACCGTTGACGCACTGGCGCTTGTACAGTCCTGCGATGCGCGTGGTGGCCTGCAACGTCGTACCCGCTGCCAGCCGGTCTTCCGCCTGGTAGCGCGGATTGAGGTTGCGCAGCGGGCGCATGTAGCCGTCACGCACGCCGCGATTGCCCAGGCAAATGGTCAACTGGTAAATCGATGCCGGCGCTTCCAGCCGCAGTGGCGCCGGCTTGGGATCCACCCGCGGAAGGGTCAACCCGTATTCGGCCGGATGCAGGAACAACCACGCCGCGGCGATCACCATCGGCACGTAGTCACGGGTTTCCGGTGGAAACTGCGCGTACACATCCGCATCCCAGAACCCTTTGCCGCCAGCGCCACGATAGACGCGCTGCGCACGCCCCTCCCCGCCGTTGTACGCGGCGAGCGCCAGCTCGATGTTGCCATTGAGATCGCGCATGCGCTCGTTGAGGTAACTGACACTGGCCTCGGCCGCGGCATAGGCGTCGTAGCGTGTATCAAAACCCGTACCGTCATCGCCCAGCCCAAAGCGCGTGCCAGTGGTGTACATGAACTGCATCGGCCCGGCGGCACCCGCGCGCGACGTGGAATGGACCCGCCCGTTGGACTCCTTCGCCATGATCCCGAACAGCAGCGCTTCCGGCAGCCCGGCGCGTTCGTAGTGCGGCCACATCAGGTGGCGCATGTGACTGTAGTTCTCGTAGCTGGTCAGCAGCGCGCCGCGCATGTCGGTCAGCCAGCGGCGGATTCCCTCCTGGACGGCCGGGTTGTACTGAACCATACGATCGAAGCGGTGATCGTCTTCCAGCAGGGCCGCGGCGCGGGCTGCCTCGGGCACCGAACTGGCAAACGCGGTGATGTGGTGACCCGTACCCGTGGCAGGCGGAGGACCATCGGCGATGTCTCCCCCAGCCTCCAGATCGGCGTTGAGCTTGAGCAGTCGCTTGTAGGTCGCCAGCAGGCCGGGGACGGAGCAACCGCGCTGGGTCGAGCACGCGGCGACCACGTCCTCCATGTCCTCCAGCGCGCGGTCGGCCTCGGCCCCACCGGCCGGGTCGGCATTGCCGATCTTCACCAGCGCCTGCCGGTAGCGGGTCTCGGCCGCCTGCATGCGCGTGTTGATGGCTTCAGCGGCCGCCTGGTCCCGTCGGGACTGCGCTGATGCATCCAGCGACATCAGCCCGATGGCGCAGGCGATTGCGGCGGCGGAAACACGGGTACAAAGGCTTTGTGAGGTCATGGGTACAGGCAAGACGAAGGCGGCCTGCAGGGTAGTCTGTGCCGCGACCTGACCGCAAACCGCGACGAGTGGATTGCCCGCGGGGCAGAAGACAATAGAATCAGTCGCACTCCTGTCCGGATATCCCCATGGCCTCTACCGCTCCCCCGGTCCTCGTCGGCAAGGCCGTCACCACGCCGCACGCTTTGCCCGACACGTCCGGGAAGGTATTTTTGCTGCCGCGGCTGGGCAATCGCCATGGCCTGATCGCAGGCGCGACCGGCACGGGCAAGACGGTCACCCTGATGACCTTGGCCGAAGGCTTCTCGCGCATTGGCGTGCCGGTGTTTTTGGCCGACGTGAAGGGGGACGTGGCCGGACTGGCCGTGCCGGGCACCATGAGCGAAAAGCTGCAGGCCCGGATCGACGAGATCGGGGTCGACGGGTACACCAGCGAGGGCAGCCCGACCCTGTTCTGGGACCTGTTCGGCAAGCTCGGACACCCGGTGCGTGCCACGGTCACCGAGATTGGCCCGACGCTGCTCTCGCGCATGCTCGAACTCAATGACACCCAGTCGGGCGTGTTGGACATCCTGTTCAAGCTGGCCGACGACCGCGGCCTGTTGCTGCTGGATCTGGCCGATCTGCGCGCATTGCTGAACCTGCTGGCCGAAGACCGCAAGACGATCTCCACCGAGTACGGCCTGGTCAGCACTCCGTCGATCGGTGCCATCCAGCGTGCGTTGCTGCGCCTGCAGGCCGACGGCGGCGACCATTTTTTCGGCGAGCCCGCGCTGGAACTGTCCGACCTGATGCGGACCAATATCGACGGCCGCGGGATGATCAGCATCCTGGCCTCCGACAGCCTGATCCTGAAGCCGCGGCTGTATTCCAGCTTCCTGTTGTGGCTGCTGTCGCAGCTGTTCGAGCAACTGCCCGAGGTGGGCGATCTCGACAAACCCAAGTTGGTGTTCGTGTTCGACGAGGCGCACCTGCTGTTCCAGGACGCGCCACCGGCGCTGCGCCAGCGGGTCGAGCAGGTCGTGCGCCTGATCCGCTCCAAGGGCGTCGGCGTCTATTTCTGCTCGCAGTTTCCCGATGACGTGCCGGACAATATCCTCGGCCAGCTCGGCAACCGGGTCCAGCACGCCCTGCGCGCCTTCACCCCACGCGACCAGAAGGCCGTGCGCACCGCCGCGGAAACCTTTGTGGCCAACCCCGCGCTGGACGTGGCCACGGCGATAAGCCAACTCGGGACCGGCGAAGCGCTGGTCTCCACGTTGCAGGACAAAGGTGTGCCGATGCCGGTCGAACGCACCCTGATCGCACCGCCGCGCTGCCGCATGGGCGCGATCAGCGAAACCGAACGGACGCAGGTCCGCGCCGGCAGCCCGATCGGTGGCAAGTACGACAACCGCATTGACCGCGAGTCGGCGATGGAGATGCTGGCACGCAAGGCCGACGCTGCCGCGGTCGCGGCCAACGCCCCGGCGGCGAAGAGCGCGGAAGAGGATAGCGGCGGTTTCGGCCAGTCCGTTCGCGACATCGTGTTGGGCACCAAACGCCGGCAGGGCATGGTCGAGACCATGGCCAAGCAGAGCGCGCGCACGGTCGGCAATCAGATCGGCCGGCAAATTCTGCGCGGCTTGATGGGCGGGCTGTTTGGTGGCAAAAAATGACCCTTTCCCGCTTCCCCGAGGCGATCAGCCGATGAACCGTTACCTGCTTACCCTCGCCTGCCTGGGGGCCTTGACGGTTGCCGCGTGCAGCCAGCAACCGGCGGCTCCCTCCAACGATGCACCTCCAGCGGTGGCATCTCCACCGCCCGCCCAGCCGGGTGTACCGGACGTCACCGCCGCGCGCGAAGGTCCCGCCCCGGACTTCGACCAGCGCGGTTTCGCCGGGACGTTCGCCGGCACCGTGCCGTGTGCCGACTGCCCCGGCATCGACGTCACCGTGACGCTGCAGGGCGATGGCACCTACCGCATCAGCAACGTCTACCAGGAGCGGCCGGACAGCGCCTGGGGCATGGACGGCCACTGGACGGTGGAAGCCGACAACACGGTCATCCGGCTGGACCCCAACAGCAAGACCGAAGCCGACCAGTTGTTCGCACTCCAATCGCAGGACCGGATCGTCATGCTGGACGCGGATGGCCAGCGCAGCGACAACGGCCTGGATTACAGCCTGTCGCGTCAGGCCGCGCCATAGCCGCGCGGGCCTCGGCTTGAGCCGTTGGCGCCCTCCTGTGGCGGCCAGCACGGCGCTGATTACCCGTGGCGGGCACGATCGCCTGAAGGCCGAGCTGGATGACCTGTGGCGGGTCAGGCGCCCGGAAGTGGTCCGGGCGCTGGCTGCCGCCGCCGCGGAAGGCGATCGCTCCGAGAATGCGGAATACACCTACCGCAAGAAACAGCTGGGCGAGATTGACCGCCGCGTGCGCTATCTCAGCAAACGGGTGCCTGCACTGCGGGTGGTCGATGCGCCGCCCACCGATCAGGAGGCGGTGTTCTTCGGGGCGACGGTCGAGGTGGAGGACATCGCCAGTGGCGAGAGCCGCCGTCACCGCATTGTCGGGCCCGACGAGACCGATGCCGCCCGCGGCTGGATCAGCATTGACTCGCCCCTGGCGCGGGCGATGCTGAAAAAACGGGTCGACGACGAGTTCGACGCAGCGCTGCCGGGCGGAATCCGGCGATTCGCCATCGTGGACGTTGCCTACCAGCAATGACCCGAGCCCGGGACTGCACGCGGTCGTGCCGATCCCGGGCCCGGCCAATCAGTCCTCGAAGGCCACTTCGCCGTAGAGATCGTGTTCATCGCTGCCCATGATCTGGACATCGGCGAAGTCGCCTGGCTTGAGGCCGGCGAAGTAGCCGTTTTGGATCTGCACCACACCATCGATTTCCGGCGCATCCGCCATGGAGCGGCCGATCGCCAGTTCACCGTCGACGGCGTCGATGATGCAGCGCTGGACGCTGCCGATCTTGGCTTCCAGCTTGAGCGCGGAAATGTCCGCCTGGCGCTCCATGAAACGCGCCAGCCGCTCCTGCTTGACTGCTTCGTCAACCGGATCGGGCAGCTCGTTGGCCCGCGCACCGGTGACCGGCGAGTAGGCAAACGCGCCCACGCGGTCCAGTTGCGCCTCATCCAGGAAGTCCAGCAACTCCTCGAATTCCGCGTCGGTCTCGCCGGGGAAGCCGACGATGAAGGTCGAGCGGATCGTGAGCTCGGGGCAGACCTCGCGCCAGCGCTGGATCCGCGCCAGAGTCTTGTCGATCGCACCGGGGCGCTTCATCAGCTTGAGGATCCGCGGGCTGGCGTGCTGGAAGGGGATGTCCAGATACGGAAGGATCGTGCCTTCAGCCATCAGCGGAATGACGTCGTCCACGTGCGGGTACGGATAGACGTAGTGCAGCCGCGTCCACAGGCCCAGCTCCCCCAGACCCTCGCACAGTGCCTTCATCCGGGTCTGGTAGGACTTGCCGCGCCATTCGCGCTCGGCGTAGCGCAGGTCGACACCGTAGGCCGAGGTGTCCTGGGAGATGACCAGCAACTCCTTGACCCCGCCCATCGCGAGCTTCTCGGCCTCGCGCAGCACCTGGTCGATCGGGCGCGACACCAGGTCGCCACGCATCGAGGGAATGATGCAGAAGCTGCAGCGGTGGTTGCAGCCTTCGGAGATCTTCAGATACGCGTAGTGCTTGGGCGTCAGCTTGATGCCCACACCATCGACCTGCATGTCGGGCAGCAGGCTGATGAAGGGGTCGTGCCGCGGCGGCACGGCCAGATGGACGGCGCTCAGGACGCTGTCGTAGTCCTGGGGACCACTGATCGACAGCACGCCGGGGTGCGCCTCGCGGATCACCTCGGCGCGCTTGCCCAGGCAACCGGTCACGATAACCTTGCCGTTCTCGGCCATCGCCTCGCCGATGGCGTCCAGCGACTCGGCGACCGCCGAATCGATGAAGCCGCAGGTGTTGACCACCACCACGTCGGCATCGTCGTAGTTCGGGACCAGCTCGTAGCCCTCCACCCGCAGCTGGGTGAGGATCCGCTCGGAGTCCACCAGCGCCTTGGGGCAGCCGAGGCTGACGAAACCGACTTTCGGATTGGATGGCATTGGGTCTTGGACGGGCATGGGTAACCGGATTCTGGATAACGCGCTACGCCGCCCGCGACCGAGAGGCCGGGCAGCGATGCGCAGGGAAGAGGCGCGAATTATAGCCTTCGGCGCTAGAATCAATCCGTTGGCCAGTCTCTGGAAACTGAACGGAGCCGAATATGAACCGCTGGACCGATCTGGAAACCCCGCACGGGCCCATCCGCGCCTGGCGCAGCGAGCCTGCCGGGCCCTCCCGCGGCGCGGTGGTCGTGGTGCAGGAGATTTTCGGGGTCAACGCACATATCCGCGATGTCACCGATCACTTTGCCGCGGCGGGCTTCGTGGCCCTGGCACCGGCATTGTTCGATCCGGTGGAACGCGACGTTGCATTGGCCTACGACGTTGACGGGGTCGCCCGCGGCCTGGCGCTGACCCGTGCGGTGGGCATCGACCGCGCGGTCGAGCTGGTCGAGGCGGCGGCCACGCAGCTGCAGGGGGAAGGGATGCGAACCGGGGCCGCCGGCTTCTGCTGGGGCGGCAGCATCGCCCTGTTGGCCAACACCCGTCTCGGATTACCGGCGGTGAGCTACTACGGCGGGCGCAACACGCAGTTCCTGGACGAGCCGCTGCGCGCGCCGATGATGTTCCACTTTGGCAGCCGCGACCGCAGCATTTCCGCCGAAGACGTCGAGCAGCACCGGCTGCACTATCCCGCTGCGGCGGTGCACGTCTATCCCGCGGGACACGGGTTCAACTGCCAACCGCGTGACGACTACGACCCTGCGAGCGCCGCACTGGCGTGGGAGCGCAGCACCGGATTTCTCCAGGAGAGCCTGCGATGAGACCGCCACGCGATATCGGCTGGCGCCTGGATCCCCGCCTTGCAGACGATACCCATCCGGTCAGCACTCTGGGGCTGAGCGAGTTGCGGCTGATGGACGACGCCAACCATCCGTGGCTGATCCTGGTGCCACGGATCGAGCACGCGGTGGAATGGATCGATCTGGACAGCGTCCAACAGGCGGAGCTCACCCGCGAGATTGACCACTGCAGCCGCGCGTTGCGCGCCGCCGTCCAGCCGCACAAGCTCAACGTCGCGGCGCTCGGCAATCAGGTCGAGCAACTGCATATCCATGTCATTGCACGGTACCGGCACGACATTGCCTGGCCGCGTCCGGTGTGGGGCAACGCCACCGCCCTGCCCTACAAGCCCGAGTTGCTGGTGCAGCGGATCCAACAGCTGCAAGCGGCGCTGAACCCCTGACCCGATCGCCGGATGTCAGGGGTCAGGTGCGTGGCAGGGTGACCCCGCGCTGACCCTGATATTTGCCCCCGCGATCGGCGTAGGACGTCTCGCAGATGTCATCGGGCGATGCTTGGAAAAACAGCATCTGCGCCACGCCCTCGTTGGCGTAGATACGGGCCGGCAACGGTGTGGTGTTGGAGAACTCCAGGGTGACGTGCCCCTCCCACTCGGGCTCCAGCGGCGTCACGTTGACGATGATGCCGCAGCGCGCGTAGGTGCTCTTGCCCAGGCAGATCACCAGGGTGTCGCGCGGGATGCGGAAATACTCGACGGTGCGCGCCAGCGCGAACGAGTTGGGCGGGATGATGCACTGGTCCGCCTCGACGTCGACAAAACTGCCGGGATCGAAGTGCTTGGGATCCACGATGGTGGAGTTGATGTTGGTGAAGATCTTGAACTCGCGCGAGCAGCGCACGTCGTAGCCGTAGCTGGACGTGCCGTAGCTGACGATGCGCTGGCCGTCCTCGGCGTGCTTGACCTGGCCCGGCTCGAACGGCTCGATCATGCCTTCGGGCTTCTCGGACATGCGGCGGATCCAGCGGTCGGACTTGATGGTCATGCGTGGGGTTCCCTGGAGGCAGTCAGTGCGGGCGGGGCGAAGGCAGCGGCCCGAAAGTCATCGATTGTAGACCGCGGCCGCCATGGCGGAAGCGCGCCCACGTGGAAGGAACGCCCGCTAGACCAGCGAGGCGGAAATCGATGGGGTGACCCGCGGCCGCACGGCCAGTGCCACCGCGATGCGGCGGGCGGTATCGCGATACGCAGCCGCGGCGGCTGAGTCGGGCCGGGCGAGCACCATCGGCATACCGGCATCGCCCTGCTCGCGGATTTCGCGTTGCAAAGGCAGGCTGCCCAGCAGCGGAACCCCATATTGGGTGGCCATGCGCTGCCCACCACCTTCGCCGAAAACATGCTCGGCGTGACCGCAACTGGTGCACACGTGAACCGCCATGTTCTCGACGATCCCCAGCACCGGCACCTCGACCTTCTCGAACATCTTCAGGGCCTTCTTCGCATCCAGCGTGGCGATGTCCTGGGGCGTGGTGACGATCACCGCGCCGGCCACCGGAATTTTCTGCGCCAGGGTCAACTGGATGTCGCCCGTACCAGGCGGCAGGTCGACGATCAGGTAGTCCAGATCGCCCCAGCGGGTGTCGTTGAGCAGCTGGGTCAGGGCGGACGTCGCCATCGGTCCGCGCCAGATCATCGGGGTGTCCTGCTCGACGAGAAAGCCGATCGACATCGTTTCCAGCCCGTGCGCGCGCATCGGCTCGATCGACTTGCCATCGGGACTGTCCGGTTTGCCCGACAGCCCCAGCATCATCGGCACGCTGGGGCCGTAGATGTCCGCATCCAGCACCCCCACCCGCGCGCCATCGGCCGCCAGCGCCAGGGCCAGATTCACCGCGGTGGTCGATTTGCCCACCCCGCCCTTGCCGGAACCGATCGCGATCACGTTGCGCACGGTGGGCAGGGGCGAGAGCTTGGGCTGCACCGCGTGGCTCGTGATCCGCTGGGTCAATTCCAGATGCGTCAACAGCAGTCCTTCGCCGCTCACTGCCGACCCCACTGCCGTCGTGAGTCCCGCACGCACCCCTTCCACCGGGATGCCCAGATCGATGGTCACGGCGACATTGTCGCCGTCGCGGGCTACCCGCAGGCGCGCCTTGCTGGCCGCCAGGGAGGTATCGGTACCGGGCAACA
>JBDSPO010000121.1:0-5087 GCA_039930265.1 Lysobacter sp. | reverse complement strand
TCTCGCCCGCCATGGCGAGGGCCACTCGGTGCCGCCGCATCGCATCAACTACCGCGCCAACCTGTCCGCGTTGCAGTCGTTGGGAGCCACTCGCGTGCTGGCGCTGAACACCGTGGGAGGTATCACCGCCGATTTCGGCCCCGGGGTGCTGGGCTGCCCGGACCAGTTGATCGACTACACCTGGGGGCGGATCTCCACCTTGTGCGAAGAACCCGGCACCGAAGTGCTGCATGTCGATTTTGGCGAGCCCTACACCCGCGCATTGCGCCACGAGGTGCTAGCGGCGTCCGCACAGGCGGGCGTGGCGATGGGCGATGGGGGTTGCTACGGCGCCACCCAGGGGCCGCGCCTGGAGACGCGAGCCGAGATCCGCCGCATGCAGCGCGACGGTTGCGATCTGGTCGGAATGACCGGCATGCCCGAAGCCGGTCTGGCGCGTGAGATGGGCATGGACTATGCCTGTCTGGCAATCGTCGCCAACTGGGCGGCCGGTGCCGGCCCCGATCCGGATGAGGTCATCACCTTGCAGGACGTGCTGGACAACGTCGCCGCGGCCTCCGCGGGGTTGCCGGCCGTGTTGGAAGCGCTGGTCCGCCGGTTGGCCGAGCGACCACGCGACTGAGCGGGACCTGTTGTAAAGCGAGCGTTCAGTTTGCATAATCTGGCTGCCCGCGAATGTCTGCCCCGCGCGCTCACCCAGCCATGAGGTTATCCAGAATATGCAGTACGGCACTGTCAAATGGTTCAACGACGCCAAGGGTTTTGGCTTCATCTCCCCCGAAGACGGGAGTGCGGATGTGTTTGCGCATTTCTCCGCCATCAGCGCGAAGGGCTTTCGCAGCCTTCAGGAAGGCCAGCGCGTCAGCTACGAGCTGACCCAGGGTCCGAAAGGCGCGCAGGCATCCGATATCACCCCGGCCGAATAGCCGCCTGGCCGGATGATCCGCAACCCCGCCCAGGCGGGGTTTTTCATGGGGAGTCCGGGCTGGCCCCGGCAAGACTCCCAGTGGAAGTTTCGATCGCGTCGGTCGCGTCGACCCGGCCTCAATACTTCAGATTGATCTTCAACCACGTGGACCGGCCGGGTTCGTTGATCCGGACCGGATCCGCCGGATAGCCGAAGTCGGCGTTGCCGGCCAGGTTGAGGTGCTCGCTGTAGGTCCGGTCGAACAGGTTGTCCACCCCGACCGTCACCTGCGCCAGATCGTTGATGCGGTAGCCGCCGTTGGCCGCGAAGGTCGCGAAGCCGGCGCTGGGTCCCAGATCCTGACCGACCACGTTGCCCTGCGCCAGCGCGATCCGGTCCTGCGCGGCAACCGCGCGCACCAGCGCGCCGACTGACCAGCGCGTGCCTTGCCAGCCAAGCGACAGGCGAGCCTCCAGCGGCGGCATCTGGGGCAGGGCGGTTCCGGCATCGCGATTCTGGCCCCAGGCGTGGGCGAGCGTGCTGCCGAAAGACCATTGCGGCGCCGGTCGATACTCGATGCCGAGTTCACCCCCGCGGATGCGCGCATCGATGTTGGAGACTGCCGACATCGGCCCCATCATGCCGGAGCCGCCGTAGCGGAACAGGATGAAGTCGTTGACCTGCCCGGCGTAGGCGGATACCCAGGCATCCAGTTTCTTGCTGCGGTACTGCATTCCCAGATCCAGCTGGGTGGTCTTTTCGGTATCCAGACCGGCAAACGCGTTGGGCGATCCCACGGGCCCCTGGTTGGGCGAAAACAATTCCCAGTAGTCGGGCATGCGCTCGGTGTGGCCGATACCGGCATACCAGGTGATTGGCCGGACCGCGAGGTCGTGCTCGAAGCGGACGAATCCGGCCGTCAGCGTCTCGTTACGGGTGACGCCCGCAGTCGGGTTGGGCATGTTCATCATGCCGATTGCCCGTCGCTCGTCGGTTGCGTCCGCGCGATCCGCCCGCAGACCGGCGATCACGCGACGGGCAGTCGCGGCGCGCCAGGTGCTCTCGGCGAAGATGCCCAGATTGCGGAAGCGCGCATCGACCGCCCATGGCTGCGACTGATAGTTGCCGCGACCGTGTGCGTTGCGGCGCTGGTGGCGACTCTCCTGGGCGTCGACCCCGGCGGTGGTGTCCAGAAGGTCCGTACGCCACGTCGCGGCGGCGCGGCCGCCGATGGTGACGCGCTCGACGTTGGAGGCCATCGGCATCGGCATCGCACCGCCCGGGTTGGTCTTGCGCAGGCTGTAGTTGTCCATCACGTGATCGGCGCGGTTGTGGAACACGTTGGCCTCCATCGCATCCAGCGTGCCGGGCAGGTTTTTCTTCTCCAGACGCAACCCGAAGCTTTCGCGCTTGAACCGGGTGCCGTCCATGCCGCGACCGGCGTAGCGCGCTTCGCCGTCGCCGACGCCGGCGGTAGCCTCCAGCACGGTGTCGGCGTCCGGGGTCCAGCCCAGCGCCAGGTCCGCGTTCCACTTGTTCCACGCGGAGGCCACGGTGTTGCCGTCACCGTCGCGGTAGTCGTTGGCGTCCGAGCGGTTGGCGCTGACGCGCGCGTACCCCGGTTGTGCGCCAAAAGTGGCGTCGATCACCTGGTCGTTGCGGCCGAACGAGCCTCCCATCAAGCTGCCGGCCAGCTTTATCATCGGCTCGGAGAACTGTTCGCGGTCGCGTGAGAAACGTACGGTTCCCGCCGACGCACCCGGACCCCACAGCACGGTCTGTGGGCCCTTGACCACGACCAGACTGTCGAAGGTCTCCGGCGACACATAGGACATCGGATTGTCCATTCGCGACGGGCAAGCACCAGGCATCGCGCCATCGTTGCTGAGCAGATTCAGTCGCGAACCAAACATGCCGCGCAGGACCGGGTCACCATTGGTTCCACCGTTGCGGATCGCGGTGAAGCCGGGAATGGTCTTCAGATAGTCGGCACCGTCGCTGGCCGGTACCGGCTGTCGCGGCAGGCGTGGATCGGTCTCGAAGGTCAGCGGGGTTGCCGGTCGCGCCGAAGTCACCACCAGCTGCTGGAAGTCGAACGGCTCCGGGGCGGCCGGGCCATCGGTGCTGCGGTCGTCGGCGTGCGCCGGCATGCAGGCCAGTGCGCTGAACACGGCAAATGAGAGGCAGGACAAACGGATCGTCGGGTCACGCGACACGAACGGGGCAATGCGGGACATGCAGAAACTCCTGACACCAGGGCACACGCAGCCATCGCCGCGGGCACGGGGTTACGAAGGGAAACGCGTCTAGGGGAGTGCAGCTCAGGTGGCGCGAGGTGGGCCGCGGGAGCCCAGGCCGATCGGATGCCGGTCCGGAGCGACCGGTCGGATCACCGGTATCGGTATCGCCAGCCGGTGCCAGGGCGACGGTGGTTGCAGGCCCGGAACCGGCAGCGCGGTTGTACCCGACAGCAGCGTGCAGTAGGCGCAGTCCTCATCGGACCCGTGGGGATCGGGCTTGGGTGGACTGCTGGGTGCCCTGCTTTGGACAACGTGATGCGCGTGCGCGTCGGCTCCCTTTCGCCCGTCTGCAACAGTGACGGCAACGCCGCCGGCATCCACGTCCGTCGCCGACGTGGCGTGGTGCATCGGCATTGAGCGCTGGCCTGCGAGCCGTCCAAGCGTCGGCACGATCGTCAATGCCAGCGCTGTGGCGAGAGCCCAGTGGAACATCCAGCGGTGGAAGTGTCGCCCGTTCATCCAGCGCTATTGTGGGCGAGGGTCGCGGCCGGGTGCTGATCCAGGTCAAGTCAGGCCATGCTGGACCGTATGGAAACCGCTGCCTGTCACTGCTGCTGACCACACGCGCACGTGAATGCAGCGGATCGGCCCTACGTCAACTGCTCTGCCGGCTGGGTGCGCACCTGCGTGACGCACTCCGGCGGAGGATCGGCGACCGGTGAGGGCGCCAGCGAGGGCACCTCCGAGGGGATCGCAATCCGGTGCGGGTCGGGCGCCAGCATGCGCGCGTGGCGCCAACCGCCCCACCGGTAATACGCCAGCGACATCAGCATCGCCGCCGCGGCGCTGACCGGGAAGCTCCACCACACCGCGTCCACGCCCAGTGAGGGTCGCAACAGCTCCGCGAACGGCACCCGGATACCCCACAGGGCGATGCCGAGGATCAGCAACGGCGGCACCACTGCGCCGGTCGCCCGCACCACGCCGGAGACCACGAACGTCACGCCGAAGAACAGGAATGACCACACGCCAATGTGGTTCAGGTGGCGGGCGATCTCCATCGAACCGCTGCCGTCCGGCAGGAACAGGGCGAACGAATAGCGATCCAGCAGGATCAGTGGCGCGATCAGCGCGCCGGTGAGCAGGAAGTTGAAACCCACGCCGGTCCGCGCGGTGGCGTCGACCCGCTTCCAGTCACCGGCGCCGACGCTCTGGGCGGCGATCGACGAACACGCCGCGCCTATGGCCATCGCGGGCATCTGCACGTAGGTCCACAACTGCAGGGCGGCGCCATAGGCGGCCGCGGTGGCGATGCCGTAGCCGTTGACCATGGTCATCATCGCGATCATCGCCAGCGAGATCACCACCATTTGCAGACCCATGGGCACGCCCTTGACCACCAGCGCGCGCAGGATCTGCAGATCCATCCGGAACAGATGGGCGTCCGCGCGCCCCAGCCAGAGGGGATGGCGCTGGCGACGCAGGTACAGCAGCATCGCCAGCAGGCTGATGCCCTGGCCCACGACCGTCGCCGTGGCCGAGCCGGCAATGCCCATCTTCGGGAAGGGTCCGATGCCGAAAATCAGCAACGGGTTGAACACCACGTCCAACAGCACCGACAGCACCAGAAACCGGAACGGTGTGCGTGAATCGCCGACCCCGCGCAACGCGGCGGAAAAAAACGCAAACGCGTAGATGAAGGGCATCGCCAGGAAGATCACCTGCAGATAGCTCTCCGCCAGCGGCAGCGCCGCCGCCGGCGTTCCCATCAGCCGCAGGATCGGCTCGGCGACGAACCAGCCGGTCACCGCCAGTAACACCGACAGGCCGATGAAGAAGGTCGCGCTGGTTCCCATCACCCGCCGCGCCTGCGCGGTATCGCGCGCGCCGGTGGCCTGGCCGATCAGGATCGTGGCCGCCATGCCGATGCCGAAGACCGC
>JBDSPO010000120.1:0-19424 GCA_039930265.1 Lysobacter sp. | reverse complement strand
GACCGCGGCGATGATGCCCTCGGCAATCATGTCGCAGCGGACGATGCCGCCGAAGATGTTGACGAAGATCGCCTTCACCTTGTCGCTGGACAGGATCAGCTTGAACGCCTCGGTGACGCGCTCCTTGGTGGCACCGCCGCCAACGTCGAGGAAGTTGGCCGGCTCACCGCCTTCCAGCTTGATCACGTCCATCGTCGCCATCGCCAGACCTGCACCGTTGACCATGCAGCCGATGTTGCCGTCCATGGTCACGTAGTTCAGGTCGTGCTGGCTGGCCTTTACCTCGGTCTCGTCTTCCTGGCGGATGTCACGCATCTGGGCTAGGTCGGGATGACGGTAGGTCGCGTTGTCGTCCGAATCGATCTTGCCGTCCAGCACCGCGAGGTCGCCGTTGGTCAGGATCGCCAACGGGTTCAGCTCGACCAGCGCCAGGTCCTTCTCATGGAACAGCTTGAACAGACCGGTCATGATCTTGGTCAGCTGATTGACATGCTTGGCGGTCAGGCCCAGGTCAAAACCCAGCGCGCGACATTGATAGGGCTGCAGGCCCTCCACGTAATTGACGTGCAGGCTTTTGATTGCCTCGGGCTTCTCGGCCGCGACCTGCTCGATGTCCATGCCGCCTTCGGCGGAGGCGATGAAGGTCACCGACTGGGTGCTGCGGTCGACCAGGACCGACAGGTACAACTCTTTTTCGATGTCGGTGCCTTCGCAGATGAGCACCGAATCGATCGGCAGCTCGACACCGGCGGTCTGGTAGGTCGCCATGGACGTGCCCAGCATCGCCTTGGTGAACTGCTTGACCTCGTCAAATGACCGCGCGAGCTTGACGCCGCCGGCCTTGCCGCGGCCACCGGCATGGATCTGCGCCTTCACCACCCACAGGTCACCGGGGATGGACTTGGCGGCTTCAACCGCCTCTTCGGGGGTGCGCGCGAGGCGCCCGGCCGGAACGGCAATGCCGTAATCGGCAAACAGCTGCTTTGCCTGGTATTCGTGAAAATTCATGCGTCACCGAGGGGAGTGGAAGACATCCCAAGCGGAGGCGACCGGAACACGGCGCGGGCGCGAGGGGCCGACTATTGTGGCCGATCGCAGCGACGCCCGCAAAACTGTGTCCCGCCCGCCCGCGGAAGCCGCGTGCCTATACTCGCAGTGACCTCAACGCCCACGGAAGAAACGCGTGCCGCCAGCCCTCGCGGTGAAGCCCAACGACGACGCTGACAGCGCGCTGCGTCGGGAACTGTACTTCTACACCCTGTACCGGCTGCTGGAAGCCTCGATGCTGGTGCTGGTCCTGTTCGGCCCGGTGGCGGACATGATCGGGCCGCCACGGCACGACCTGCTGGCGCGCGCAGTGGCCGTGTCCTATCTGTTCATCGCCGCGACCCTGCTCACCTTCGGGCGCCGCGGCGAACTGCGGGGGCAGGCGTTCGCCGGTATCTGCTGCGACCTGCTGTTCGGCCTCCTCGCCATCCACGCCCTGCCTGTCGCCGGCACGGGCATCGCACTGATGCTGATGTTCAACATCGGCGCCGCCGCGCTGCTGTTGCCGCCGCGCCTTGGACTGGGCGCGGCCATGGTGGCGGTGGCCGGTATCGTCGGCGAGCACTTCTGGGCGGTACTGCTGGAGGAAAGTGATCGTGCCATCGCCGAGCCGCTGATGTTCTCGGTCGGTTACCTCGCCATCGCCACCACCACCAGCATCCTTGGGCGACAGATGCGCGACAGCTATGGTCTGGCCGAGGAGCGGGGCGTGCAGACCGCCCACCTCACCGAGGTCAACGAGTTGATCATCCGTCGGCTGCGCACCGGTGTCCTGCTGGTGGACGGGCACAACCGGGTGCAACTGGCCAACGAAGCGGCCCTGCTGCTGCTGGGCGACGCCGGCGACGGACATCGCGATCTGGGACTGGCCCTGCCGGAACTCTCGCGCCGGCTGGCGGAATGGCGAGCCACCGGCGTCGCCGATGACGCCCCGCTGCAGGTGGCCACCGACCAGAACGACGTGATCCCGCGGTTTACCCGCCTGCTCGCCGGCAGCGACCAGACCCTGGTGTTTCTGGACGACACCTCCCTGCTGTCACGACGCGCGGAGTCGATGACCTTGGCAACCCTGGGCCGGTTTTCCGCCAGTCTCGCCCACGAAATCCGCAACCCACTGGCAGCGATCACCTACGCGGTGCAGCTGCTGGAGGAGTCGGACGAGATTGCGATCTCCGACCGCCGGCTGCTGGAAATCATCCGCCAGCAGGGCCAGCGCATGAACGGCATCGTCGAGAACGTGCTCGGACTGGCCCGTCGTGAACCCGCCAGCCCCGACTATGTCGAACTGGTGGCGCTGGTGAACCGCTTCGCGAATGAGTACCGCGCCGGCCACCCGCTGGAAAACGACACCCTGCTGGTCACCGCCCAACGCCCGGAGGTTGCCGCGCTGGTGGATCCGCGCCAGTTGCTGCAGGTCCTGACCGTGCTGGTCTACAACGCACTGACGTATGGCCGCATGCCCGGGGAGCCCGCGCGGGTCAGCATCCATGTGCATTACGACGATCGCCAGCACCCCGTCATCGATGTCACCGACCGCGGCCCGGGCATCCCCGAGCGCGTGGCGCAACAGCTGTTCAAGCCGTTCTTCACCACCTCCAGTCATGGCACTGGCCTTGGGTTGTACATCGCCCGCGAGCTCACCCGCGCCAACCAGGCCTCACTGGACTTTATCGCCCTGCCGGCCGGGGGGAGCTGTTTCCGCATCCGCCTGTCCGCAACTGCATCCATCCGGCGTGATCGCTTAAGCTAGCCTTCATGATCGGAGGACGGGATGGCTGAGACACGTAGCGCTTTGATAGTCGACGACGAGCGGGACATCCGCGAGTTGCTGGTGATGACTCTTGGCCGCATGGGCCTGCGCTGCGACACCGCGTCCAGCCTGGGCGACGCCCGCGCGCAGCTGAGCCGCACCCGCTACGACCTGTGCCTGACCGACATGCGTCTGCCCGATGGCTCCGGCATCGATCTGATCAGCGAAATCAGCCAGCAGTATCCCGACACCCCGGTGGCGATGATCACCGCTTTCGGCAATGTCGATGCCGCGGTGGAGGCGCTCAAGGCGGGCGCATTCGACTTCGTCGCCAAACCGGTGGAATTGTCGGTGCTGCGTGACCTGGTCCGACACGCGTTGGATCTGAAGGAAAAACCCGTAGTCCCGCCCAATACGGAGAACCTCGCCACCCGGCTGTACGGCGAGTCCCCCGCGATGGCGCAGTTGCGCGAGACCATTGTCAAAGTGGCCCGCAGCCAGGCACCGGTCTACATCGGCGGCGAATCAGGGGTGGGCAAGGAGCTGGTGGCCCGCACCATCCACTCCGCCGGAGGCCGCGCCGCCGCACCGTTTGTCCCGGTCAACTGCGGTGCGATTCCCAGCGAGCTGATGGAAAGCGAGTTTTTCGGCCACAAAAAAGGCAGCTTCACTGGCGCCCATGCCGACAAGCCCGGCCTGTTCCACAGCGCCGATGGCGGCACCCTGTTCCTGGACGAAGTCGCCGAACTCCCGCTGGCGATGCAGGTCAAGCTGTTGCGCGCGATCCAGGAGAAGTCGATCAAGCCGGTCGGCGCCAACGCCGAGATGACGGTCGACGTGCGGATCCTGTCGGCGACCCACAAGGACCTGGCCGCCATGGTGGCCAACGGCCGCTTCCGCCAGGATCTGTATTACCGCATCAACGTGATCGAGTTGCGGGTACCGCCGCTGCGCGAACGCCTGTCCGACCTGCCGGGCCTGTGCACCAAGATCCTCCAGCGGCTGTCCGCGGACCTGGATCGCCCTGCACCGGCGCTGGCGCATGCGGCGGTCGACGCCCTTGGCAATTACGCCTTCCCCGGCAACGTGCGCGAACTGGAAAACATCCTCGAGCGGGCCATGGCCATGGCCGACGGCGACCAGCTGGAAGTGCATGACCTGCGGTTGCCGCTGCCCGTTGCGGCAGCTGGATCATCGCCTACGCCGATGCACGGCGGGATGGCGCCTGCGCAGGCGCAGCCTACGGGCGGCGGACACCCTGGGCAGACCCCACAAGCGGCCGCGGCGGCCGCCGGCATTGATCCCCGCACCGTGGATCCGCGGGACACCGCGACCACCGCGTTGCCCTCCTACATCGAAGAAATCGAGCGCGCGGCCATCCAGCATGCCTTGCAGGAAAACCGCTACAACAAGACCCGTACCGCCGCTGCGCTGGGGATTACCTTTCGCGCGCTGCGCTACAAACTGAAGAAGCTGGGGATCGACTGAGCCGGGCCGCGTAAACTGGGCGTCTTGCCGCCACGAACCACAGTCCATTGCCCAGCTCCGACGCTTCCCCGCCCCGCTCCGCCGATTCCCCTGACATCGCCACCCGGCCTGATGCAGACGCCCTGCACGGGCGACTGCAGGTGGCGGTGGCCTTGCTTGAATCCATCGCGCTCGATCGCACGATGCTCGATGCGCTGCCGCAGGCAGACCGTTCGCGGCTGCACCAGGCAGTCGCGGGGGTCTATCACCCGGAGCCCGGGCAGCGACGGCAGAAGCTCAAGGCACAGGAGCGTCAGCGCAACGTCGAGAACATCCGGCGCGCCGATGCGGTCCTCAACCAGACCGGCATCCGCGCGCTCCGTCGCAAACCGGTGTTCACGGCACTGAACTACTTCCCCCCGCACGGGCCGGACGGACAGCGCGTACAGGGCCATGACGTTCAGGCGACGACCGGCGAGGAATCCCCCGAGCTCCTGCACTGTTATGTCTGCAAGCAGAAGTACACCCTGGTCCACCACTTCTACGATCAGCTGTGCCCCGGCTGCGCGGCGTTCAATTTCAGCAAGCGCACCGAACTGGCGGATCTTTCCGGGCGGGTTGCCCTGCTGACCGGCGGCCGGGTCAAGATCGGCTATCAGGCCGGCTTGAAGCTGCTGCGTGCCGGTGCCGAGTTGATCGTCACCACCCGCTTTCCGCGGGATTCGGCCGCACGATACGCACAGGAGCCCGATTTCGGCCAGTGGAGTCACCGGCTGGAGGTGTTCGGTCTGGACCTGCGCCACACGCCGAGCGTGGAGGCGTTCTGCAGCGAACTGGTGGCCACCCGTCCACGGCTGGACTTCATCATCAACAACGCCTGCCAGACCGTCCGTCGCCCGCCGGAGTTCTATGCCCACATGATGGCCGGCGAAACGGCAGCCCTGCGCGATACGCCCGAGGTCGTGCGCAAATTGATCGGCCGCTATGAAGGCCTGCGCAGCCAGGATCTGCTGGGCGAGGCGACCGCATCGGTGCGGGCGGCGGCGGAAAGCGGCGGGATGACGTCCACCGGCAACGACGTGCCCGGATTGCTGCGCGCCGCCGAGCTTTCCCAGGTGCCGCTGCTGGCGGAAGAGTTGTTGGGCCAGAAGCACCTGTTTCCCGAAGGCCGGCTGGACCAGGACCTGCAGCAGGTGGATCTGCGCGGACGCAATTCCTGGCGTCTGCAAATGCACGAGGTACCGTCGGTGGAACTGCTGGAAGTGCAGCTGGTGAACGCGATCGCCCCGTTCCTGATCAATGCCCGCTTGAAGCCGCTGATGTTGCGCGGCGCCGACGGCAGCGAACCGACGCGGGACAAGCACATCGTCAACGTGTCAGCGGTGGAGGGGCAGTTCTATCGCAATTTCAAAACCACCCGCCATCCGCATACCAACATGGCCAAGGCGGCGCTGAACATGATGACGCGCACCTCGGCGGCGGATTACCACGGCGACGGCATCCACATGAACAGTGTCGACACCGGCTGGGTGACCGACGAGGATCCCGCCGAACTGGCCGCCCGCAAGACCCTGGAGGAGCGCTTCCACCCGCCGCTGGACATCATCGACGGCGCGGCGCGGATCGTGGATCCGATCATCGATGGTTTCAACACCGGCACCCACGTGTGGGGCCAGTTCCTCAAGGACTACCAGCCGACCGACTGGTAGCGGGGCGGGCGGGTTGGCCGGGGCCAAAAAAGTCGTCGGCCGGGGCGCGACCCGCAGTCCTTCGGGGCGAATGTCCCCCGGCCCCCGCCTGCGGCGGAGGCCTCCTCCTTTACTTCGCCCCGAAGGACTGCAGGTCGCGCATACAGGTCACATCGGCGTGCTGTCGGAACACTGAATTCGGGTTTGCACTTGCGGCAGCCACCGCCAGGCTGGATGGACGGGTGTGAATGCCCTTGGGTGCGAAGTAAAGGAGGAGGCACCGGCTTCATCGGTGCCGGGGGACATTCGCGCACAAGGGCATTCACAGGCGGCCCCCGCGCACCTGGCGGGCAGAGGCTGTCAACGTTCAGGGGACCACAATCACCGCTGCATCCCCGGCGTTCTTCACGTATTTGTCCAGCCACGCATCGCTCTCGGCCAGCATGTGCATGATCGATTCGCGCGCGCGGTAGCCATGCGACTCGTTGGGCAGCATCACCAGCCGCGCGTTGCCGCCCAGGCCCTTCATCGCGGCAAACAGGCGCTCGCTCTGGACCGGGAATGTCCCGGAGTTGTTGTCGTCCTCGCCGTGGATGATCAACAGCGCGTCCTTGATCTGGTGCGCGTAGTTGAACGGTGACATCTGCAGATAGGTGTCCTGCGCCTGCCAGTAGTTGCGCTCCTCGGCCTGGAAACCGAACGGCGTGAGGGTGCGGTTGTAGGCGCCGCTGCGGGCGATACCGGCCTTGAACAGGCGGGTGTGGGCGAGCAGGTTGGCGGTCATGAACGCACCATAGGAGTGCCCACCGATTGCGATACGTCCGCGGTCGGCGACGCCCCGGCGCACCACCTCGTCAACCGCGGCCTCGGCACCGGCAACGAGCTGCGCCAGATAGGTGTCGTTGGGTTCGCGGTCACCCTCACCCACGATGGGCATGGTCGGTCCGTCCATCACCGCATAGCCACGGGCCAGGAACGGCAGCGGCCCCCAATAGCTGATGCCGTTGAAGCGATAGGGCGAGCCGGTGACCTGGCTGGCCGCCTCGGCCGATTTGAACTCGCGGGGATACGCCCACAGCAAGGTCGGCAAGGGACCGTCGCGCTTGGCGTCATAACCCGGGGGCAGGTAAAGGTTGGCGGTCAACTCGACGCCGTCCTTGCGCCGGTAGCGGATCTGCTCCTTCTGCACATCGCGCAGCTGCGGGGTGGGATGCGGAAAATCGGTCAACGCGACCGCAGCGCCGGCGGCCTCGCCCAGAGCACGCAGGTAGATGTTGGCCGGCTGGGTGGGCGACTCGCGCGAGATCAGGATGCGCGTGCCGTCATCATCCAGCATCGCGACGGGCGCCTCGTACCACGGCGCCTGCGAGTGGAACAGGCGGGTCGCACGCTTGTCCGCGAGGTTGAAGCGGTCCAGAAACGGGCGGTCGCCCTCTGCGGACGCGCCCGCACCCATCAGGAAGATACTGCCGCCGTCACTGGAGATCACCAGGCGCTGGTTGCCGGCGTGATCGGGACCGGTGACCGGGGTGCCGGGGTCGCTGTAGCGGTCCTCGTAGGAGCGCTCGACGACCAACTGCGGCGCCTGCGCAGGCGAGTCGGGTGCAACGCGCCACTGCCGGGTCTGGCGGGTCTTCCACCAGAACTCATCGATCAACGCCAGATCGCCACGTCCCCAGGTGGCGCCCGCGTAGCGCAGCTGCAGACGGGCCAACGCCAGCGGCTTGGCCTGGAACGGCGCGGCGTGCGCGTACACCACGTCACGCACCGGCACATCGCGCGCCGGGTCGCCGCCGTCCTGGGCCTCGGCCCAGACCAGCGTGGCCGGGGCATCGCTGCGCCAGGTGATCCGCCGTACGCCGGTAGCGACCGCGTCGTTGCCGGTCGGCAGCCCTTCCACCAGGGGCAGACGGGCGACCGTGTGGACACGTTTGCCATCCAGACCCAGCACCTCGATCCGGCGCGGGAAGCGCGAGAACGGCACCAGATAGGAGAACGGACGCTCAACGGTCTGCACCAGAAGATGCTTGCCGTCCGGTGCCGGGGAGGCACCGATGGTCAGGTCAGGCTCGCCGATGAGGGTCAGCTTGCCCTGCAGATCAACCCGAGCCAGCTGGCTGTTCAGGTAGTGCGCGAAAATCGCAGCGTCCCGCTCGCTCTTCAGCAGGTCCTGATAGGTGCGGATCGAGCGCACCGACGCCCCGGAATCGGTCTGCTGGACGCTTGGACCGGCCGGGATCGCATCTGCCTTGGGCGCGTCACCCTGACCTTTTGGACGTAGGCTCACGATCAGCCCACGGCTGTCGGGCATCCAGTCAAAACCGGTGCCGGCGACGCCGTTCAGTGGTTGATCCAACAGGCGCCGCGCCTTGCGGGTGGCGACGTCCACCAGCCACAGCTCGAGCTTGCCAGCGCGGTTGTCAACATGGGTGAAGGCGATATGGCGCTGATCCGGCGACCAGGACAGGTCGGCCAAGGCAAGATCCGTCGGGAGACCGCTGATCCCGGACTCGGTTTGTCGGGTGATGTCCAACAATCCGAGATCCGTTCCGAATGAGAACCGGCTGCCGGCGTAGGTATTCGGGTTGATCCGGGTGCCCGCCAGCTTCAGTTCCGGCTGGGCCACCACGTCGATCCCGGGCAACGCCGGCGTCTTGAGCAGGGTCGCGAGATCCCGTTGGGGGCTCAAACGGACCTGCGGCGGCCGCGGCGCGTCGACCAGGGCCTGCAGGGCCGGCACGGGCAACTGGTAGCCGCCGGCCTCGGCCGCGGGCGTGGACTGGGCGGACACCGCCGGAGCGATCAGCGCCAGCGGCAGCAGGATGGCCAGCAGGCCCATGGCGCGTGGGCGCCGAGATGATTGGTTCATGAAATTCCCGTAAATCGTTGGATGCCGCAGTAATCAGCGGGCGCGATGACTGAAGCCACCCGCCCAAAACGTGGCGCCACGCTCCCACAGCAATCGCCACTCGGCCAGTGACGGAAGTCCCGTTGCGGTGAAGCATCCCTGCGACCCGGTATAATCGGCCGGTCCGCCGAGGGGCGCTGCGACCGTCACTGCAAGTGCGGCCAGGCTTGGCCGGATCGATGGTGGCCACCGCGGTGGCTCCGTCCGTGACAACTGCGCCCGGTTGCGACCACCCACCCCGCTTGTCGCACCGCTTCCGGTGCCGCGGGATCGAACCGGAGCTACACCATGAAAGACACCACCCGAACCTTCTCCTCCGAAGGCGATTACAAGGTCGCCGACATCACCCTGGCCGACTGGGGCCGCAAGGAATTCGACATCGCCGAGCACGAGATGCCGGGCCTGATGTCGATCCGCGCGAAGCACGCCGCGGCCAAGCCGCTGAAGGGCGTCCGCGTGACCGGCTCGCTGCACATGACCGTGCAGACAGCGGTGCTGATCGAAACCCTCAAGGACATCGGCGCCGACGTGCGCTGGGCGTCGTGCAACATCTTCTCCACCCAGGACCACGCGGCCGCCGCGATCGCCGCCACCGGCACCCCCGTGTTCGCGTGGAAAGGCGAGACGCTGGAGGAGTACTGGGACTGCACGCTGGACGCGCTGAGCTTCCCTGACGGCAATGGCGGCTACCTTGGCCCGCAGCTGGTTGTGGATGACGGCGGTGACGTCACCCTGCTGATCCACAAAGGCTACGAACTGGAGAACGGCTCGACGTGGGTCGACGAGAAAGCCGCTTCCCACGAGGAGCAGGTGATCAAGAACCTGCTCAAGCGCGTCGCCATCGAGCGTCCCGGGTATTGGCACACGGTCGTCAAGGACTGGAAGGGTGTGTCCGAGGAGACCACCACCGGCGTGCTGCGGCTGTACCAGCTGGCGGAGGCCGGCTCGCTGCTGGTGCCGGCGATCAACGTCAACGATTCGGTCACCAAGTCCAAGTTTGACAACCTCTACGGCTGCCGCGAGTCGCTGGCCGACGGCCTCAAGCGCGCGATGGACGTGATGCTGGCCGGCAAGGTCGCCGTGGTCTGCGGCTATGGCGACGTGGGCAAGGGCTGCGCGGCGTCGCTGCGGGCCTACGGTTCGCGGGTCATCGTCACCGAGATCGATCCCATCTGCGCGCTGCAGGCGGCAATGGAAGGCTTCGAGGTCACCACCGTGGAAGCCACCCTGGGCCGCGGCGACATCTACGTCACCACCACCGGCAACAAGGACGTGCTGACCGTGGAACACCTGCAGAACATGAAGGACCAGGCCATCGTCTGCAACATCGGCCACTTCGACAACGAGATCCAGGTCGATGCGCTGCGTGCGCTGCAGAATGTGGAGCAGATCAACATCAAGCCGCAGGTGGACAAGTTCGTGTTTGCCGACGGCCGTGCGATCTTCCTGCTGGCCGAAGGCCGTCTGGTCAATCTGGGTTGCGCCACCGGCCACCCGAGCTTCGTGATGTCCAACTCGTTTTCCAACCAGACCCTGGCCCAGATCGACCTGTGGGAGAAGAAGGACACCTACGAGAACAAGGTCTACATCCTGCCGAAGCATCTGGACGAGGAAGTCGCGCGCCTGCATCTGGAGAAGATCGGGGTCAAGCTGACCACCCTGACGCCCGCGCAGTCCGCCTACCTCGGCGTGCCGGTGGAAGGTCCTTACAAGACCGATCACTACCGTTACTGATCGACCTGCCGGTTACAGCGTGAGACACCAACGGGCGCCGCGAGGCGCCCGTTTTCCGTTGCATCCGTCGCCGGGCGGATCGGCTCCGGCCCCGTGAGGCTTACGGCTTTGCGATCAGGGCCGCCAGTTGGCGTTGGCCTCCCAGAACGCCACCGCACGCCGGTAGCCTTCGCGGTCCAGCGGCACGCCCGAGCCGCCCTCCTCCACGCCCAGCGCGTTGCGCATCATGGTGATGGGTGCCATCGGTATTTCCTCGGGCTGAGCGGTGTACAGGCAACCCACGACACCCCAATCCGCATCGACCGCCGACCCCTCAAGCGCCAACTGATCGCGGCTGTAGAGGATCACCACCAGATACTCCGCGACCGGCGGTTGCACACCCTCGAACCAGCGCACCAGCACCGGCAATTCCGTTTGGCTGCGCGCTTCGTAGCCGGACCGCAAAAGATGCCGGTTGGCGTCCGTGATCGGCGCAGTCAAACAACGCGTCGAGGTCCAGTTGCGATGCACGTGCAGCTTGCAGAACGGCGCGTAGCCGTCGAGCACCTTGAACGGCTCGTGCTCATTGAGGTGCCGCTCGAACTGCGCCGGGGTGCAGTCCTGGATGGTGTTGCCGCGCGGCGTGCGCGGAAACAGGCGGGTACGGGCAAACGGCGTGAGGACAATCGACATGCGGATCGGGGGCAATCAGGGGGCTGCAAGGGTAGCGGCTGCGCGCCTTGCGCGTCTCCGGCTCACAGTGCCAGCCGCTCGCGCAGCTCGCGCGCCTGTCGCCGCGACACTTCAACGTGGCTGCCATCGTCCAGCCCGAGGTCGTAGCCGTCGGCGATCGAGGGCTCCACCGTACGCACCATGCGCAGGTTGACCAGCGTGTTGCGGTTGGCGCGGAAGAACAGACCGGGCTGCATCCGCGACTCCAGACCCGTGAGGCTGCGCGCCAGCAGTGCGTTCTGGTCGCGGAACCAGACCCGCGCGTAGTTGCCATCCACCACGATCCGGCGTATTTCACCCAGCGCCACAAACCAGCAGCGCTCGCCCTCGCGCAGGAACACCTGGTCGTGTGCCGCCAGCAAGGGCGGATGGGACGCGTCTATCGCGGGCGCAGCATTGCGTTCGGCAAGGTGGGCGCGCGCCTTGTCCAGCGCCACACCGAGGCGTTCCGCAGCCACCGGCTTGAGCAGGTAGTCCAGCGCGTTGGTCTCGAACGCGCGCACCGCGTACTGGTCGTAGGCGGTGATGAACACCACGGCCGGCACAGGGTCCAGACCGTCCAGCACATCGAAGCCGCTGCCCGATGGCAGCTGGATATCGAGCAGAACAAGGTCAGGGCGGAGGCGGCTGATTGCTGCACGGGCGGCCGGCACGTCCTCGGCTTCGCCCACGCAGTCCACGTCGGGCAGTTCCGACAGCAAGGTGCGCAGCTCCTGCCTTGCCAGGCGGGCGTCGTCGACCACGAGGATCCGCAGCGCACCGCTCACTGCGGCACCAGCAGGCGCGCGACCATACGGTCCCCACGCTGTTGCAGGTCGACCGTGCCCGACCCCAGTTGCGCCTGCAGATAGGCGAGCCCCACGCCGTGCCCGGCCGGTGCCGGGGTCGGTCCCAGGGGGTTGGTCACCACCACCTGCAGGACATTCGCTTCGCGGCACAGTGCGATGGTGATCTCGCCACCGCCCGGGAGAACCGCAATGCCGTGCTTGATCGCGTTTTCCACCAGCAGTTGCAGCGCCATCGCCGGCAGCGTGGCATCCAGCGTGTTGGCCGGCACGTCACGGGTGACCCGCAACCGCTCTTCGAAGTGCACCGCTTCAACGGCGAGGTAATCGTCCACCACCGCAAGCTCCTGTTCGACGCTGGCTGCCGACGTGCCCGCATGTTCCAGCGCATGACGCAGCGTGTTGGACAGCCGCGTAACCAGCTCGCGGGCGCGGATCGGATCCTCATTGATCAGCGCACGCAGGTTGTTGAGTGCGTTGAAGACAAAGTGCGGGTTCAACCTGGCCTTGAGGGCATCGCGCTCCAGCATGCTCCGCTGCGCCTCGGCCCTCAAGCGTGCCAACTCACTCCGGCGCGCGCGGCGAACAGAGTGGGCACCGGCCCATACCCCGGTCCAGAGGGTGAGCACGACCGCGGTGTTGAGCCAGTACGTCAGTGTCGCCGCGGGCCGATATGCCGCCATGCCGCCGGTCACTTCGACCCACTCGAACTGGATCGACGGAATGAGTACGGCCGCCACCCCCAACTGGGCCAGGGTCGTGCCTGCTGCCACCGCGGCCAGCAAGCGCATGCTCAGGGACCACCCTCCAAGCTGCCACCAGCCGTGGCGCGCGGCGACCCCGCGGATGCCGCCGCTGACAAGGCACAGAAACAGGCCCAGTGACACGCTGATAAGCACCAGCGCCGGCGTTACGCCGACAAACGCCGCTCCGAGCATCAGGCTCAACGCGACGTAGGCGGACCAGACGCCCGCGTTGAACAGCCAGAACCGGCGAGGAGGCATCACATCATCCACTGGATCTTCCATCGGGCGAGCGCGTGTCGCCGGTAGCGGGGGGCGGGGGCGTGAATCAAGGTGCCGGAGCGAGGAATTCCCGCACCTGCGACTGCAGCCACTGCGGATCGTCCCACATCAGGAAGTGGTAGCCCGCCCCGCTCATCTCGATCCGGACGTCCGGCAGTTTCGCGTACTGGTCGGCGAAGATCTTCCGGGTCGATTCCTGCGTCGATCCGTAGGGTTTGTAGGCCGCCCAGCTGCCGAGCACCAAAGTCGGCGAGGTTATCGCGCCGAGCCCGTCGCGCAGATCCGTGGTCATCAACTCGTACATCGCCTGCGACGTGACGGCACGGTCGCTGTCACGACCCCACTGTTTCAATGTCGCGATCCGCTCGGGCGCCTGCGCCATGCCGAGCATCGAGGCTTCCGCCTGAGCCACGTACATCGCCTCGTCGACTGCTCGCATCCCGGCGCGCATCTGCTCGGCCATGGGCGTCATCTGGGCAACGGTCGCGGCTGGATTCTGGGCCGCGGCGAAATACGGCAGGCTGTCCACGATCACCAGCTTTCCCAGGGCATCCGGGCGCTCGATGGCCATCTGCAACGCCAGCGTTCCGCCCAGACTGTGGCCGACGACCGCCAGCCCCTGCAGATTCTGCTCGGCAACATAGTCCAGCAGGTGATCGCGAATCAACGGCAGAAAGTCCTCGCCGTCCTGTTTTGCCAGGCCGGCAAATCCGGGCAGCTGCACCAGGTGGCACTGGATCGCCAGACCGGATCGGGCGGTGCCGACCGCGGGTGCACGCAGCGCCAGGCAGGTCTCGCGCCACGTATCGGCACCACTGTTGAGACCCGGGATCATCAGCACGGGCGCACCTTCACCGATCACCTCAATGCTGATGCCGTGGTGGTTGCGCGCGGCCGCGTGCGCGCTGATCGACGCGCAGGCGAGTGCGACAAACGTCGCCATGGCGATCCGGACGGGTTTACGGAAAAACGAAGCGGTCTGGGTGGACGGGTTCATCAGCGAGACTCCTTGTGGTGTGCAACCAGCATCGCAGCGGTTACGCAGCCAAGGTTTCGCCGCGTGACCAGCGGCCAAGGCGGGGGGCCGGCGGCGGTACGGGCTCGCGAACGGACCTGGCCACGGCTGCCGCCCGCCATTTTACATTCATCACGATGAAGCGATATATTGCACCCTTCCTTATCCACGCAGCGCCGGCATGACCGCGATCAGCTTCGAGTTCTATCCGCCCAAAACCGACGATCAGCGCAAGCAGCTCGATCGCACCGCCGCCCGATTGAAGACGGCGGCGCCTGCCTACGTCAGCGTGACGTTCGGGGCCGGCGGTTCGACCCTGAGCCATACTCCCGAGACCATCCAGCGCCTGCGCGATACGCACGCGCTGGAGGCGGCGCCCCACATCAGTTGCATGGGTGGCACCCGGTCCGAGCTTCGCACGCAACTCGATCTGTACAAAACGCTGGGGGCAACGCGGTTGGTGACGCTGCGCGGCGACCTGCCATCGGGGATGGCCAGCCCTGGTGACCTACGCTATGCGAGTGAGCTGTTCGAATTCATCCGGACCGAAACCGGTGACCACTTCCACATCGAGGTGGCGGCCTACCCGGAGATGCATCCGCAGGCCCGCGACGCCCACGCCGACCTGGCCCATTTTGTGCGCAAGGCGCAGGCGGGTGCCAACGGGGCGATTACCCAGTATTTCTACAACGCCGATGCCTATTTCCGGTTCGTCGACGACGTGCGCGCCGCCGGCGTGGACATCCCGATCGTGCCGGGCATCATGCCGATCTCCAACTTCAGCCAGGTCCGGCGGTTCTCGGAACTGTGCGGCGCGGAGATACCGCGTTGGGTCACCCAACGGATGCTCGCCCATGGGGACGACGTCGCCAGCGTGCGGGCATTTGGCGCCGACGTGGTCGCCCAGCTGTGCGCGCGCCTGATCGCCGGCGGTGCGCCCGGTCTGCACTTCTACACCCTCAACCTGGCCAAACCCACCCAGGCCGTCCTCGCCCGGCTGAACTGACGGCGCCTTGGCCCGCGCCGCGCGACGTCCCACCCTCTCGGACTGAGGCACGTATGGCCGAACCCGATCACCGCACCGGTCCGGCCAGACGGGCGCCGCCAAGCTCAGCCGACGCTGGCCTCCAGCGCCTGGCTCAGGTCCGCCAGAATATCGTCGATGTGTTCCAGGCCGATCGACAGACGCACCATGTCCTCGCTGACGCCGGCCGCCGCCAACTCGTTGGCGTTGAGCTGGCGATGGGTGGTGGAGGCCGGATGGCAGGCGAGAGACTTCGCATCGCCGATATTCACCAGACGCAACACCAACTGCAGCGCGTCGATAAAGCGCGCGCCCGCCGCCGCCCCGCCGGTGATGCCAAAGCACAGGATGCCGGCGGGTCTGCCGTCCAGGTACCGGTTCGCGAGTGTGTGGTCCGGGTGGTCCGGCAGCCCGGCGTACTTCACCCATGCAACGTGATCATGCCCGTCCAGGAATCGCGCGACACGCAGGGCATTGTCCACATGGCGCTCCATCCGCAGGGCCAGCGTCTCGATCCCCTGCAGCACCAGAAACGCATTGAACGGTGACAGTGCCGCACCGGTATTGCGCAGTGGCACCACCCGGCAGCGGCCGATGAACGCCGCCGGCCCGAACGCCTCGGTGTAGACCACGTCGTGGTAGGACGGGTCGGGCTCGTTGAGCATCGCAAAGCGCGCCTTGTGCTCGGCCCACGGGAAGTTGCCGGAGTCGACCACCGCCCCGGCGATTGTGGTGCCATGGCCTCCCATGTATTTGGTCAGTGCATGCACCACGATGTCCGCGCCGTGCTCGAACGGGCGGCACAACGCCGGCGTGGCAACGGTGTTGTCGACGATCAGCGGCACGCCGTGCCGATGCGCCATGTCCGCCAGCGCGCGGATGTCCACGACATTGCCGCCCGGATTGCCGATGGTCTCGCAGAACACCGCCTTGGTGCGGTCGTCGATCAGCGCCTCCAGCGCCGCCAGTTCGTCGTGCGGCGCGAACCGCGCGGTGATGCCCTGCCGCGGAAAGGTATGCGCGAACAGGTTGTAGGTACCGCCGTACAGCGTGTTGACCGACACGATATTGTCGCCCTGCTCGGCGATGGTCTGGATCGCGTAGGTGATCGCCGCCATGCCCGAGGCTACGGCCAACGCACCCACGCCGCCCTCCAGCGCCGCCACGCGTTCCTCCAGCACGGCGTTGGTCGGGTTCATGATGCGGGTGTAGATGTTCCCGGCGACCTTCAGATCGAACAGATCCGCCGCATGCTGGGTGCTGTCGAACGCGTAGGAGGTGGTCTGGTAGATCGGGACCGCGACTGCCTTGGTGGTGGGGTCGACCTGGTATCCCGCGTGGATGGCGAGCGTTTCAAATTTCATATTTCGGGGCCCTGAGGATGGAGGTCGCGCCGGGGCCAAAGTTGGCCGGACCCCCGCAATGTATCGACAACCGCCGATCCAGCATCGCGGCTGGACCAACGCTGTATTTCATTTCCGGCATCGACCGCCCTTTCGTGCCGCGTTCGCGCCGCACCGACGGGCAGCGGTAGTACCCTTCCCGCATGCCCCGGGCCCCCATTCGATCCCTCCCGCTTGCGCTCGCGGCCCTCGCCTTGGCGGTGTGCAGCGTCGCCCCGCGTCCTGCCCACGCGGCAGTCCAGCGCTGCCTCGGCGCGGACGGGAGCATGGTGTACACCGACCGCCGCTGCGAGGACGTGGGCGCGACGCCTGCACCGTCCGGTCCGCTCCAGACCCGACGGTCGCCACTGCGCCCAGGGTGTGCGCGCAACGTTGCCGAGCTCGTCCTGCGGGTTTCCAGTGCGATCGGCCAGCAGGATGCGAATCAATTGGCCGGGGTCTATCACTGGGCCGGCATGTCCGGCCGCCAGAGCGCGGCGGTGATGCGGCGCTTGGATAGTGTTGTCCAGCGCCCCCTCGCCGGCGTCGTACCGGTCATGCGGCAGACGTTCGGGGAGCTGGGCGAGACGGTCAGCGATGCGGAGTACTACGCGCGACGTCCTCTGGCCCAGCGGCCGGTGGCGCTGCGCATCGAGCAGTCGTCGGTGGACGGGATCACCCCGTCGAACACGGTCTTCGGACTCCATCGCCATTTTGACTGCTGGTGGATCAGCGGTTGATGCTGGCAGTTGGTGGACCGCCGACGGCTCGCCGGTGGCCCTGCCCTACAATGGGTCGATGACCACGCTCTTCATTTCCGATCTGCATCTGGACGCGGAACGGCCGCAGATCACCGGACTGTTCGGACGTTTCCTGGAAACGGAGGCGCGCGCGGCAGCCGGTCTATATATCCTGGGTGACCTGTTCGAGGCGTGGATCGGCGATGACGATCCGTCTGCAACAGCGAGCTTTGTCGCGGGACATCTGCGCAAGGTCGTCGATGCCGGCACGCCGGTCTATTTCATGCACGGCAATCGCGACTTTCTGCTCGGCGAGGAGTTCGCGCGACGCGCGGGCATGACCATCCTGCCCGACCCCAGCGTTATCGAGCTCTACGGCCAGCCCGTCCTGCTTATGCACGGCGACACCCTGTGCACCGGCGATGTCGCTTACCAGCAATTCCGCCGGCAGACCCGCGACCCCGCCTGGCAGGCGCAGTTTCTTGCACAGCCCCTGGCGGCTCGGATCGCTTTCGCCCAGCAGGCGCGCACAGCAAGCAAGGCACACCAGACCGGGCTGGCATCGCAGGGGACGATGGAGACGATCACCGACGTTGCGCCACCGGCGGTCATTGACGCCTTCGAGCACTTCGCGGTCGACACCCTGATCCATGGCCACACCCACCGCCCCGCCGTGCATGCGCTGAGCGTCGCCGGCCGCGCGCGCGAACGCATCGTGCTGGGCGACTGGTACGAACAGGGTTCGGTGCTGCGGGTGGATCGCGACGGGCACCGTCTGGCAGCGCTGGCGTGATCCAGCGCTGACCGCGTCATTCCTCTTCGCTGGCGCACCCGCTGAGCACACGCTCGCCATCATTGAAGCTGGCGGTGTAGTCGTAGACCTGGTCCGACATCGAGTCCTCACATCGGCCCGGAGTGATGACCAGGGCAAACGGCCGGCTGCCGTCGCTGCCGTGGAACTCGAAACCGGACGCGGACTCGCTGCGCGTCCCCATGAGTTGCACCCCCGGCTGGGTATCGGGCGTGGTGTAGACAAGCGAGGCCCCGTCCACTTTGACCGACCAGAACGGCTCGTTGCCGCGCGCGTGAAAGCGGGCCGTCGGCGCGCCCGGCGCAGCCGCGTCCGCGGTGACAACCGCGTCCTCCTTTGCGGGCGCAACGTCCGATGGAGCAGCCGCCGTCGCCCCGGTCACCGCCGCGGATGGCGGTGGGCGATCGCAGCCCGTCAGAAGCGCGGCCATCGCCACACAGGACAACGCAACCGCCTGCAATGTCGTTCTTTTCATGACCACACACTCCCGGAGTGGACCCGTTCGAGCTTAACGGACGTGCATCAAGACCGCGTCGTGCGGGCTTCCCGGCTCAGCGCATCGAGCATGGCCAGTTCGCCCCCGTCAAACCCCGCCCGGGTGCGCGCGTCCACGTTGAACGGCGGGTGCAGCACCGCGCGCGCGTGCTGCGAGAGCAGGGCACGAAACGTCGGACCCGGTGCCACCGCGCGCCGCTCGCAGAACCAGCGGAACCAGCGTGACCCCGCGGCAACATGCGCCACCTCCTCACGCAGGATCACCTCCAGGATCGCCACGGTGGCGCTGTCACCCAGCCCCCGAAGGCGCTCGATCATGCCCGGGGTGACATCCAGACCGCGCGCTTCCAGCACCCGTGGCACCAGCGCCATCCGCGCCAGCCCGTCATCCGCGGTTTTCTGCGCCATCTCCCACAGGCCGTTGTGCGCGTCGAAATCCCCGTAATCCCGCCCCATCTGCTGCAGGCGCGCGCGCAGCATTGCAAAATGGCGCGCCTCGTCAGCCGCTACCTGCACCCAGTCCGCATAGAACGCTGCCGGCAGTCCACGAAACCGATACACCGCATCCCAGGCCAGATCGATCGCGTTGAACTCGATGTGGGCGATGGCATGGATAAACGCCGCACGCCCCTCGTCAGTGCCGAATCCCCGTCGGGGCAGATCGCGTGGATGCACCAGCGCAGGCCGCAGCGGGCGCCCCGGCATTCCAATCGGCTCCGGAGCGGGCGCATCCGCGACAACCGCCAGCTCGCCACGCGCGAACTTCTCCGCGGCAATCAGGGTCAGCGCAACCTTCGCATCGGGCGTCTCCGCCTGCAGGCACTCCCACGCCGCCTCAAAAA
>JBDSPO010000119.1:0-4608 GCA_039930265.1 Lysobacter sp. | reverse complement strand
GCGCGCTCGGCCAGACACGCGAGCACATCCAGTTCGGCCAGCGCGGCCGCGCAGTGCTTGAGGGGTTCCAGCCGCTCGCCCAGCAGGTCCAGCAGCTGTTCGTAGAGCAGCCGCTCGCGTGCCAGCGAACGCTCCCGCGCCGACAGGACCTTGTCCTCGAAGGCCTTCAGCTCTTCGGTGATGTAGCGCTCGGCGTTGGTCAGGGTCTGACGCCGGGTGTAATGGGTGGGCGCCTTGGCAGCGTGGGCCTTGCTGACTTCGAGGTAATAGCCATGCACTCGGTTGTAGCCGACCTTCAAGGTGGGGATGCCGCTTGCCTCGCGCTCGCGCGCTTCCAGCGCGACCAGATACTGGTCGGCAGTGCTGGACAGCGTGCGCAGTTCGTCCAGCTCGCTGTCGTAGCCGGCTGCAAACACGCCGCCATCGCGGGCCAGCACGGGAGGCTGGTCGACGATCGCGGACGCGAGCAGGTGGGCGTGGCCGTCATGCTCGCCGAGCTCCGCGCCCAAGGCGTCCAACAGAGGGGAGTCCAGCGTCGACAGCACCTGCCGCAGCGCGGGCAGCATGCCCAGCCCGTCGCGCAGGGTGGACAGATCGCGCGGCCGCGCGCTGCGCAGGGCGATTCGGGTCAGGATACGTTCCAGGTCGCCGAGCGCCCGGAAATGGGTGCGCAACGTGTCCCCCGCTGCGAGCGTGAGGGTTTCGACGGCATGGTGACGCTGTCGCAGCGTGGCGTGGTCGCGCAGGGGGCGGTGCAGCCAGCGACGCAGCAGCCGACCGCCCATCGGAGTGACAGTGGTGTCCAGCACGCCCAGCAGGGTGTGCTTGCTGTCGCCGTCCTGGCGCGAATCGAGTTCCAGGTGCCGACGCGTGGGCGCGTTCATCGCTATCGCGCCATCGCCGGACTCCACCGCGATCGCCGTCAGGTGTGGCAGGCGCTGCTTCTGCGTTTCCTCCACGTAGCCGAGCAGAGCAGCGGCCGCGGCAATCGCCAACGGCTTGTCCTCCAGCCCGAATCCCGACAGGTCATGCAGCGCAAAGAACTTCAGCAATTGGCGACGCCCGCTGTCGGTATCGAACAACCACGGCGGCCGCATCCTCACGCCGTTGCGGTCGCTGACAAAGGCGGGCCAGCCGTCCTCGTCCGCGCACAGCAGCTCGGCCGGCTCCAGGCGCGCCAGCTCCGCTTCCAGCGCATCCGCGCTGGCGACCTCATTGACCATGAAACGCCCGCCCGCGAGATCCGCCCACGCGATGCCATAGCCGGTTTTGCCGCGCGACAACGCCAGCAGCAGGGTGTCGCGGCGCTCGCTCAGCAGCGCTTCGTCGGTCACCGTGCCCGGGGTGACGATGCGCACCACTTTGCGCTCGACCAACCCCTTGCTGGCGGCCGGATCGCCGATCTGCTCGCAGATCGCAACCGATTCTCCCAGCGCCACCAAGCGCGCCAGATAGCCTTCCGCGGCGTGGTGCGGGACCCCGGCCATCGGTATCGGCTGGCCCGCGGAACTGCCGCGCTGGGTCAGGGTGATATCCAGCAAGCGCGCCGCCTTGCGGGCGTCGTCGTAGAACAGTTCGTAGAAATCGCCCATGCGGAAGAACAGCAGCACGTCGGGATGTGCGGATTTTTCCCGGAAGAACTGGCGCATCAACGGCGTATGTTCCACCGATGCGTCCTTCGGTTCGCTTTCCGTCGTGGCGTCGATCACTGGCTGGATTCTCCGGGCGGGGCGCGGGTTCGGGTGGGGCGCCATTCTCACGCGTCTGCAGGACGGTGGCCATCGCGAAGCGGTATTTCTCGTGTGGCACCCCGGACAACGTGACCTGCAGACCTTCCGGGCGAATGTCCCCCGGCCTCCGCCTGCGGCGGATGCCTCCTCCTTTATTTCGCCCCGAAGGCCTGCAGGTCCCGTCAACCGGATTTGGGCCTCAACAACCGCCGCCACTCTGGATGGACGGGTGCGAATGCCCTTGGCTGTGAAATAAAGGAGGAGGCACCGGCGTCATCGGTGCCGGGGGACATTCACAGCCAAGGGCATTCGTACCCGGCGCGCTCGACCGCCCCGGTCACCCCGCAGATGCGGCGCTTTCCCCTCGGATGGGAGAATAAGCACTTATCATGGCCCGTTGCGGGCCGCTCCGTCCGCGGCCCAAGGTGGAACCTCCATGAAAGTGCTTGTGACCGGCACCGCCGGCTTTATCGGTTCCCATCTGGCCATGCGCCTGCTGGCGCGCGGCGACGAGGTGGTCGGTTTCGACAACCTCAGCGACTACTACGACGTGACCCTGAAGCAGGCGCGACTGGCGCGCTTCATCGACCATCCGAACTACACCCACATCCAGGCGGACCTCGCCGATCGGGAGGCGGTCGAGGCGGCGTTCGCGACCCACAAGCCGCAACGTGTGGTGAACCTCGCCGCGCAGGCCGGTGTGCGCTACGCAGCGACCAACCCGCATGTCTACGTGTCCAGCAACGTCACCGGCTTCCTGCACATCCTGGAGGGCTGCCGGCATCACGGTGTCGAGCATCTGGTATTCGCCTCCACCAGCTCGGTCTACGGTGCGAACACGACGATGCCGTTCTCCGAACACCAGTCCACCGAGCATCCGCTGACCCTGTATGCAGCGACCAAGAAAGCCAACGAGATGATGGCGCACAGCTACGCCCATCTGTATGGAATTCCCAGCACCGGACTGCGCTTCTTTACCGTGTACGGGCCGTGGGGTCGCCCGGATATGGCGCTGTTCCTGTTCACCAAGGCGATCCTCGCCGGCGAGCCGATCAAGGTGTTCAACCACGGCCACCACAAGCGCAGCTTCACGTATGTGGACGACATCGTCGAGGGCGTGATCCGCAGCCTGGACACCCCGCCGGTCGTGAACCCTGACTGGAACGCCGACGCCCCGGATCCGGCCACCAGCAATGCGCCGTACCGCCTGTTCAACATCGGCAACGAGAGCACCGTCGAGCTGTTGCGCTACATCGAAGTGCTGGAACAATGCCTCGGCCGCAAGGCGAAGATTGAGTTGTTGCCGCTGCAGGCAGGCGACGTGCCCGATACCGAGGCGGACGTCTCCGAGTTGATCAAGGCGGTCGACTACCGCCCCCAGGTCTCGGTGGAAACCGGTGTGGCGAACTTCGTGGCCTGGTACCAGGACTACTACAAGGACTGAGCCCGTCCACAGTCTCCCGTGGTGCGACGGTGGACGGCTAGAGTGTCCGGTCTCCGGTCCATAAAAAGCGCCCATGTCATTTGCCAGTAAATCTCCTGCCCGCGCGGCTGCCAAGGCGAAGGTCGCCTATGTGTGCTCCCAGTGCGGCTCCGACCACAACAAGTGGCAGGGGCAATGCGCCGACTGCGGGGAATGGAACACGCTCAGCGAATTTGTGATCGAGTCGGCTGCGGCGCAGAAAAGTGCGGCGCCGGCTCGCCGCAGCGGTTGGGCGGGCAAGGTTGATCCGCCGAAGGTGACGGCGCTCAAGGACGTCAGCCACACCGGCGAGTCAAGGGTGTCCACCGGCATCGGCGAGCTGGACCGGGTGCTGGGTGGTGGTCTGGTCGCCGGGTCCGTGGTGCTGGTGGGTGGTGATCCGGGAATCGGCAAGTCGACCCTGCTGCTGCAGGCAGTCGCGAAGATGGCCGAGTCGCTGCCCGCGTTGTACGTCACCGGCGAGGAATCGCTGGCGCAGGTGGCCGCCCGTGGCGCACGCCTGGGCCTGGGCCTGGACGGGGTGAACGCACTGGCGGAAACCGGGGTCGAGCGGATCCTCGAGCAGGCGATGGCCACCGCGCCGCGGTTGCTGGTGGCCGACTCGATCCAGACCCTGTGGACCGAGTCGCTGACCGCGGCGCCCGGCTCGGTGAGCCAGGTGCGCGAGAGCGCCGCGCGACTGGTCCGCTACGCCAAGGAGACCGGGACCGCGGTGTTCTTGGTCGGCCACGTCACCAAGGAGGGCGGCATCGCCGGGCCCCGCGTGCTGGAGCACATGGTCGACGCGGTGCTGTACTTCGAAGGCGAGTCGGGCAGCCGGTTCCGGATCCTGCGCGCGTTCAAGAACCGCTTTGGCGCGGTCAACGAATTGGGCGTCTTCGCGATGGGTGACAAGGGCCTGCGCGAGGTCGCCAATCCGTCGGCGATCTTCCTCTCCGGCAGCACCACGCCCCAGCCCGGCAGCTGTGTGATGGTCACCCGCGAGGGCACCCGCCCGTTGCTGGTCGAGGTACAGGCATTGGTGGATGCCTCGCCGTTGTCCAATCCGCGCCGGGTCGCGGTGGGCATGGAAGGCAATCGCTTGGCGATGCTGCTGGCGGTGCTCCATCGCCACGCGGGCGTGGGGGTTGGCGACCAGGACGTGTTCGTCAATATCGTCGGCGGCATCCGCGTGCAGGAAACCGCGGCCGATCTCCCGGCCTTGCTGGCGGTGCTGTCGAGCCTGCGCGACCGGCCCATGGCCGACAAGACCATCGCCTTTGGCGAGGTCGGATTGTCCGGCGAGATCCGCCCGGTGCCCAATGGCGAGGACCGCTTGAAAGAAGCAGCAACGCACGGTTTCAAGCGCGCGATCGTGCCCAAGGGCAACGCGCCGCGGGGCGGCAAGATCGGCGA
>JBDSPO010000118.1:0-2614 GCA_039930265.1 Lysobacter sp. | reverse complement strand
CACCCTTGCCGCGCGCCTACGAATTCGTCGACGGCAGCGCTTACCTGCCCCACGTCGCCCGGGTGCGTCGCGCCCGCGGTGCCGAGGTGCCGGAGAGCTTCTACACCGATCCGCTGATGTACCAGGCCGTAAGCGCCGGTTTCATGGGCCCGCGCGACCCGGTCCGGGTTACCAGCGAGGACTACGGGATCGACCTGGAGGCCGAACTGGTGGTGATCACCGACGATGTGCCGATGGCGGTGTCCGCGGACGCTGCGGCCGAGCATATCCAGCTGATTGGCCTGGTGAACGATGTCTCCCTGCGTAACCTGATCCCGGGCGAACTCGCCAAGGGTTTTGGATTCCTGCAGTCCAAACCGCGTTCCGCGCTGAGCCCCGTGTTTGTGACCCCCGACGAGCTGGGCAGCGCGTGGCGCGACAGCAAGGTTCATCTGCCGATGCTGACCCATGTCAATGGCCAGTGGTTCGGCGCCCCGCAGGCCGGTGTGGACATGCAGTTCAACTTCGCCCAGTTGCTCGCCCATGCCGCGCGGACAAGGCCGTTGTCGGCCGGCACGATTGTCGGTTCCGGCACCATTGCCAACGAGGACACCACTCTGGGCGCATCGTGTTTCGCGGAGCTGCGCACCGTGGAGGCGCTGCGTGATGGCAAACCGAGCACGCCGTTCATGGCATTCGGTGATACGGTCCGGATTGAGATGCTGGACGCGGCAGGCGACAGCATTTTCGGTGCAATCGAGCAGCGCATCGAGCGCCAGCAAGCCTGATTGTCCCGGCGGGGCGCTTGCAGATGTGCGGGGTCGATCGGCGCACAGGGCGCGCGCGCCCGTGTCGCCACAGAAGCGGGGGAATCGGATGCCAATGGACGACGGGAGAGCGCAGATGGCGGAGCAATTGGTGTTGTATTCCTACTGGCGCTCCAGTGCCGCTTACCGGGTGCGCATCGGACTGAACCTGAAGGGCCTGTCCTACCAGACTGTTCCGGTGCATCTGGTGCGCGACGGCGGCCAGCAACACGCCGACCCGTACCGCCAGCTCAATCCGCAGCAACTGGTGCCGGTACTCAAGCACGGCGACCGCGTGATGCGGCAGTCACTGGCGATCCTGGAATACCTTGATGAGACCTGGACGAGTCCGCCGCTTCTGCCGGCGGCCAGCCGCGATCGTCAGCGCGTTCGCGCCATAGCCCAGGCGGTCGCCTGCGACATCCATCCGCTCAATAACCTGCGCGTGCTGCAATATTTCGACCGCACCTGGAACGTGCCACAGCCCGAGCGCGACGAGTGGGTACGGCACTGGGTGGCCGACGGCTTCGCGGCGATCGAGGCCATGCTGACCGACCATCCTGCCACCGGCACCTTCTGCGAGGGCGATACCCCTGGCCTCGCCGACTGCTGCCTGATACCGCAGATCTACAACGCGCGCCGTTTCGAGCTGGACCTGACGCCATACCCGACCCTGGTCCGGGTCGAGCAGGCCTGTCTGGCCCTGCCGGCGTTTGATGCCGCGCGGCCGGAGAACCAGCCCGACGCGCCGGTGCCCGAGTGACCGACCACGTGGGTCAGCCCTTTGGGGGCGCGATCAGTCGAGGGTGGACAACACCGGGGCCACGTCCCGGTAGTGGCCCCTCGGGCGGCTGACAGCAGGCTCAGAACACCGACGCATACGGGTCGTGTTCGGCGTCGGCACCATCGGACAGCCGGAACTTCAGCGCCAGCCCGTCGCGTGAGTCGGCCGCGCGCAGTGCCTCGTCGATGTCGATCTTGCCTTCCTTCTGCATCCGGAACAGGCACTGATCGAACGATTCGATTCCCTGCTCCAGCGACTCTTCCATCGCCTGCTTGATCTCGTGGATCTGGCCGCGTCGGATCAGGTCCCGGATATGCGGCGTGTTGATCAGCACTTCGGCGGCCGGTACGCGGCGGCCGTCAACGCCGACCACCAGACGCTGCGAAATCACCGCCTTCAGGTTCAGCGACAGGTTCATCAGCACGTTCTTGTGCGCCGCCTCGGGGAAGAAGTTGAGGATGCGCTCGATCGTCTGGTCAGCGTTGTTGGAATGCAGCGTGGCCAGACACAGGTGCCCGGTTTCGGCGAAGGCAATGGCCGCCTCCATAGTGGTCTGATCGAGGATCTCACCGATCAGGATCACGTCCGGGGCTTCGCGCATCGCGTTCTTCAGCGCGCTGTGAAAGTCGTGCGTATCCAGCCCGACTTCGCGCTGGTTGACCAGCGAGCGCTTGTGCCGGTGCAGGTACTCGATGGGATCCTCGATGGTGAGGATGTGGCCCGACACGCTGCCGTTGCGATGATCGATCATCGAAGCCAGCGTGGTCGACTTGCCCGACCCGGTCGAGCCGACGATCAGGACCAGCCCGCGCGGCTCCAGAATGATGTTCTTCAGGACCTGCGGAAGCTGCAGCTCCTCGATGGAGGGGACCACTCTGCGGATCGCGCGGATCACCATGCCGACCTCGCCGCGTTGCTTGAACACGTTGATGCGGAAGCGACCTGCATCGGACAGCGAATACGCCATGTTGAGCTCGAGATCGCGCTCGAACTGCGGCACCTGGCCTTCGCCCATCAAGGAGTACGCGATCTTCTTGACCATGCC
>JBDSPO010000117.1:0-8268 GCA_039930265.1 Lysobacter sp. | reverse complement strand
GCTGATCTCCGGTGCGATCGGCCAGCGCAGATCGCTGCGGCGCAGGGTGGTTGCCGTGACCCGTTGCCCGGTGAGGTGCGGGGCAAGGGCGGCGCGGGTGGTCTCGACTTCGGGCAGCTCGGGCATGTCCATAGTCTAAGGCGGCGCTTCCAAAACCGTGGAACCGTCGCCCGGCTGAACGGTACCGGGTGCCGCCTTGCCTCCGGCGTCTGTGCCCACATGAAATGAGAGTCACGAATGCACAGGATCGCAATCGCGTGGCATCATTATGGATTCGGCCGTTGATCTACGGCCGGATTGTCCGGGCATGCGCCCGGTGCCCTTTACCGGAGTCCTGAAATGCCCGCTTTCGTGTTCGACTTCCTCGCCGGTGGCCTGCTGCAGGCCAGCTTTGGCGCGTTGGTCGTCTATCTGCTGGTCGCCACCCAGCTGACCATTTTTGCCGTCACCCTGTACCTGCACCGCTCGATGACCCATCGCGGTGTGGAGTTCCACCCGGTGATCAACCACTTCTTCCGTTTCTGGACGTGGCTGACCACCTCGATGATCACCCGCGAGTGGGTGGCGATCCATCGCAAGCATCATGCGGCCTGCGAGACCGAAGAGGATCCGCATAGCCCGCTCACCAAGGGCATCGGCAACGTCTTCTGGCGTGGCGTGGAGCTGTACCGGGAAGCCCGCAGCGACCGCGCGTCGATCGAGAAGTACGGCAAGGGCTGTCCGGACGACTGGATCGAGCGCCACGTCTACACGCCGCACGCGACACTCGGCCCGACGTTGCTGCTGTTCATCAGCTTCGGTCTGTTCGGCTTTGCCGGCGTCGCGGTCTGGGCGATCCAGATGCTGTGGATCCCGCTGTGGGCGGCCGGTGTGGTGAACGGCCTGGGCCACTGGTGGGGCTATCGCAACTTCGAGACCAGCGACAAATCCACCAACCTGACCCCGTGGGCGTTCTGGATCGGCGGTGAGGAGCTGCACAACAACCACCACGCATTCCCCAGCTCGGCCAAGTTCGCGCTGCGCCGGTTCGAGTTCGATATCGGCTGGAGCGTGATCCGGATGCTGCAGTCCGTTGGTCTGGCCAAGGTGCTGCGGGTTGCGCCCACGCTGGACGTGCGTCCCAACATCGCCATGCCGGACCGCGAGACGCTGAAGGCGCTGCTGGCGATCCGCTTCCAGGCGATGACCGACTATTACCGCAAGGTCACCCTGCCGACCCTGCGCGCCAGCGACGAGAAGCTGCCGCGCACGCTGCGCAAGGGCTTGGCCGATGGTGGTCGCTGGCTGAACGACGAGAAGCGCGCGCGCCTGCAGGCGTGGTTGGCCGACCGTCCCCATATGGCCACTCTGGCCGAGTACCGCCACCGGTTGCAGCAGGTGCTGGACGACCGGTCGCACGATGCCCAGGCCACGCTGCAGAAGTTGCACGACTGGTGTGTCGAGGCGGAAGCCACCGGCAACCATGCCCTGCAACAGTTCTCGGCCCGCCTCAAGGGTTACACCCTGGTGCCGGCGCAGGCATGACCGTGCGCAGCCGCCTGCAACAAAGGGGGCGGCGTTGCGCGATGGCCATGGTGCCGGTGTTGCTTGCCGTTTCGGCAGGCGCGTCGGCGCAGTCGGAAGCGCAGGCGCAGGCGCAGGTGCAATCCACCCGCGATTACCTGCAGCGCATGGACACCGATGGCGACGGCCGGGTCTCGCTGGCGGAATACCAGGCGTGGATGAGCTACGCCTTTGACGGCATGGACCGGGACGGCGATGGCGTGTTGAGCGCTGCCGAACAGCCCGGCGGCAAGGTCAAGCCGCTGACCCGTAATCAGCACCGGGAGCGGCTGAGCCAGCGTTTCAAACGCCAGGACATCAACCGCGACGGTTACCTGAGCGCCGTGGAGCTGGCGGCACCGCCACAGTAGCCCGCCGCACCGCCGCAGCGCCTACTACCAAAGTCGTCTGTCCCCCCCGGCAGGCACCTCCTACCTTTTGATGGCAACCGCCTCGACCCGGCTGTACGGCGATCCCTCGCCGCGGCCGGTCCGACCGGCGGCCATTCACTTGGGAGGGACGTGCAATGCAGGCGAACGACGTGGTCGACCGGGTGCTGATACACCCCAAATTCCAGGAACTGACGCGCCGGCGCGGGCGGTCCAGTCTCGGGTTCTTCGCGTTGATGCTGGTGGTGTATGCCGGTTTCATCCTGACCCTGGCCTACTGGCCTGACGTGTTCGCACGGCCCATCGGCCCCGGCTACACGATGAGCGTGGGCGTGCTGTCGGCCGTCGTGGTGGCGATCAGCGCGGTGGCGATGATCTCCGCGTTCGTGCATCTGTCCAACAAGCACTACGACCCGCTGATCGACGCCATCGTGAGGGACGTCAAGTGAGGGCCGCCAGCGTGCTCCGCGCTGCAGCAGTCGCGAGCGCTTTGCTGCCGCTGCCGGCGCTTGCCGCGACCAAGGGGCAGGCAAACACGTCCGCCATCGTCATGTTTCTGGTGTTCATCGTCGGCACGATGTTCATCACCTGGTGGGCGGCCAAGCGCACCAAAACCACGTCGGATTTCTACACCGCCGGCGGCGGTATTACCGGTTTCCAGAACGGCCTGGCCATCGCCGGCGACTATCTGTCGGCGGCGTCTTTCCTGGGCATCGCGGGCATGGTCTACGTCAGCGGGTTTGACGGCATGATCTACGCGATCGGCTTCCTGTTCGGCTGGCCGGTGGTGATGTTCCTGATCGCCGAGCGGCTGCGCAATCTGGGCCGCTACAACTTCGCCGACGTCACCTCCTACCGGCTCTCGGAAACGCCGCTGCGGGTTTTGGCCGCCAGTGCGTCGTTGCTGGTCATCGCGCTGTACCTCATCGCGCAGATGGTCGGTGCGGGCAAGCTGATCGTGCTGCTGTTCGGCATCCGTTACGAGCTGGCGGTGGTGATCGTCGGTGTGTTGATGATCATGTATGTGGCGTTCGGCGGCATGACCGCCACCACCTGGGTGCAGATCATCAAGGCGGTGCTGATGCTGATCGGTGCGACGCTGATGGCGTTCCTGGTGCTGAAGGCCTTCAGCTTCAGTCCCGACGCGATGCTGGCCGAGGCCGTGCGCGTTCACCCGACCCACTTGGCGATCATGGCGCCCGGCTCGCAGGTCAGCGCAAATCCCTTGAATGCACTCTCACTCGGACTTGCGCTGGCATTCGGTACCGCCGGACTGCCGCACATCCTGATGCGTTTCTTCACCGTGCCCAATGCCAAGGAAGCGCGCCGCTCGGTGATCTACGCAAGCTCGTTCATCGGCTACTTCTACCTGCTGACCTTCATCATCGGCTTCGGCGGCATCGCGCTGCTGTACCGGCATCCGGAGTTTTTCAACGCGGGCCCCGATGGCAGCATCGACATCATCAACGGACTGGTCGGCGGTACCAACATGGTGGCCGTCCACCTGGCCAACGCGGTCGGTGGCAGCCTGCTGCTGGGCTTCCTGGCGGCGGTGACCTTCGCCACCATCGTGGCGGTGGTGGCAGGACTGACGCTGGCCGGTGCCGCGGCGATCTCGCATGACCTGTACGCCAACGTGTTCGCCCGCGGACGGGCCACCGAAAAGCAGCAGATGAAGATCTCGCGCATCTCCACGGTCACCCTGGGCGTGATCGCGATCCTGCTGGGCATCGTGTTCGAGAACCAGAACGTGGCCTTCATGGTCGGGCTGGCCTTCGCGATCGCGGCCAGCGCCAACTTCCCGGTGCTGGTGCTGTCGATCTCCTGGCGCGGCTGCACCACGCTGGGGGCGACGGTTGGCGGCTTCATTGGGCTGGTGGTGGCCACCACCTGGGTGACGCTGAGCAAGACGGTGTGGGTGGACGTGTTCCACTTCGCCGAGCCCATCGTGCCGTTCCCCAACCCGGGCATCCTGTCGATTCCGCTGGCCTTTATCTCGATCTGGCTGTTCTCGGTGCTCGACCGCAGCCCGCGGGCCGCGCGTGAACGTGCGGCATTCGACGCGCTGCGCGTGCGCAGCGAGACCGGCATCGGCGCGACCTCGGCAAGTGACCACTGAGCCGATCCGACCCACAGGAGGAATGAAGCCATGTACAAGCACATCCTGATTGCGACCGACGGTTCGGACCTTGCCGCCAAGGGGCTGGAGCAGGGGCTCCAGCTGGCGGCGGCGATGAACGCGGAGGTGACGATTCTGACCGCGTCGGAACGCTGGACCCCGGTGGACGCGGGGGTGGTGTGGGGCGGCTCGGCCAGTGCATTGGCCGAGTACGCCACCCACGCCCGCCTGGCGGCCGAGGCCACCCTGGCGTCCGCCAGCGAGCGCGCAGCCGCGCTTGGCGTCCGCCACCATGGCCTGTACGTGGCCGATCACTACCCCGCCGATGCGATTCTGGAAACCGCGGCAGCGCGTGGAGCGGAGCTGATCGTCATGGCGAGTCACGGCCGCCGCGGGCTGAACCGCCTGCTGATCGGCAGTCAGACCAACGCGGTGATCGCCCACAGCACCATCCCGGTGCTGGTGGTGCGCTGAGGGGTTCCGATTCAGGGTTGCGGAGGCTGCGCCGGGTGCGGGAGGTCTTCGCTGCTCATGTCCCCCGGCATCCGCTACGCGGATGCCTCCTCCTTTACTTCGCTGCGAAGACCTCCCACCCCCGACGCGGCTGCGCTTGCGGGATGCACGTGGAGGAGTCGAGCGGAATGCCCGCTCTGTCCCCACAAGCACCGCGTACTCCTGCCGACGGGTGCCCGTTCACCGGCACCACGCACCCGACCGGACCCACCTGCGCAGGCCCGGCCGTCGCGTCACGCAGGCTGATCAGAACGTGTAACGGGCCAGCGTATGCAGGCGGATCAGCTCGCCATTGGCGCCGGACTCCAACGTGCGCTCGCCCCAGATGGCCTCGATGCCCAGGTCCAGCTTGGGTAGCGGTGTCCAGATCAGGTTGGCGTGCGCGGAGTGCACCCGCCGGGTGACGCCCAGGCCGGTCAGGCCGGTGTCGTTGTCCCACTGGGAGCGCGCGTAATACAGGGTGCCCCGGAAGGCGGGGTTGAACACATGGCGAAGACCCGCGTAGGCGGCCCAGCCGCCGAGCGCGTCGATGTTGCCGCCCGCGTCGGTCATGACGTCCTGTTGCACGGTCGCCAGGCCGATGTAGCGGCCGAAGCCCTCGCCGCCGGTGGCCTGATAACGCAGATCGGTGCTTGCGCCCAGCTTGACCAGCCCGCTGACGGTGGCCGCCACGCCGGTGGCGGTGCTCGCATTGCCGGCGGTCGGCTCGTGCTTGAGCTGACGGACCATGCCGGCGACGCTGACATGGCCCCAGTCGCCCTTGCCGGTGTAGCGGGCGATGACGTCGGGCACGCTGTTGTCGCCGCCGATCACCCGCGCGCTACCGCCGAACGGCTGCACCGTGGTCTCCGGGTTTTCCAGCGACACACTGAAGGGGCCGCGGGTGTAGCGGATCTGCGGCTGGCGCACGAACACCAGCGCGTCGGTGGGACCCACGAAGTCCACCGAGTCGATCAGCGCCGCGGTGTCCATGAAGTTGGACCAGGTCTGACCGATCAGCAGGTTGTTCCAGGTCAGGTAGGCGTGACGCAGCGTGGCGCCGTAGGTATTGGTCGCGGCGGTGTTGCCGAGCGATCCGCCGAAGAAATCCAGCTCGAAGCGCGCACCAAGCTTGTCGCCCGAATCCAGTGCGGTGCTGGCGTCAAACCACAGGCGCGAGAATTTGACGTGGCTGTCGAGATAGACGTCCGTGCCCCGACCGCCGACCGGAATCGCGCCGGGCACGTAGAAGTCGCGACCGGCGGTGCTCTTGGTGATCTCACCGTCAGTGGTCCTGGTCGACATCGCGTCCACGCGGACTATGCCGCCCATCGTGAAGCGGGTGCCCGGGTTGGCCTGGGGGGTGATCGTGGTGGACTGGATGGGCGCCAGTGGGCCGGCGGCGGCGACCGCCGCGGGCGGTGCGGCAGGCGGTGTGGTCGTGGCTGCCACCCCGGCGCCGGTGGCGGGCTGCTGCGCAACCAGTTGCTCCACCAGGCGCTCCAGCTGGGCCACGCGGATCTCCAGCGCCTGCTCCCGGTCGGACTGGGCCAGCGCCACGCCGGGGGCCAGCAGGGCCATCAGCATCGCCGTCGCCAGCGGCCGCCGGCGCGGATGCAGCGATGCGCCGGCGGTGCCGGCACGGTTGGATCGGGGCATGTTGTACTCCACGGCTTCCGCCAGATGTCGGGTTGCCGACGGGCTGCCGGCCACCAGTTGCCGAGCGTAGGCGTATTCGGCGGGGATACCGCCGGCGCTAGACCAAGGTCTAAACCCGCGTCCGCAGGGATGCTGCACACTCGGTGGGGAACAACCTGCTGAGGAGCCTCCGCCGATGAACACGCCCCGGGACATCTACCCGCCGACTGCCGATTTCGCCGCCAACGCGCGCGTCAACCGCGATCAGTACCACCGCCTGTACGAGCAGTCGCTGCGTGATCCGGACGGATTCTGGGCCGGGGTGGCCAAGCGCCTGGAGTGGATGACGCCGCCCACCAGGATCAAGAACACCAGTTTCGACCTGGCCGATTTCCACATCCGCTGGTTCGAGGACGGTGAGCTCAACGTCAGCGTGAACTGTCTGGACCGCCACCTTGCCGAGCGTGGCGACAAAACGGCATTGATCTTCGAGCCCGACAGTCCCGACGCGCCGGCCGAACGCATCAGCTACCGCGAGCTTCACCAGCGCGTGTGCAAGCTCGCCAACGCGCTGCGGGCGCTCGGCGTGGGCAAGGGCGACCGCGTCACCATCTACCTGCCGATGATTCCCGAAGCGGCGATCGCCATGCTCGCCTGCGCGCGCATCGGCGCCGTGCACATGGTGGTGTTCGGCGGTTTCGCGGCCAACTCGATCGCCGACCGGGTCAGCGACAGCGGCAGCAAATTGATCATCACCGCCGATGAGGGGCTGCGGGGCGGCCGCAAGGTGGCGTTGAAGGTCAACGTCGACGCCGCGCTGAAGCTGCCGGGCACCAACACGGTGGAAACGGTGCTGGTCGTGCGCCATACCCACGCCGCGGTCGACATGCAGATGCCGCGCGACCGCTGGTACGACGCGGTGGTCGATGGCCAGCCCGACGTCTGCGAGCCGGAGCGCATGAACGCCGAGGACCCGTTGTTCATCCTCTACACCTCCGGCAGCACCGGCAAGCCCAAGGGCGTGCTGCACACCACCGGTGGCTACCTGGTGTACGCCAGCTACACCCACGAGACGGTGTTCGACCTGCGGGAGGACGATGTTTACTGGTGCACGGCTGATGTGGGGTGGGTGACCGGCCACAGCTACATCGTCTACGGGCCGCTGGCCAACGGCGCGACCTCGCTGATCTTTGAAGGCGTGCCGAACTATCCCGATTCCTCGCGCTTCTGGCAGGTGGTCGACAAGCATGAGGTGACCACCTTCTATACCGCACCGACCGCGATCCGCGCGCTGATGCGCGACGGCGAAGGTCCGGTCAAGGCGACGTCGCGGAAGTCCCTGCGGCTGCTGGGCAGTGTGGGCGAGCCGATCAACCCGGAGGCCTGGCGCTGGTACCACGAGGTCGTCGGGGACAGCCGCTGCCCGATTGTCGACACCTGGTGGCAGACCGAGAACGGCGGCATCCTGATCTCGCCGCTGCCCGGCGCCACCGACCTCAAGCCGGGTTGCGCGACCAACCCGTTCTTCGGCATCAAACCGGCGATTGTGGACACCACCGGCAATTTCATCGAAGGCGCGGGCGAGGGCAACCTGGTCATCACCGACTCCTGGCCGGGCCAGTCGCGCAGCATCTTCGGCGACCACCAGCGCTTCATCGACACCTATTTCAAGACCTACCCGGGCACCTACTTCACCGGTGACGGTTGCCGCCGCGATGCCGACGGCAGCTACTGGATCACCGGCCGGGTGGACGACGTGATCAACGTCAGCGGCCACCGCATCGGCACCGCCGAGGTGGAAAGTGCGCTGGTCTCGCATGACAAGGTCGCCGAGGCGGCCGTGGTCGGCTTCCCCCACGACATCAAGGGGCAGGGCGTGTACGCCTATGTGACCCTGTTGGCCGGTGAGGAGCCCAGCGACGCGCTGCGTGCCGAGCTGGTCAAGCACGTGCGCGCCGAGATCGGACCGATCGCCGCCATCGACCACCTGCAGTGGGCACCGGGGCTGCCGAAGACGCGGTCCGGCAAGATCATGCGCCGGATCCTGCGCAAGATCGCCGAGAACGCACCGGACCAGTTGGGCGACAC
>JBDSPO010000116.1:0-2803 GCA_039930265.1 Lysobacter sp. | reverse complement strand
GGTGGCTTGCAGGAGCTTGACTGAGCGTGGATGGGGAGCCTGCGCGTTGGCCCGGATGAGCTGATGCGTGGTGTAGCCGTGGACGGTGGTGGAAAGAGGCCTGCACCGGCCGAATCTTGCGCACGCGACGAGCGCGCCCGTGCCCGAACCCGCGCCGCGGGTGGCGAGTGGCGAGGCACCCCCCTAAAAATTCCGCCAAAGCGATCGCGGTCGGGGTCGTCCTATTGCTGATCGAAATGGCGACCCCGAGGCGTTGAGCGATCGCCTGGCGCTGGCATCCTTACGGGGAATCGTGTCGGCCCCTGCGGTAACACCGCTAATGGCCTCTTTCGACCCGAAGCGGACAGTCAGGATAGGTTTCCGAAAACTCTAGTCGCCTTCCCACCGGGTGTGGGCAAATTCGTGGTGTACGGGCAAACTTCCGCGCATCTTAGATACGCTAGATATGTAAACCCAGCACGTTGTTCAGTGGAATGCGGGTGATGGGTGGCTTGTGGCCGATGCCGGCGTGTGGGCGATGCCAGTTGTAGTGGTGCAGCCAGTCGTTGAAGGCGCGGGCGCGTTGTTCGGAGCAGATATAGGAGCGTTGGTAGGCCCATTCGCGCAGGCTGGTCTGCACCAGGCGCTCGGCCTTGCCGTTGGTGCGTGGTGTGTAGGGCCGGGTGCGTAGGTGGCGCATGCCGAGCCGGCGGATCAGGCGGCGGAAGCCGCGCGACCTGTAGCAGGGACCGTTGTCAGTCAGGACGCGCTCGAAACACACGCCCAAGCCCCGGTAGTAGCGTACCGCCTGGAGCAACGCCCTCCAGGCACTGACTCCCCGTTCGTCAGGCTCGGTGGAGCCGAACGCCACCCGCGAGTGGTCGTCGATGGCCAGATGGACGTACTCCCAGCCGATGCCACTGGAGTTGATCTGGCGATTGCCGGTAACCCGATGACCGGGTTGGCGGAAGCGCGCCAGCCTCTTGATGTCCAGATGCAGCAGTTGGCCGGGCTTGGCGTACTCGTATCGATTCTGGGGTGGCGCCGGCTCAAGCTCGGCCAGCCGGTGCAGGCCCGCCCGGCGCAACAGGCGGGCCACCGTGCTCGGTGCAACCAGCAGTTGCTGGGCGATCTGGTGATAGGTCTGCCGGGACCGCCGACGATCGAGCACCTGCTCCACCAGCGCCTCTGGTGTGGCATGCGGGCAGCTCCGTGGCCGCGAGGACCGGTCGGCCAGCCCCGGCGGCCCCTCTTGCCTGAAGCGCTTCAACCACTTGTAGGCGGTGCGAACACTGACGCGGGCGGCGTGGGCGGCTTCTTCAACGCGCAGGCCGTGAACAAGGATCCGGTCCACGAGAAGGGCTCGACCGCGAGGCGTGGTAATCCCCCCATTTTCAGCAGTCGCCAAAAGTGGAGTTAAGCGGCAAGCGCCAGTTTCTGGATCGGAGTGATGCCGCCGAGCGCTATGTTCGGGCGCTCTTGGTTGTAAGTCCATAGCCAGCGCGTCGCCTTGTCCTGCACCTGTTCAATAGTGTCGAACAGGGTTCGGGCCAGCCAGCCATAACGCACGGTGCGGTTGTAGCGTTCGATATAAGCGTTCTGCTGCGGTTTGCCCGGCTGGATGTGTTCGATCCGGATGCCCTGCCGTTCCGCCCACGCCAGCAGTACGCCGCTGATGTACTCCGGGCCGTTGTCGCAGCGGATCGCACGGGGTTTGCCACGCCATTCGATGATCTGCTCCAGCGACCGGATCACGCGGGCTGCGGGTAGCGACAGATCGACCTCGATGCCCAGTCCTTCGCGGTTGAAGTCGTCGATCACGTTGAACAGCCGAAAGCTGCGGCCATCGCTGAGCTGGTCGTGCATGAAGTCCATCGACCAGACCTGGTTGATGGACTCGGGGACCGCCAGCGGTTCGGGTCGCTCCCGCACCAGCCGCTTCTTCGGCTTGATCCGCAAGTTCAACTCCAGTTCCCGGTAGATGCGATAGACCCGCTTGTGGTTCCAGCCAAAGCCTTTGACGTTGCGCAGGTGCAGGAAGCACAGGCCAAAGCCCCAATCGCGATACGCCGTGGTCAGCCGCACCAGCCAGTCCGCGATGCCTGCATTCTCGTCCGATGACGTGGCCTGGTAGCGGTAGCAGGTCTCGCTCAATTCGAAGGTTCGGCAGGCGTGCCTAATGCTCGTGCGCCCGCCCTCGATCGCTGTTCGGGCCATCTCCCGGCGTTGAGATGGCCTCACCATTTTTTTGACAGCGCTTCCTTCAGCAGGTCGGCGCTGAGCTGCGCATCGGCGTACATCTTCTTCAGGCGCCTGTTCTCGTCCTGCAGCTCCTTGAGCTGGGACATCATCGACGCATCCATGCCGCCGAATTTGCTGCGCCACTTGTAAAACGTGGCCGAGCTGATGCCGTGTTCGCGGCATAGCTCCGGGACGGGCGTGCCGGCCTGCGCCTGCTTGAGCACGGCGATGATCTGGCTGTCGGTGAAGCGGGACTTCTTCATTGGAACCTCCTCGGGAAAGCGTACGAGAAAATTCCACTTATGGGGTCAGCTAACCTGCGGGGGGATTACCCTTTAGTCTTCGAGTAATCGAGCTGCAGGATTTTCCGAGGCACCACCGGTCTGAAAGTACCCCAAGACACTCGACACCGACCGATGTTCGGTGAGCTGCATGATTGCCGGCAGAGAGACGCCCTGGCGGCTAGCCTCGGTCACGAACCCCGAGCGCAGGCTGTGCCCGCCGAAGTCCCCCTCCAGCCCGGCCAGGCGCGCGCGCCGTTGCACGATTTCCCCGACGGCGGCCGGGGAAAGGGCTGGGCCGA
>JBDSPO010000115.1:0-6698 GCA_039930265.1 Lysobacter sp. | reverse complement strand
CGGCCACATGGGTGCCGGGCACACCCGCCCACAGCTGGCAGGCCGTTGCGGCGTCGGGAATGGGCATTGGTCACAAGGGCGCTGTGGTCGCAGCCAAGGCGCTGTCGCTGACGGCGATGCGTCTGTTTACCGACCCGGCGCTGGTCGAGCAGGCACGGGAGGAGTTCGTGCGTCGTCGGGGTAAAAACTTCCGCTACCAGCCGTTGCTGGAGCGCAAGAATCCGCCGCTCGACTACCGCAAATAGCGCCGAAGCGATGCGGTTGCGGCGTGGGCCTGCCGATTTTCCGGCACGCCCACGCTGCTCGCGCGGAGGACTTACCTGGATTGCATCAACGCCAGCAACGCGTTGGCAGCGCCCTCGGAGGAGGCCGGGTTCTGTCCCGTCACCAGGGTCCCGTCGGTGATGACGTGGGGTGCGTAGTCAGCGCCGCTCGTGTAGCGCGCACCGAGCGATTTCAGCATGTCCTCGACCAGGAACGGCACGACATCCGTCAGACCGGCGGCGTCCTCTTCGCTGTTGCTGAAGCCGGTGACGTCACGCTGACTGACCAGTGGCGCTCCGTCCTCGGTCCTCGCGTGCTTAAATACGGCGGGCGCATGACAGACCACACCCAGCGGAGTACCAGAGGCCACGGTGGACTCGAGCAGTGCGATGGAATCGCGGTCTTCTGCGAGGTCCCACAGCGGGCCGTGGCCACCGGGATAGAACACCGCGTCGTAGCGACCCGTGGCCACATCGGCCAATTTGTGAGTAGTGGCAAGTGCCTCGCGGGCGTCGGCATCCTCGGCAAACCGACGGGTTGCCGCCGTCTGCGCCTCGGGCTCATCGCTCTTGGGATCCAGTGGCGGCTGGCCGCCCTGCGGTGATGCCAGTACCACCTCGGCGCCCGCGTCACGGAATACGTAATAGGGCGCGGCGAATTCCTCCAGCCAGAAGCCGGTCTTTCGGCCGGTATCGCCGAGTCTGTCGTGTGAGGTCAACACCATCAGGATCTTCATGGGCAGCGGTTACCAGGTGGGGACCACCAACCATAGACAAGGCGTCATGGTCGCGATGTGACTGGAGTTGACCGAAACCTGTCCGCTGGCCTGATCGCACGTCCGCCTGTGGCTATCGCGCGAGTACTAGGTCGCGGCGTTTGGAACGCCTCCGCTTGTCGGAATACATGGCGCGATCCGCGTGGGCCAGCAGCGATTCCAGATCGGTTCCATCCGCTGGAAAGCAGGCAATCCCGAAGCTTGCGTCGAGCGTGAGTTCTCCATCGGGCAATGGATAGGAGGCCCCGAGACGCGCTCGCAGCGTGTTGGCGATGAGTCGAGCTGTTTTCACATCCGGGCAGCCGGGCATCAAGACGACAAACTCGTCACCGCCCATACGCGCAATCAAATCACCTTGCCTTACACCTTGTTTGAGCCGTTCGGCGACTGCACGCAGAGCGCGGTCCCCGGCGTCGTGACCGCCACGGTCGTTGACTGCCTTGAAACCATCCAGATCCACGTACAGCAACGCCAGAGGGCTGCCCGTCATCGTCGCATCGTCGATGGACTGTTGGAGTTCACGCAGCAGGTGGTGCCTGTTGGGGAGACCCGTCAAGTGGTCATGGTTTGCCCGGTGTTCGAGATCGCGCTCTGTGCGGCGCAGCTCGGTCACCTCGCGCGCGATTCCGATGCGCACGCCATGCATGGGGTGCCATTGGGCCGACCACTGGATGTCCACGATATGCCCGTCCTTGTGGACGTAGCGATTGCGGAAATGACGCTGAAAAGCGCCGCCCATGACTATCTCGACCTGATTGATGGTCGATCCGCGGTCCTCGGGATGCACCAGATCCAGGATCTGTCGCCCCCGTACGTCGGTATCGCTGTAACCGAGAATACGTTCAAAGCTGGAGCTGACGAATAGAAATCGACCTTCCGCGTCGACGACGCACACCGCATCGGGCAGCAGGTCGAGGATTTCGGCAGGAGTAGGCAGCGTCGGCTTCATGATCGTTCCGTATAGGTGGCGCCGGAACATGGCCGCCGATTTCAGTCTTTGCAATTACCGGCGCATCTCGCGACGCCGGATCACGGCAGACTGGGTCCCATGGAGAACTACCCGGCCAAGCGCCACCCGATCGCCAGTCCTGTCACCGCCATCGCCAGAATCACAGCAAAGGTCAAAAGAGCGCCCAGTGCGCGGCCCGGGGACGTGCCTGCGCTGCCACTCAATCCATACGCATGCAAAACGCGTGCCGTAAGCAGTGTGCTGCCAAACGCCCACAGCCAGACCTCGCGCAGACCTGACAGTTCCAGCAGCAGCAACATCACCAGCGCGATGGGGACGTACTCGATGAAATTGCCCTGCACCCTGATGCTGCGTGACAAAAACTCGTCACCGCCGGACCCGATGCCGATCTTTCGGCTGATGCGGCGGCGGACAATCGGTGCCACCAGGATGAGGAGCAGCAGTACGTGCAGCGAGGCGAAAATCAGGCTGATTCTGGGCATGGGGGGCTCAGCGATGGTTGGCGGCGATAGCGTCCAGCTCGGCGGCGAATGCCAACACGCGGGCGCGCTGGCTCTCCAGGTCAGCGGCGACCGTAAAGTCGCTGGTCTCGATCGTCTGCTTCAACGTCGCAACCTTCGCGACGTCAATGCCGCTGCTGCCGCTTCCGATGTTTCCAAGCGCGTCAGCGGCCTCATGCAAGCGGTCGCTGGCGACGCCAAAATTGCGCTGGTCCAGATCAATCGCCGTTTGGTAGATCGCGACGCGCGCGTGCATCAGATGATTGCGGTTGCGAACGTCCGCCAGTTCTGCACCGCTCTTGTCGAGTGCCTGTGTGCTCTGCTGGAGTTGCTGCTCGTATTGGGTCTTCTGGGCGGCCAGTTCCTTGCGGCCTTGGGTCATACCCACGTAGTACAGGACAGCGGCGACGACGACGAAGATTCCCAAGGCGATCAAGATGACCTTGCTGGACAGCTCATGCGCGTGTCGCGTCGTGGTGTTTGCGGTGTCATTCATGGCGTGTCCTTTCCGGGGGATGATCCGATGGTTGACTGCGAGGGTACATGCAGCCAAGGACTATTTAACGACAAGGCCGGCAACTGCCGGCCTTGTCACCTCCAACATGCCGACTTCGATCAGCCAAGGTCGACGTCGCCCGCCTTGGCACGATAGCTTTCCTTCGGATCGATGCCGAGCAGCAGTTTGACCCCGGCAAGCATGCTGTTTTCGTTCAGCCAGACGTGGGCGCTGCTCAGATCCATACGCAGCAGCCGCAGCCTGGGGTCGTCCTTTCCTTCAAACCATGCCGCTACGAAGGGGTTCCACAAGCGATCGATCACCTCCCGATCATTGTCGATCACCACCGGGCCGGAGAAGGCTGCAAACACCGCGTGGTCCTTGGCCGTGAGGCTGCCACTGGCAATCTGCGACTGGCCGCCTTCCAGCGCCTTCGCCAGGTCGGTGTTGTCGGCGGTAAAGAACCACATCGGCGAGCGGTTCTCCTCGGCAATGCCGGTCATCGGTCGCGAGGCGACCTCTGCGGTGCCGAGCATCACCGTCCGGTCGCTGTTCAGCGCTTTCCAGAATTTCTGTTCGAGTTCGTGAGCGTCGGCCATGGAAGCTTCCTGTGCTGGGGTCACCCATTGAACCAGTGCGGCTGTAGGCGGCGCGCGAAAACCGAGCCTCGAGCCCGCCGGTCGGGGCGTCTTCCGCCAGTCGCGATCGGCCTATTTCGCGGGCAGCGCGTAGGCGATGATCGAGTCACCGGTCTTGGTGCCGGTATAGCGATGACCGCCGGCGACCACGACGAGGTACTGGCGCCCATCCCGCCCCAGATAGGTGGCGGGCGTGGACTGGCCGCCGGCGGGCAGGCGCGCGCGCCAAAGTTCGCGACCATTGGCGAGGTCGTAACCGCGCACGTAATAATCAACGGTACCGGAAAGAAACGCGACCCCGCCGGCGGTCACGATCGGCCCACCGAGCAGCAGCAGCCCGAGGACGACGACGACGCCCTCGCGCGGCGCCATCGCCCACCAGTCAAAACCGACTTCCTGGATCGCCCAGAACAGACTGGCCAAAATCACGACCGCGTAGGCCAGCAGGGCCGACCGCTTGCGCAGAAACAGCAGCGCAGCGGAGACCAGCAACGGCGCCGCGAGCAGCGCATAACCCCAGGATCCGTCCAATGTCCCAAGCTGGATGCCGCCGAAAGCGAGTGGCAGTCCGAACAGGAGAAGAAAGGCAGCGAGCATGGTCCGGATCATGCGCGGGCGCTGGAATTGTGTCGAGCAATCAGGCCTGGCAATCAAAAAAGGCAGGGCTCCTGCGAGCCCTGCCTCAAACTACGACCATGCTTACTCGACCGCGATCGTGCCCTTCATGATGGCCGAGTGACCGGGGAAGCTGCAGAAGAACTCGTACGGACCGTTGCCCTGGATCTTGCTGACCGGGAAGCTGACCGACGTGGTCTCGCCACCACCGATGACCGTGGTGTGGGCGATGACACGGTCATCGCCGGGTTTTACATAATTTTCGGCCAAGCCCGCGCCCATGCCATCGGCGGCGACCTTCTTCATGTCCTCCATCCGGGTAATGACCACGTTATGACCCATCGCAGCTGCCGGCATCTTGCCGGGGTGCTTGAGCGTGATCTTGAAGTCGGTGCACGAGGCCGGGACGATGATCGAGTTCACATTGAACTGCATCGCGTCGTTGCCTTCGATCTCGGTCGCGCAGTTGGCAACCACGGCGGCCTTGGTGTCAGCGGCTGGTGCAGCCGCGGCTGGGGCGGGGGTGGTCACCGGAGCGGGAGTGGTGTCCGCGGGCATGGTCGATGCTGGCGTTGCGGGGGCGGCCGGAGTCGGCGCCGGGGATTTGTCACCACAAGCGGACAGCGCCAGCGCGCATGCGGCGGTGATGAGAGTAATTTTGATGTTCATAGACGAACTCCTGGGGAGGGTACTGGAGCATGGTTGACGCAAGAGGCTTCGCGTGGTGTGAAGGCCATGCACCAGTCTCTACCTTACCCGCGGCCCCGTCGATGGGCCTGATGCGGGTTGCGGCAGGAAGGTAAAATGGGCGCGCGCAGACGTCAGGAAAATATTCGGCATGAAGACAACTCCGGAATACCCCATTGGCACGCCAGGTACCCCCTGGGGTGCCCAAGAGGTCGCGCTGTGGCGCTCCCGCCAGACGATCCAGCGCAGCTACGCCGACGACGTTGTGGTGGCGGTGGACAGGTTGCGGTCGCGTTTTGATGTCGAGGCGTACGGCCATCTGGATGCCGACGGTCAGGCCCATCCCCTGCTGGCGGTGCGCACCCGCCACTGGAGCGCTGACCTGCCGAATGTGTTGGTGACCGGGGGTGTTCATGGCTATGAGACCAGTGGGGTGCACGGAGCATTGCAGTTCCTTGATCGCCACGCCGCCGACTACATGGACCGCGCCAACCTGTTGGTCGTGCCCTGCGTCAGCCCATGGGCGTACGAGCGGGTCCAGCGCTGGAATGCCGGAGCGGTGGACCCGAACCGTTCGTTTGTCGCCAACAGCCCAGCGCGTGAGTCCGGCGCGTTGATGGCGTTGCTCGCTTCGATAGGAGACCCGTGGCTGGTGCACATCGATCTGCACGAGACAACCGATACGGATGAGTCGGAGTTCCGCCCCGCGCTGGCGGCCCGCGACGGCAAGTCATCCGAACCAGGCATGATCCCCGATGGCTTCTACCTCGTCGGAGACAGCGAAGATCCGCAGCCGCAGTTCCAGCAGGCCATCATCGAGGCGGTCTCGAAAGTCACGCATATTGCGCCCGCCGACCGCCACGGCGACATCATCGGATCGCCGGAGGTCGCACGCGGAGTCATCAATTACCCGGTGAAATGCTTGGGCCTGTGTGCCGGCGTCACCGATGCCCGCTACCGGACCACCACGGAGGTGTATCCGGACAGCCCGCGGGCCACACCGCAGCAGTGCAACGACGCGCAAGTGGCGGCGGTGCGTGCCGCCATCGACTTCGGTTTGGCGCAGTTGAATTGAAACAGCGCCGGTTCATAAGTCGCGGCCCAGGTAGCGCGGCGCTCCCTCCGGCGCGATAACGTTGTGATGACACCGGCGCTGTTCCACTGCACCCTCAGGCCTGCGGGCGACGGGTATGAGGTGGACTTTGGCGCTGCTGACCGATCTGGTGGTCCACTCGCCCGAGGGTCTGTACTGCCCGTTGGGCGATTTCCATATCGATCCGTGGCGGCCGGTGCCACGCGCGGTGATTACCCACGGGCACGGCGATCATGCGCGCGGGGGCATGGGTTGCTACTACGTCGTCGATGCGGGGCTGCCCATCCTGCAATGGCGGCTGGGCGATCAGGATTACCGCGTCCACGCCCACGGCGAGCGCTTCCGGATCGGGGATGCGACAGTTTCATTCCATCCGGCCGGCCACGTTCTTGGATCCACCCAGGTGCGCATCGAGGGAATGGACCAGACCTGGGTGCTGTCGGGCGACTTCAAGCGCGATCCGGACCCGACCTGTCTGCCGTTTGAAGTCGTGCCGTGTGACGTGTTCATCACCGAAGCCACCTTCGGACTGCCGGTGTTCCGGTGGCCGGCGACCTCGGAGGTCGCGCGCGACATCGTCGCGTGGCGCGAAGAGTGTGCGAGCAACGGCGAAGTGGCGATTCTCTATTGCTACGCGCTGGGCAAGGCGCAGCGGGTGCT
>JBDSPO010000114.1:0-11256 GCA_039930265.1 Lysobacter sp. | reverse complement strand
ATCGGGTCGCTGGCCATTGCCGCGCCGCTGTTCCTTTCCAACGACGCCGCTTTCCCGCCATGGCCACCCCGCTCCGCAAGATCCTCCACGTCGACATGGACGCCTTCTATGCGTCCGTCGAGCAGCGCGATGATCCGTCACTGCGCGGCAAACCGGTGGTGGTGGCGTGGAAGGGAGCGCGCTCGGTGGTGGTGGCGGCCAGCTACGAGGCGCGGGTGTTCGGGGTGCGGTCGGCGATGCCGGCGATGCGCGCCGAGCGGTTGTGTCCGGACGCGATTTTCATACCGCCGGATTTCACCCGTTACAAAGCGGCGTCCCGTCAGGTGCGCGAGATCTTTTTGCGCCACACCGATCTGGTGGAACCGTTGTCGCTGGATGAGGCCTACCTGGACGTCACCGCCAACCGCAGCGCGCTGCCGTCGGCAACCGCCACCGCCGAGGCAATTCGCGCCGCGATCCGCGCGGAAACCGGTTTGACGGCGTCGGCCGGTGTCGCCAGTAACAAATTCCTGGCCAAGATCGCGTCGGACTGGAACAAACCCGATGGCACCTTCGTGATCCGGCCGCGTCAGGTGGAGGCATTCCTGACCCCACTGCCGGTGGGCCGTCTGCCGGGTGTGGGCAAGGTGATGCAAGGCAAGCTGGCCGAGTTGGGTATCAGCACCGTCGGTCAGCTGCGCGGGGTTGCCGGCGAGGAGCTGGAGTTGCGCTTTGGCCGCTGGGGCGTCCGCCTGCACCAGTTGTCGCAGGGCATCGACCACAGTCCGGTGCGGCCGGAGCGGCTGAGCGTGCAGATCTCCTCGGAGGACACGTTCGAGCGCGACCTGCCGCTGACCGATCTGGAGCCGCATATCCGGCGTCTGGCCGCGAAGACGTGGGACGGCTATCAGCGTGCGCGGGAGCGCCATCCCGAGCGCGCTCCCCGGACAGTGGTACTCAAGCTGAAGACCGCGGATTTCCGCATCCTGACCCGAAGTCTTACCCCGCCAACGCGGCCGGACACTCTGGAGGCGCTTGCGGACATCGCCTGCGAGCTGCGGAGCCGCGTGCAGCTGCCGGACACCACGCTCTTCCGGCTGGTCGGCGTAGGTCTGTCGGGCTTTTTGGAGCCGGAAGCAGATGGAGCCCAGGCCGAGCTGTTCGATCCGGCCTGATCGGCGCGCATATCTCAGTGCGTGAGACGGGAAGGTACTATTATTAGTACATGGACCTTTCCGACACCCAGCATCGCCTGCTCGACTACCTGCGCGATCACATTGCCCGCAACGGGTATCCACCTTCGCAGATGGAGATCGCGCGCGCGTTCGGCTTCAGCCAGAACCGCTCGGCCCGCCATCATCTGGAAGTGCTCGCCCAGGCGGGCCTGATCGAGCTGGCCGCCGGTCGCGCGCGCGGCATCCGGCTGGTTGATACGCGCCAGGCCGGCGCGCTTATCAATGGCCTGTTGCAGGTCCCCTTGCTGGGCCGGGTGGCGGCCGGCCGGCCGATCGGCTCGGATCCGGAAGTACGGCGGGAGTTGATCCTGGACCCCTCCCTGTTCCGCCTGCGCCCGGATTACCTGCTGGAGGTCGAGGGCGACTCGATGCTGCTCGACGCCATCCTGCCGGGGGACCTGATCGGCGTGCACCGCACGCCCCAGGCCCGTCACGGCCAGACGGTGGTGGCGCGGGTGGAAGGCGAGTTGACGGTCAAACGGCTGGACACCGGCGGGGCGGAAGGCAACCAGGGCCCCCTGCGCCTGCTGCCCCGCAACCCGGCCTACGCCCCGATCGAGATCGACGCACGCATCATCGACTTCGCCATCGAAGGCCTGTTTGCCGGTCTGGTACGGCCAGGCTGATGGCCGTGGTACGTTCTCTGGAAGCCCTGCTGGAGTCGCGCCAGGTCTGGCGCGGCCAACCCGCCCCGCGTCCGCCTTCCGGGCAGCCCACCGGCCTGGAAGAGCTCGACCAGGCCCTGCCCGATGGCGGCTGGCCGGAAACCGGGCTGACCGAATTGCTGCTGCCGGCCGATGGCGTGGGCGAACTGCGCCTGCTGTGGCCGACCCTGGCCCGGCTTTCGCAAACCGACGGCATGATCGCGTTGATTGCGCCGCCCTACCTGCCCTATGCGCCGGCGTGGGCAACTGCCGGCATCCGCCTGCAGCGCCTGCAGGTCATCCACGCCGATCCGCGCAATGCCCTGTGGGCAACCGAACAATGCCTGCGTTCGGCCGCGTGCTCCGCCGTGCTGTGCTGGCCCCGACTGGTGGATGACCGCGCCCTGCGCCGCCTGCAGGTGGCGGCCGAAACCGGCCAGTGCCTGGGTTTTGCCATGCGGCCAATCAGGGCGGCCATGAACCCTTCGCCGGCAGCCCTGCGGATTGCGATCGACGCCGATCCCGCCCAGTTGCGGGTGCTCAAATGCCGGGGCGGCAATCCCCCGGCGCGGGCGATCCCCTTCAGTGTCTTCCCTGTCCGGATGCCCGCTGAGGGAGCCGCCTTGCCCCACACTGCCTTGCCTCACGCAGCCGTGGTCCACGCCTTCCCGCCCCCCCGTGTGCCCAGACTGCATGCGTTGCCGGCACGGACCCATTGAGGCCCACCCATGCTCTGGGCCTGCATTCTGTTGCCGCAACTGGCGCTCGACGGCGTCCTGCGCCGCCACCCCGACCCCACCACACCACTGGCGCTGGTGACGGGCCCGGCGCAAAGGCGCGTGCTGCGCGCGGTCAACCCGTCGGCCAGGGCCGCGGGCTTGCGCGCCGGCCAGTCACTGGGTGCAGCGCAGGCCCTGTGCAGCCGGTTCACCGCGGTCGCCCACGACCCGGCTGAGGATGCCCGCTGGCATACCTTCCTCGCCGCCTGGGCCTACCGTTACAGCTCGCTGGTCAGCCACGCGATGCCCTCGGCGTTGCTGCTGGAGGTGGAGGCCAGCTTCAAGCTGTTCGGCCCCTGGCCGCGCTTTGAGGCACAGCTGCGCGAGGATCTGACCGGTCTGGGTTTTCGCCATCGCATCGTGCTGGCGCCCAACCCGTATGCCGCCCGCGCACTGGCCAACCAGCACGACGGGCTGGCCATCCTGGCGGACGCCCCTTTGCACAACGCCTTGGTCCAGCTGCCTGTGGAACGCAGTGGACTGCCCCCGGGGGTGGCCAGCAGCCTGCGCGGAATGGGCTTGCGCAGGCTGGGTCAGGTACTGGCGCTGCCGCGTGCCGCGCTCGGCCGCCGGGTCGGCAAGGACACCCTCGCCCACCTCGACCGCCTCACCGGCGCACTCCCGACCCCGCTGCGTTACTACCAGCCTCCGGATACGTTCGTTTCGCGGATCGACCTGAACTACGACGTGGAGTCCAGTCAGGCCCTGCTGTTCCCCCTGCGCCGGCTGACCGCCGATCTGGCCGCTTATCTGGCCGGCCGCGATGGCGGGGTGGAGCGATTCACTCTGGTGCTGGAGCACGAACGCTGCGCGGATACCGAAGTGGTGGTCGGTCTGCTGGCGCCGGAGCGTGACCCGGCGATGCTGTTCGAACTCGCCCGTGGCCGGCTGGAGCAGGCCCGCGTGCCCGCCCCCGTACGCGGTGTACAACTGCTGGCTCCCCAACTGCCGCCCTTCGTACCGGCCGGACGCGACCTGTTTGATGCCCGACCGCAGCAGGCCGTGCCGTGGGAACAACTGCGCGAGCGCCTGCGGGCCCGCATCGGGGATGACTCCGTCCAGGGACTGGGCGTGCGCGCCGACCATCGCCCCGAGCGCGCCTGGCAAGCCGAGCCCTCACGCGTGGTGCCGCCACCGGCGCTGCCGCGCCCGGGCTGGCTGCTGCTGCATCCGGTGCCGCTGCGCGACCACCACCTGCGGATCCTCGCCGGACCCGAGCGGATCGAGACCGGCTGGTGGGAGGGCGACCTGCGCCGCGACTACTACCTGCTGCAGACCAGCCAGGGCCAGCGCGCCTGGGCCTACCGCTGCGCGGGCGACGCGCCCCGCAGTCTGGACCACCGCCCGGGCAGCAGCGCAGCGGACGGTTTCATGTTGCACGGCTGGTTTTCGTGAACACCCCCGCCTATGCCGAGCTGCACTGCCTGTCGGCCTTCAGCTTCCAGCGCGGAGCTTCGATTGCCGCCGAACTGTTCGAGCGCGCCGGACAACAGGGTTATGCCGCTTTGGCGATCACCGACGAATGCTCCCTGGCCGGCATCGTGCGCGCGCTGGAAGCATCCGAAAAAAGCGGCGTGCCGCTCATCGTCGGCAGCGAGGTCCAGTTGGAGGACGGGCCCAAACTGGTCCTGCTGGTGGAGGACCTGACCGGCTACGCCACCCTGTGCCAGTACATCACCCGGGCCCGCCGACGCGCCCCCAAGGGCGAGTATCGATTGCTGCGCGAGGACTTCGCGGGCAGCGCAGGAGTGCACAACGACGACCTGGGCAGCAACGGGGTATGCACCGCCGGCCTGCTCGCGCTGTGGCTGCCAAAGGCGGATCCCATCGATGAGCCGGTCGACTTCGAACATGCCGGCTGGGTGCGCACCACTTTCCCCGAACGTGCCTGGCTGGCGGCGGCGCTGCACCGGGGTCCCGATGATGATGCGCGTCTGGCGCGCCTGCGCCATCTGGGCGCACGCCTGCAGCTGCCGCTGGTCGCCACCGGTGACGTGCACATGCACGCGCGCGGCCGGCGTGCCCTGCAGGACACCCTGACCGCGATCCGCCACCACACCACCCTGGCGGACGCGGGCCACCGCCTGTTTCCCAACGGCGAACGCCACCTGCGCAGCCGCCGCGCGCTGGCGGCGATCTATCCCGCCGACTTGCTGGCCGAGAGCGTCCGCATCGCTGCACGCTGCCGTTTCAGCCTGCGTGAATTGCGCTACGAGTACCCGCACGAACTGGTGCCCGCCGGGCATACCCCGGCCACATGGTTGCGCCAACTGGTGGAGGAAGGCGCCGTCTGGCGCTGGCCCGACGGCATCCAGCCCAAGGCGCGCGGTTTGATCGAGCACGAGCTGGAGCTGATCCACCACAAAAACTACGAGGCCTACTTCCTCACCGTGCACGACATCGTGCGCTACGCCCGCTCCCGCCAGATCCTCTGTCAGGGCCGCGGCTCGGCCGCCAACTCGGTCATCTGCTACGCACTGGGCGTGACCGAGATCGACCCGGTATTGATGGACCTGCTGTTCGAGCGGTTCATGTCCAGGGAGCGCGACGAGCCGCCGGATATCGACATCGATTTTGAACACGAGCGCCGCGAGGAGGTCATCCAGTACGTGTTCAAGCGCTATGGGCGCGAACGCGCCGCGTTGACCGCCGTGGCGACCCAGTACCGGGGCCGTGGAGCGGTGCGAGATGTCGGCCGTGCGCTGGGCCTGCCGCAGGACCTGCTGGGCGAACTGGCCGCCACGCTGGACCGCTGGAGCGGACAGGCGCCGCTGGACGAGCACCTGCGAGAGCGCGGTTTCGACCCCGCATCCCCGGTGATGCGACAGCTGGTGGCGCTGACCGGACAGCTGATCGGCATGCCCCGTCACCTGTCCCAGCATCCCGGTGGCTTCGTGATCTCCGAACACCCGCTGCACACCCTGGTGCCGGTGGAAAACGCGGCGATGGACGACCGCACCGTGATCCAGTGGGACAAGGACGATCTGGACGCGATGGGCCTGCTGAAGGTCGATTGTCTGGCGTTGGGCATGCTGACCGCGGTGCGCAAGACCCTGGACCTGCTGCGCGCCAGCGGCCGCCGCGACATGACCGTGGCCGACATCCCGATCAACGATGCGGATACCTACGCCATGATCAGCCGCGCCGACACCGTGGGCGTGTTCCAGATCGAGTCACGCGCGCAGATGGCGATGCTGCCGCAGTTGCGACCGCGGGAGTTCTACGACCTGGTGATCCAGGTGGCGATCGTCCGCCCCGGACCCATCCAGGGCGACATGGTGCATCCCTACCTGCGTCGGCGGCGGGGCGAGCAAGCAGTGACCTATCCCTCCCCGCAACTGGAGACCGTGCTCAAGCGCACTTTGGGCGTGCCGCTGTTCCAGGAGCAGGTAATGAAGATCGCAATGGTGGCGGCCGATTACAGTGCCGACGAAGCCGATCAACTGCGTCGCTCAATGGCGGCATGGAAGCGACGCGGCGGCTTGGAGTCGCATCGCGAGCGCCTGATGGCCGGCATGCTCCGCAATGGCTACAGCGTCGAATACGCCGAACGGCTGTTCGAACAGATCAAGGGGTTCGGCAGCTACGGTTTTCCCGAGTCCCATGCCGCCAGCTTCGCCCTGATCGCCTACACCAGCAGTTGGCTGAAATGCCACGAGCCGGCGGCGTTCGCCTGTGCGCTGATCAACTCCTGGCCGATGGGTTTCTATTCGCCCGACCAGCTGCTGCAGGATGCTCGCCGCCACCGCATCCGCACCCTGCCGGTGGACGTTCGCTACAGCGATTGGGACTGCAGCCTGGAGCCCAACGCGGCAATCCCTGCACGCGACAAGGAGGTGCTGCCACCGCAGCGCGTCCAGCCGTGTCCGTCCCCCCAACCCGCCATCCGCCTGGGGCTGCGCATGGTGCGCGGGTTCTCGCTGGAGGTGGCGCACCGCATTGAGCAGGCCCGCGCGGGATCGCCTTTCCAGGATGTCGCCGACCTCTGCGCGCGTGCCAACCTGGACCGCCGCAGCCAGTCCTTGCTGGCCGACGCAGGTGCCCTGCGCGGTCTGGCCGGCCATCGCCATCGCGCCCGCTGGGCGATCACCGGTATCGAGGCGCAACTGCCGCTGTTTGCCGACCCGGCCACCAGCGCCGAGCCGGACCGCATCGTGCTGCCCCTGCCCTCGCCCGATGAGGACATGCGCGCGGACTATGCGATGACCGGCACCACGCTCGGCCGGCACCCGCTGGCGATGCTGCGCCGGGTACTGGATGCGCGGCGCTGGCGGCGTTCAGGCGAGATCGCCAAGCTTCCGCACGGCCGCAACGTGCGGGCCGCCGGGCTGGTGACCCTGCGCCAGCGGCCACAGACTGCCAGCGGCGTGGTTTTTCTGACCCTGGAGGACGAGGACGGGATGACCAATGTGGTGGTCTGGCACGAACTGGCCGAGCGCCAGCGACGCGAACTGCGGGAGTCGCAACTGCTGGCGGTGGAAGGCCGGTTGGAATCACGCGGTGGGGTGCAGCATCTGATCGCCAAGCGGCTGGAGAACCTGTCGGAGCTGCTGGGAACGCTGGATACCCGTTCGCGCGACTTCCACTGAGCCCTCAGACGGCGGGTCGCCCCTTCAACAGCAGTTCCAGCGCTTTGCCGACCATCGCGAACGCGAACGCGCCGGTGATGTGCGTCGCCGCGCCCAGACCTGCGCCGCAGTCCAGTTTCAGGGATGCCTCGCCGGCCACCTTCGGACGCACGCCGCAGACGCTGCCGTCGGCCTGGGGGTACTTCACGTTTTCCAGCGAGTACACCGCGGGCACGCTGAAGTAACGCTGCGGACTGCGCGGAAAGTTGAATTCCGCCCGCAGCTTCTTGCGGATCAACGCCAGCATCGCATCGTGCTCCGTCCGGGACAGGTCACGCACCCGCACCTGGGTGGGGTCCAGTCGCCCGCCGGCCGAACCGCACACCACCAGCGGCAGCTTGCGGCGCCGACACCACGCAATCAGCTCGACCTTGCTGCGGAAGCTGTCGCACGCGTCCAGTACCAGATCGAAATCGCGGTCCAGCAACTCCGCCAGATTCGTCACAGTAAGGAAACTCTCGACCGCCTCCACCTCCACCAGCGGGTTGATCGCACGGCACCGCTCGGCCATGGCCACGACCTTCGCCCGGCCGAACTGGCCCTCGTGCGCGGGCAACTGACGGTTCGAGTTGGAGACGCAGATGTCATCCGCGTCGATCAGCACCAGCCCACCTACCCCGCTGCGGACCAGCGCCTCGACCACCCAGGAACCGACGCCGCCCATGCCGACCACCGCCACGCGACAGCGACTGAAACGGGCCAGCGCACCGGCGCCATACAGGCGGTCGATGCCGCTGAATCGCTCCAGCAGAACAGGGTCAAGCACGGGGGTTTCCATGCCTGCATTGTAGAGGCCGGCACCATTCGGGCACAGCAAGGTGCGTGTTATCGTTCGGCGCAACCATCAGGAGCCAGGCCATGAGCAATCCCCAGCCCGACCGTCCGCACGATGTCCAGCAACCGCATGGCAACGGCGCCAAGTACATCATCCTGCTGCTCATCGGTCTGGCCATCGGCGTACTGGCAACGGTCATGCTGCTGCGTGCGCTGGAGGACCGCAAAACGTGGCAGGACCATTTCCCCGAGGCGGCGATGCACATGATGGCGGCGCACTCGGCGCAACTGGGCGGCGCCATCAAGGCGAACCGCTGCGCCCCGACCGACTCACTGCCGCATCTGCAAGCACTCCGCATGGTCAGCAATGACCTCGAGCCGGCATTTCCGGACCTTGCCGATGACCGGCGTTTCACCGGACATGCCGGTGATCTGCGTGCCACCCTGGACGCTGCCTTGGCCAGTCCACCACTCACCTGCGAAGGCCTGGCCGAGGCGAGCAGCAAGCTCGGTGAGAACTGCAAGGCCTGCCATCAGGACTTTCGCTGAACGGAAGGCGAGCTCACGCGCGCAGTTGACCCCGCGTTCATCCGGACACGCCTAAGTTGATCATCGTGGTCTGGTGGCCACCCCTATTCCGGAGATCCGCATGAAACTCATCCAGTCCCGTTCCATCATCACCACCGTCGTCGCAACTGCGGCACTTGCGATGGCCGGCTGTGTCACCTCGCCGGGCTACAGCTCCGGTGGCGGCTACAACAACACCCAGCCCAACTACGGCAATCAGGGCAGCTGCCAGGATTGCGGCACGGTAGTGCGCATCGAGCAGACCGGCGGCAGCAACGTTCCGAATGCCACCGGCGCGGTCATCGGTGGCTTGGTGGGCGCGGTCGCGGGTCGTGAGTTGACCGACGACAAGAGCAAGGGCCGTCAAAACACCGCGACCGTTGCGGGGGCTGCCGCCGGTGCACTGGCGGGCAACGCCATCCAGAAAAACGTGTCGGGCAACACCTATCGCGTGCAGGTCCGGATGGACAATGGCCGCACCGTCACGGTCAACCAGCGCAATGTCACCAACATGCGCGAGGGCTCCTACGTCCGTGTGTATGGCGGCGAGGCGCACCTGCGCTAAGCAGTCCACCGCTGCGATTGTTGCCCGGGCGTCACTGCCCGGGCAATAAAAAACCCCGGACATGCCGGGGTTTTTTATTGCCACGAATGCGCTGGTTAGACCGCGCGCACTTCGTCAGCCTGCAGACCCTTCTGGCCCTGCGTCACGACGAACGACACTTGCTGACCTTCCTGCAGGCTCTTGAAGCCCTCGGATTCGATCGCGCGGAAGTGAACGAACACGTCTTCGCCGTTCTCACGGCTGATAAAGCCAAAACCCTTGGCATCGTTGAACCATTTTACGGTTCCGTTTTCACGGTTGGACATCTTGCTGCTCCCTGGAACATTTTGAGTTGAACCGGCGCGTCTGCGCCAGGCTGGTTGCAAGGAAGAAACAAGGTACGACGATGCGCGATCCGGGAACCACCACATCGGGACATGATTCAAACTGACCCTGACAAACAGCGCTTCGAAACTACCGCGGGTTACGTCAGAATGCAATCAATCATTGGCATACAGGCTTCACATTGGACATCCAAGCACTCTACTACCTGATCGCCGCAGCGCTCGTACTGCTGGGCCTCGCCGGCACCGTCCTTCCCGCTATCCCCGGTGTGCCGCTGGTGTTTGCCGGGATGCTGGTCGCGGCTTGGGCCGGCAAGTTTGAGCAGGTGGGCCCCTGGGTGCTGACCCTGCTGGGAGTGCTGACGCTGCTGTCGGTTGTCATCGACCTGTTCGCGACCGCCGCCGGCGCCAAACGGGTGGGCGCCAGCCGTCTGGCGGTGACCGGTGCGGTCATCGGAACAGTCGCAGGCCTGTTCTTTGGTCTGGTGGGAGTTCTCGTGGGGCCGTTTGTCGGAGCGCTGGCGGGTGAATTCATGCACGCGCGGCACCTGGGGCGCGCGGCGCGGGTCGGCTTCGGAACCTGGATGGGCATCCTGGTGGGCGTGGCGCTGAAGATCGGCGTGGTGTTTGCGATGATCGGCGTGTTTGCGGTGGCCTGGTTTTTCTGAAGCCAGGGCGATCGCCGCGCGATCTTCACATCAAGCAACGCCCCGGGTGTTCAAAGTGCCGCCGGGGAAAAGGGGAAAACCATGCTGTCCTGGAGTCGCAAACGTATGACATGGGTCATCGTAATCACCGTACTTGTCACCGCCATCGCCGTCGTGATCGGGCTGAATTTTGCCACCTCGGAGAAGCAGATCGAGCGCCGGATCGAGCACCACTACGATCTGCAGGATCCGCAATTCCAGCGGGAAATGGCCGTCATGCTTGGCCCTGGCATCCTGCCCGGAAATCGGGTGCAGGCGCTCAACAATGGCCGCGAGATCTTCCCGGCGATGCTTGAGGCGATCCGCTCGGCGCAGACCTCGATCACCTTCGAGACCTACATCTACTGGTCCGGCGAGATCGGCGCGGAGTTCACCGAGGCACTGTCGGAGCGTGCGCGCGCCGGCATCCCTGTGCACGTCACCATCGATTGGGTCGGCAGCATCAAGATGGACCAGTCGCTGCTGGATACGATGGAGGACGCCGGGGTGCAGGTGCAGCGCTATCGCCCGCTGCACTGGTACAGCCTTACCCGCATGAACAATCGCACGCACCGCAAGCTGCTGGTGATCGACGGGAAGATCGGCTTCACCGGCGGCGTCGGCATCGCCGATCAGTGGGAGGGCAAGGCCGAGGATCCGGACCATTGGCGCGATATGCACTTCCGTATCGAAGGGCCGGCCGTGGCGCAGATCCAGGCTGCCTTCAACGACAACTGGATCAAGACCACCGGCGAGGTGCTGAACGGTCCCCGCTACTTCCCCACGCTGGAAAAAGTGGGCGATACGGCAGCGCACATGGTTATCGCCTCCCCCGCCGGCGGCAGCGAGAGCATGCACCTGATGTACCTGATGTCGATTGCAGCGGCCAGCAAATCGATCGATCTGGCCGCATCCTATTTCGTGCCTGACCCATTGGTCATCAGCGCGCTGCTGGCGGCGCGTGAACGAGGTGTCCGGGTACGCGTGTTGCTGCCGGGGCCGGAAATCGATTCGGCAACCGTCCGCATCTCGTCGCGGGCGACCTGGGGATCGCTGCTGCGCAATGACGTGGAACT
>JBDSPO010000113.1:0-4448 GCA_039930265.1 Lysobacter sp. | reverse complement strand
CGCGACGAGCAGCGGCTGGTCTCGGTGGTGCTTGGATCGACCTCCGAGAAGCAGCGCGCCAGCGACAGTCAGGCGCTGCTGAACTGGGGTTTCCGTTTCTTCGAGACCCACAAGCTCTACGACGCCGTCACGGCAGTGGCCACCCACAAGCTCTGGAAGGGTGCCGCCGACGAGATCCAGCTCGCTGTGGCCGAGCCGCTGCTGGTCACCGTCCAGCGCGGCCGCTATGAGCAATTGCAGCCGGTCATCGACGTTCCCGCCACTCTGGTAGCCCCGATCGAGCAGGGGCAGGCCATCGGCACCGTCCGGGTGATGCTGGACGGCGAAGTCGTGGCCCAGCGTCCGCTGATCGCGCTGCAGGCGGTCGAGCGCGCGGGATTCTTCAAGCGCCTGTGGCACGAATTGCTGTTGTGGTGGAAATCGACCTGACGACGGCACGGGCAAAGCGCGACAAGCGCCTGGGGCAGACTTGGGTTGGCCCCGCCGCGTACCCATAATCAAGCCATGGACATCACATCCGACAACCCCGAACACGGCTTCCAGTTTCCCGGTGAGTTCCAGCTCAGCGCGATGGGCACAGCGGATGCAGGCCTGGAGCGCGAGCTCCCGCAGCGCCTGCTGGACGCCGGCTTCGAAGTGCTGAGCGAGCGGATCCAGTGGAAGCACTCCTCCAACGGCAAGTACGTCTCGGTCCGGCTGGTGTTTCTCGCCGACAGCCGGGAGGCCTACGACCGCGCGCACCAGTTGTTGCGCGACCACCCGGAAGTGAAGTGGACGCTCTAGCGACGCGCCGTCCTGCCGTGCTCCGCGAACTGGGCCGGCAACCGTACGAACCGGTGTGGCGTGCGATGCAGGCCTTCACCGACGCCCGGGTCAGCGCTACTGCCGATGAACTGTGGCTGGTGGAGCACGAACCGGTGTTCACTCTGGGTCAGGCCGGCAAGGCCGAGCACGTGCTCCTGCCCGGCGACATCCCGGTGCTGCAGGTCGATCGCGGCGGTCAGGTCACCTATCACGGGCCGGGGCAGTTGTTGCTGTATCCGCTGCTGGACCTGCGCCGTTTGAAGATTGGCGTACGCGAGTACGTCTGCCGGATCGAACAGGCCGTTATCGACACCCTGGGCGACTGGAATATCGAGGCCGTCCGACATCCGGGGGCGCCCGGCGTGTACGTCGCCGGGGCCAAGATTGCCGCGCTCGGGATCCGGGTCCGGCGCGGTTGCACGTTCCACGGATTGGCCTTCAACGTCGCTATGGACCTGTCGCCCTTCAGCCGGATCAATCCCTGTGGTTACGCGGGGTTGCGGGTGACCTCGATGGTAGACTTGGGCGGTCCTTCGGGGCTGCAGTCGGTCAAGCCGGCGCTGGTCGAGCACCTCGCCACGCAACTGGGATTGCAGGTCCACCCCGGTCCGCCCCCCGCACTGCCGAGCGTCTGACCGGCCCACCCGCACCCACGTTCCGGAACCCCCATGAGCGACAGTGTCCGCAAGTCCATTCCTCTCGCCGTCGTCGCGGGTGGCGCGCCCCCATCGCTGCAGCCGGGCGTCAAGCAGTTGGCGGGAGACAAGATTGACCGCTCGCCGGTCGAGTTCGCCGATGTGCCCGTGCTGCGCAAGCCGTCGTGGATCCGGGTCCGCATTCCGTCGGGCAACGCGGTGGCGAAGCTGAAGGAGAAGCTGCGCGCCAACAGTCTGGTGACGGTGTGCGAGGAAGCCAGTTGCCCGAATATCCACGAGTGCTTCGGCCACGGCACCGCCACGTTCATGATCCTGGGCGAGGTCTGTACCCGCCGCTGCAGTTTCTGCGACGTCGCCCACGGGCGACCCAAGCCGCCGGATGCTGCCGAGCCGGCGAATCTGGCCCGCACGGTTGCCGACATGGGTCTGAAGTACGTGGTGGTGACCTCGGTGGACCGCGATGACCTGCGCGACGGCGGCGCCGGGCATTTCGTGGAGTGCATCGCCGCGATCCGTGCCCAGAGCCCGGCCACCCGCATCGAGATCCTCACCCCGGACTTCCGCGGCAAGGGCCGCATGGAGCGGGCGCTGGAGATCCTCGCCGCCAATCCACCCGATGTGTTCAACCACAATCTGGAAACGGTGCCGGAGCTGTATCGCAACGTACGTCCCGGCGCCGACTACCAGTGGTCGTTGACGCTGCTGCAGAAGTTCAAGGCCCAGCACCCCGACGTGGTCACCAAGTCCGGCATCATGCTGGGCCTGGGCGAGGCGCGCGAGCAGGTCGAGCAGACCCTGCGTGATCTGCGCGCCCATGACGTCGACATGATCACCATCGGCCAGTACCTGCAGCCCAGCCCGCACCACCACCCGGTGATGCGCTACTGGACGCCCGAGGAGTACCGGCACTTCGAGACGTTCGGGCTGGGACTGGGCTTCAGCCACGTCGCCTCCGGGCCGCTGGTGCGGTCGTCCTACCACGCGGACCGGTCCGCGGCGGAGGCGGGTCTGGCGGCGATCGCCTGAGGCGAATGCCGCTGCGCGCGCCGAACATTGCCGACTGGGGACGGTGCTCGTGCATCCAGGCGACCCCGCCGCGCGTACACAGTTTTCGCACCCACCCGTCTAGGCTCTATCCCGGCGCCGCACGGTGTGCAACTTTAGACACTGTCAAGCTGTCCAACATGCCTGCAATCTGAGTCCAGCGTACCGGGCCAGGCCCTGTTACCCCCTCCACTGCCGGCCGCCCAGCCCATTGTCCATGATTGCCAAGACTCCCCTGCTTGCCTTGCTGCTGACCGCCCCGCTGGCGCTTCTGGCGCGTGCCGACAACGGTCCGCTGGCGGCCGCGACCGCCGCGGACACGCCGACCACGGTGGCTCGTGCGACCACCAGCAAACCTGCGGCGCTGCCCAGCGGTCCGACCGCCGATCAGGCCACTGCCGCCAAGCTGGTCTACGGGCTGCTGTCGGACAGCCGCTATGCCTACCGCCCGCGAGCGCTCGACGATGCGCTGTCAGCCGACATCTACAAGCGCTACCTGGAGGCGCTGGACGGCGGCAAACAGTTTTTCACCAAGGCCGATATCGCCGGCTTCGACCGCTATGAAACCCGGCTCGATGACGCCATCAAGACCGGCAAGCTGGAGCCCGGGTACGCCATCTTCGCGCTCTACCGCCAGCGGGTGAACGAGCGCATCGGGTACGCACGTGGCCTGCTCAAGCAGGATCTGTTCGACTTCACCGGCGATGACGCTTTCCACTACGACCGCAAGAAGGCGCCGTGGGCGGCCGACAGCGCCGAGCTGGACGAGTTGTGGAAGCAGTCGGTCCGCAACGATTGGCTGCGCCTGAAGCTGGCCGGCAAAGAGGGCGCCAAGATCCGCGAGACGCTCGACAAGCGCTACGCCAACCTGATCGACAACGTCGCCCAGCTGGAGGGCCAGGACGTCTTCCAGACGTTCCTCAACAGCTACACCAACGCGATCGACCCGCACACCAGCTACTTCACCCCGCGCTCGGCGGAAAACTTCAACCTGTCGATGTCGCTCTCGCTGGAGGGCATCGGAGCGGTGCTGCAGAAGCAGGACGATATCGTCGCGATCCGCGAGATCGTGCCCGGTGGGCCGGCCGACAAGTCAGGCATCCTGGCCCCGGGTGACCGCGTGGTGGCGGTGGGGCAGGGCACCAGCGGCCCGATGGAGGACGTGATCGGCTGGCGGATCGACAACGTGGTCGAGAAGATCCGCGGCGCCAAGGATTCCAAGGTCCGTCTGGACGTCGTGCCGGCCAGCGCCGGACTGGACAGCGAGCCGGTGCGGGTGGTCATCACGCGCGACAAGGTGCGTCTGGAAGACCAGGCCGCCAAGTCCAAGGTGCTCAAGATTCCGGCGGCCGGTGACGTGCCGGCACGCCAGGTAGGCGTCATCGAGTTGCCCGGCTTCTACCAGGACTTCGAGGGTCGGCGCCGCAACAACGGCGAGTACGCGTCGGCGACCCGCGACGTGGCCAAGTTGCTGGTGGAGATGAAGAAGCAGGGCGTCGATGGCGTCGTGCTGGACCTGCGCAACAACGGTGGCGGCTCGCTCAACGAGGCGATCGAACTCACCGGCCTGTTCATCGACCAGGGTCCGGTGGTGCAGGTGCGCGAGTCCGGCGGGCGGGTCACCGTCAGCAGCGACGAGATGCCCGGCGTGGCGTGGGACGGCCCGTTCGCGGTGCTGGTCAACCGTGGCTCGGCATCGGCCTCGGAGATCTTTGCCGGCGCGATCCAGGACTACGGCCGGGGCCTGGTGATCGGCGAGACCACGTTCGGCAAGGGCACCGTGCAGAATCTGGTTGATCTGGATCGCTGGCCCGGTGGCGAGGAGGAGCGCTTCGGTCAGGTCAAGCTGACGGTGGCGCAGTTCTTCCTGCCCGGCGGCAGTTCGACCCAGAACAAGGGCGTGGTACCGGACATCCGCTTTCCGGCTTCCGTGGATGCCACCGA
>JBDSPO010000112.1:0-4198 GCA_039930265.1 Lysobacter sp. | reverse complement strand
CGCGGGCGACCTGAGCGATCTCCCTGCAGTTGAGCCGTTCGAGAGGCTCGCAACGCGCCTGCCTCAGACCGCAGCACAGCGTAATCAGGCGTTGAAGGCGGAGGAGATCACCGCACGTCGCCGCGTCGCCGTAACGAGCGCTGCGCCCGACGTCGACGTCAGCATCGGTGTCCGAAGGTTCGAAGCATTGAACGACCAGGGGCTGGTGATGTCGGTTTCGGTGCCGCTGGGCAGTAAACCGCGCGCCTCCTTGGCAATTGCGGAGGCCGATGCGCAGCTGGATGCACTTCAATCGCGTCGCGATGCTCAGCGCGCCGAAGACCATCAGGCACTTTTCGACAGGTATCAGGAGCTGGTGCATGCGCGGGTCGAGTTCGACGCGATCAGCACGCGGATGCTGCCGAAAGCTGAAAGTGCCTACGCGTTTACCCTGCGCGGTTTCAACGCGGGCCGGTTCTCATTCATCTCACTCTCGCAGGCGCAAACCACTCTTTTCGAGCTGCGGGCGCGCAGGGTCGAAGCGGCGGCCCGGTATCACACCGTCCTTGTCGAAATCGAACGCCTCACCACCGTCGTTCTGGAAACCCAATCATGATCATCCGTCTAATGGCTACGGTCGCCCTGGCCTCGGTGATCGCCGCGTGCAGTGGCGCCGACTCCTCGACTGAGGCTGCCAGCGCCAGCGAGTCGGCCGCTGCCGAATACGAACGTGGCCCCCACCGTGGCCGCATGTTGCGCGACGGCAACTTCGCGCTGGAAGTCACCATCTTCGAGACCGGCGTACCGCCGCAGTACCGCCTGTACGCCTACCTCGACGACAAGCCGCTCAAAGGCAGTGACGTCACCGCGACCATTGAGACCCGTCGCCTCGACGGCGAGGTGACCCGCTTCACCTTCACCCCGGAGAATGACTACCTCGTGGGCAGCCGCACGGTGGTCGAGCCGCATTCCTTCGACGTTGAGGTCACGGCGCGTCAAGCGGACAAGACCCATGACTGGACGTTCGCCTCGTACGAAGGTCGCACCACCATCGATTCTGAGATCGCCGCGGACGCGGGTGTCGAAGTCGAGCTTGCAGGCCCGGCAGTGATCCGCGACACGGTCCGCCTGATCGGCACTGTCGTTCTGGACGCGAATCGCCACGCTGAGATCAAGGCGCGTTTTCCGGGCATCGTTCGCGCCGTGCCGGTGGTCCAGGGCCAACGTGTGCGTCGTGGACAGACGCTGGTGGTGGTGGAGGGCAACGAGAGCATGCGCAGTTATCAAGTGACCGCGCCGTTCGATGGCGTGGTCCTGACGCGTAGCACCAACGTGGGAGATGTCGCCGGCGATAACGCACTGATTGAGATGGCCGATATGTCGGACGTGTGGGTCGAGTTGCACGCGATCGGCAAGGATGCGTCGCGACTGGCAACGGGGCTGCCGGTGCGCATCGATGCCGCGACCGGCGATGCGGAGGAAGACACCGTCATTGACAGTCTGCTGCCGTTGGCCACACGCGGAAAAAGTGTGGTCGTCCGCGCCAGCATCCCCAACCCCGACGGCCGGTGGCGACCGGGCATGACCGTCTCAGCGACGGTCACCGTGGCGGAGCATGAGGTGGCATTGGCAGTGAAGGAATCGGGCCTGCAACGGTTCCGCGACTTCACCGTCGTGTTCGCGCAGATCGGCGAGACCTACGAGGTGCGCATGCTTGAGCTGGGTGCGAGGGACGGTGAACACGTCGAAGTCCTCGGCGGAATCAAGCCCGGCACTCGTTACGTTGCCGAGCAAAGCTTCCTCATCAAAGCCGACATCGAAAAATCCGCCGCCAGCCACGACCACTGAGAATTCGCCATGCTTGAACGCATCATTCGCACGGCGATTGCGCATCGCTGGCTGGTCCTGCTGCTCGTGCTCGGCTCTTCCGCACTGGGCATCTGGAACTACAGCCGGCTGCCGATCGATGCCGTGCCCGACATTACCAACGTCCAGGTTCAGGTCAACACCGCGGCTGCGGGTTACTCGCCACTGGAGTCGGAACAGCGGATCACCTTTCCGGTCGAAACCGCACTGGCGGGTCTGGCCAAACTTGAATACACACGCTCGATCTCCCGCTACGGCTTGTCGCAGGTCACCGCAGTGTTCCAGGACGGCACGGACATCTACTTCGCCCGTCAGCAGATTGCCGAGCGCCTGCAGCAGGCGACATCACAGCTGCCAGAAGGAATCGAGCCAAGCCTGGGACCGGTGGCCACCGGCTTGGGTGAGATCTTCATGTACACCGTCGAGGCCGAGTCCGGCGCAACCGACAGCGAGGGTCGGCCTTGGACGCCCATGTCCTTGCGCACGCTGCAGGACTGGGTGGTGCGGCCGCAATTGCGACACGTTGAGGGCGTTACCGAAGTCAACACCGTGGGCGGCTACTCGCGGCAGTTTCACATCACTCCGGATCCCACGAAGCTTGTAGCGTATGGGCTGGGCATGCGTGACTTGCTTGACGCGGTCGCGCGTAACAACGCCAACATCGGTGCCGGATACATCGAGCGATCGGGAGAGCAGTACCTGATCCGGGTGCCTGGCCAGGTGGCCGACGCGGAAGGAATCGCGCAGATCGTGGTCGCCACCCGCGATGGCTTGCCCTTGCGCATGAGTGACGTGGCCGACGTGGGTGAAGGCACGGAACTACGCAGTGGCGCTGCGACGAAAGACGGGCAGGAGGTCGTGCTCGGTACCGTATTCATGCTGATGGGCGAGAACAGCGGTGCCGTCGCGCAGCGGTCTGCTGACAAACTGATCGAGATCGACGCCTCGCTTCCTCCTGGCGTCAATGCAACCGCGGTCTACGACCGCACCGAACTCGTCGGCCGTGCGATCGCCACCGTGCGCAAGAATCTGCTGGAAGGCGCGTTGCTGGTAGTCGTCGTGTTGTTCCTGTTACTGGGCAATCTGCGCGCGGCACTGATAACCGCGGCGGTCATCCCGCTGACGATGCTGCTGACCATCACCGGCATGGTCGAGAACCGCGTATCGGCCAACCTGATGAGCTTGGGTGCACTCGACTTCGGCCTGATCGTCGACGGCGCGGTCATCATCGTCGAAAACTGCCTGCGCCGATTCGGCGAGGCACAACACCGGTTCGGCCGGCTGCTGACGCGCGACGAACGTTTTGAAATTGCGGCAACGGCGAGTGCCGAGGTGATCAAGCCCAGCCTGTTCGGCTTGTTCATCATCGCCGCAGTCTATTTGCCGATCTTCGCGCTCACCGGCGTCTCCGGAAAAATGTTCCACCCCATGGCATTCACGGTGGTCATTGCATTGACCGCCGCGATGGCCCTGTCGCTTACCTTCGTGCCCGCTGCGATTGCGCTGTTCGTAACCGGCAGTGTGGCCGAGAAGGAAAACCGCGTGATGCTCAGTATCAAGCGGGTGTACGCGACGCTACTTGAGCAGGCGCTGACGTTCCGCGTGCTGGTAGTGACCTTCGCTGCAGTCCTCACCGTCGCAGCGGGATTGTTGGCTACGCGTCTGGGTACGGAGTTCATCCCCAACCTGGACGAAGGCGACATCGCACTGCATGCACTGCGTATCCCCGGCACCAGCCTGACTCAGGCGATCCACATGCAGGAGCAGCTGGAAGCGCGTATCAAGCAGTTCCCCGAGGTGAAGATGGTCGTTGGCAAGATCGGTACCGCCGAAATCGCCACCGACCCGATGCCGCCGTCTGTGGCAGACACGTTCATCATGCTCAATGACCGCGTCGACTGGCCGAACCCACGCAAGAGCAAGGACGAGCTGCTTGGTGAGCTGGAGCTCGCCGTAAACACCATCCCTGGCAACAAGTACGAGTTCACCCAGCCGGTCCAAATGCGTATGAATGAGCTGATCGCCGGCGTTCGCGCAGAGGTGGCGGTCAGCATCTACGGTGATGATCTCGACACGTTGGCTGCACTGGGTGGGCAGATTGAAGCAGTGGCCAATGCCATTGCGGGCGCGGCGGATGTCCAGCTGGAGCAGATCACCGGACTGCCGTTGATGACCGTCACCCCTGACCGCGCCGCGCTGGCACGCTACGGGTTGTCGGTGTCCGATGTGCAGGATGCCGTCGGTATTGCAATGGGCGGCGGCGTTGCCGGACAGCTGTTCGAAGGCGACCGGCGGTTTGACATCGTCGTGCGACTGCCCGAAGCCCAGCGGCAGGATCCGCAGGTGCTTGCGA
>JBDSPO010000111.1:0-12954 GCA_039930265.1 Lysobacter sp. | reverse complement strand
CGCAGCCAGGTCGGCGGACTGGCGCTGGACGGGCTGCCGGAAGGGCAGTGGCGGACGTTGGACGCCAATGATCTGGCGCGGTTGTTCGCCGGCTGAACGGTGAAGGTCGCCGGTTTCTGACGGCAGCATCACGGTGGCCGGCGAATGATCGGGTACTCCGCCCCGTCACCCAGGATTTCGCCATGGCCCGCACATCGAACCCCCGCGACGCCCGCTCCACGTCCAAAGGCTCCCGATCCCCGTCAGCGGGGGCGCCCGGCAGTGCGGACCCCGGCAATGATGGGCGCGGCAACGGCGATGAGCTGCAGCAGGTTGTCCAGGGTGACCACGCGACGCTGTCGACCAATCAGGGTCTGCCGATCAGCGACAACCAGAACTCGTTGAAATCCAGTCCGCGCGGGCCGACGCTGCTGGAGGATTTCATCCTGCGCGAGAAGATCCACCACTTCGACCACGAGCGCATTCCCGAGCGCATCGTTCACGCGCGCGGCTCCGGTGCGCACGGCCACTTCAAGCTGACCAAGTCGCTCGCCGAGTTCACCACCGCCAAGATCCTCACCGAGGTGGGCGAAAGCACCCCGCTGTTTACCCGGTTCTCGACGGTCGCCGGTGGCAGCGGCTCGGTCGACACCCCACGCGACGTGCGTGGCTTCGCGGTCAAGTTTTATACCAAGCAGGGCAACTGGGACCTGGTCGGCAACAACATTCCGGTGTTCTTCATCCAGGACGCGATCAAGTTTCCCGATCTGGTTCACGCGGTGAAGATGGAGCCCGACCGCGGATTTCCGCAGGCCGCCAGCGCCCACGACACGTTCTGGGATTTTGTCTCGCTCACGCCCGAGACCTTCCACACCGTCATCTGGGCGATGAGCGACCGCGCCATTCCGCGTTCCTTCCGGATGGTGGAGGGCTTTGGCATCCACTCCTTCCGCCTGATCAATGCCGATGGCAAGAGCACCTTCGTCAAGTTCCACTGGCGGCCGATGCTGGGCCTGCAGTCCACCGTCTGGGACGAGGCGGCCAAGCTGCAGGCCGCCGACAACGATTTCCTGCGCCGCGACCTGTTTGAAGCAATCCAGTCGGGCAACCATCCGCAATGGGAGCTGGCTGTGCAGCTGTTCACCCAGGAGGAGGCCGACGGGTTTCCGTTCGACCATCTCGATTCAACCAAGTTGATTCCCGAAGAGCTGGTGCCGCTGACAGTGATCGGCACGATGACCCTGGACCGCTGGCCCGACAACTTCTTTGCCGAGACCGAGCAGGTGGCCTTCTGCCCGTCGCACATCGTCCCCGGCATGGATTTCAGCAACGATCCGCTGTTGCAGGGGCGTCTGTTCTCCTATCTGGACACCCAGTTGTCGCGGCTGGGCTCGGTCAATTTCCACCAGCTGCCGGTCAATGCGCCCAAATGCCCGTTCGCCAACAACCAGCGCGACGGCCACATGCAGATGCAGATTCCCAAGGGGCGGGTGAACTACGAGCCGAGTTCACTGGATCCCACCTCGCCGCGCGCCACGCCTGAGGGTTTCCGCAGCTTTGCCGAGCGGGTTGGCGCCAGCGAGCCGGACGATGCCGCCAAGGGCCGGATCCGCGCGGAGAGCTTCGCCGACCACTACAGTCAGGCGCGGCAGTTCTACCGCAGCCAGACAAAGTACGAGCAGGCCCACATCGCGTCGGCGTTTGTGTTCGAGAATTCCAAGGTCGAGACGCTGCACGTCCGCGAACGCGTCGTCGGGCACCTCCGTCATATCGACGAGGATCTCGCCCGGCGGGTGGCTGACGGCCTGGGGATGGACGCGCTGCCCGACGCGCCACCGACCGCGGTGAAGGCGCGTGACCTGCCGGAATCGCCCGCCCTGCAGATCATCGGCAAGATGAAGGAAACCCTGAAGGGTCGCAGCGTCGGCATCCTGATCAACGACGGCAGTGCGGCCGCGGCCATCCACGCGCTTCGCAAAGCGGCCGAAAGCGAGGGTGCGACGGTCAAGATTGTTGCCCCGAAAGTCGGTGGAGCCACCCTCGATGACGGTAGCAAGCTGGCCGCAGACGGGCAGCTGGCGGGCACCCCGTCCATGATCTTCGATGCCGTTGCCCTGGTCCTGTCGGAGGAAGGCGGCAGGATGCTGCTGGGCGAAGGCGCTGCGATCGATTTTGTCCGTAACGCGTTCGGCCACCTCAAGGCGATTGCCGCCGATGCAGGCGCGCAACCCTTGCTCGACGCCGCGGGCGTGTCCAACGACGCCGGGGTCGTGGCGGCCGGGGACGTGGAGGCATTCATCAAGGCGGCCAAAACGCGTCAATGGGACCGGGAGAAGCACGTCCGCCTGCTGGCGTGAACGTTGCCGGTGGCAGGGCCCTCCCGCCAGCGGCCGGCCGGATGGGGCTCCTGTAACCTGTCGGGCCATCCCAGCGGTCCCGGCCGCCCCGCCACCTGCCGACGTGATCACCCAGTCCCGCTACAGCGACTCGATTCGCCTTTCCGTCGCCCCCATGATGGACTGGACGGATTCCCATTGCCGCGTGTTTCACCGGCTGCTGGCGCCGCACGCGCGGCTCTACAGCGAGATGGTTCACGCCAACGCGGTGATCCACGGCGACCGCGCGCGGCTGCTGGCGCTGGATCCGGTCGAGCATCCGGTCGCGCTGCAGCTGGGCGGCAGCGAGCCGGAACTGCTGGCGCAAGCGGCCCGCATTGGCGCTGACGCCGGCTTTGACGAGATCAACCTCAACTGCGGGTGTCCGTCCGACCGGGTGCAGGCGGGGCGCTTCGGCGCCTGCCTGATGCGCGAGCCTGCGCTGGTCGCCGCCTCGGTAAGCGCCATGGCCGAGGCCTGTCCCGTGCCGGTCACCGTGAAGTGCCGCCTGGGCGTGGACGATGATCATGATTACGGGCGATTCCTTGCCTTCATCGACGAAGTCGCCGACGCCGGCTGCACGATGTTCGTGGTGCACGCGCGCAATGCCTGGCTGAAAGGCCTGTCACCCAAGGAAAACCGCGAGGTGCCGCCGCTGCGCTACGACTGGGCCTATCGGCTCAAGAGCGAGCGCCCGGCGCTGCAGGTGATCGTCAACGGTGGCATCAACGATGGCGACGAAGCCACCGCGCATCTGGCCCATGTCGATGGCGCCATGCTCGGCCGGGCCGCCTACCACGACCCGTATCTGCTGCACCGGCTGGACACCGCCTGGTTCGGCGGCGAGCTGCGCCCGCGCGCGGAACTGCTGCGGGCGCTGCGGCCGTATGTGGAAGGACAACTGGAGCGCGGGGTGTTCCTCAAGCACATCACCCGCCACCTGTTGGGCCTGTTTGCCGGCGAGCGCGGCGGCCGTGCGTTTCGCCAGGTGCTCAGCGAAGGCGCGCACAAACCCGGCGCCGACTGGGCGCTGGTCGAGCGCGCGTTGGCCATCACCGAGTCATTTGCCTACGATGCGGCGGCCTCCGCCGACTTCACACGGACCACCCTCCCATGATTACCCGAGACATTGCCAGTTTCCTCCAGAGCGCCGCCGCTGCCGCCCCCGATTTTGGCCCGTCGACCGCGCGTGCCGCCTTCATGGTTGCGCCCGACGGCTTCCAGCTGGCCGAGCAATCGGCTGCCGACAACCGCTACATGGCGACGGCCGATGGCTTCGATGCCGCCCGCGCGTCGGCGCAGCACCGCGAGTTGCAGCGTGCGATCTCGCAGGTACTGCCGACGGTGTGTTTTGCCGGTGATCCGGCCACGCCGGACGCCTTGTTTCCTAACAACGTCTTCGGCACCGCGCGGGTGGATGGCAAGGCACGCTACGTGCTTGGCCGGATGCGGCATCCGGTGCGGCAGCGCGAAGCCGGGCGTGCCGATATCCAGGATTTCTTCGGCAAGGTACTGGGCTATGAGGCCGTCGATCTCTCCACCCAGCCTCACCCCTGCGAGTTGACCGGCGCACTGGTTATCGACCGCGCGCGGGGCATCGCCTTTGCCGGCCTGTCGGAACGCTGTGACGAAGAGGGCGCGCGGCTGATGCACGACGCCTTCGGCCTGCGCGCCACGTTGATGTTCGACCTCGCTGCCGGCGAGTATCACACCAACGTCGTACTGGCGGTTCTGGCCGGACGCGCGGCGGTGATCTGCCCCCAAGGGTTCGCCGATCCGACGGCTGTGGACGCCATCGCTTCCCTGTACGCGCCACACGCGATCGAGCTCGCGCCCGCCGAACACGCGGCGTTCGCAGGCAATTGCATCGCCCTGTCAGAGGATCGCGTATGGATGAGCGGCCAGGCGGGACGCTCGCTGCTGCCGGCAACCCGGACAGCGTTTGCGGCGGCCGGTTTTTCAGTTGACACCGTTGAACTGGATGCCATCGAGGCCGGCGGCGGGTCGTTACGGTGCTGTATCGGCGAGATTTTCTGATCGTGCAACGCCCGCGCCGGCGATCAATTCTGAACAGGTTGTGGTTGTAAAAAAAAAGTTCAGACCGGATTCACCGCCCCGTGCCGAGAATGAATGGCCGAAATCCCTGTTGGCGACCACTCTGTCGTCAATGTTTCCCGTCAGGACGCCATGCCCGCACGCTCCGCCATCGCCATTGTCTGCCTGATGCTGCTTGCCGTGACCTCGGCGACCGCCAGCATCGCCGCGGCGCAGACGCGGGACAAGGCGCGCGATCCCGATCGCGACCGGGTGGATCCCGATTCACGGTCCAGCGACAGCCATCGCGCGCTGTCGGATGCGGTGCGCCGTGTCGAGCGGCGGACCGGCGGGCAGGTGCTCAGCGCCGAGCGCGTTCCCTTCGATGGACGTGACGTCAATCGGGTCAAGATTGTCGATACCAGCGGTCGGGTGCAGGTGTACATCGACGATCCGTCACGCGGAAGCACCCAATCCGCCGCCGGCTCGCGCGCGGGTTCGGCCCGGTCTACACGCCGCGACGACGACTGACCGTTCACCTTGGTGATATGTTTTGCCTGTTCAGGTAAGACACCCCGTATGAATTAAGGAGTATCCATGCGAATCCTGCTGGTGGAAGACGAAGCGCCGTTGCGCGAGACCCTGGCAGCGCGCCTGAAGCGCGAGGGGTATGCCGTGGATGCCGCTCAGGACGGCGAGGAAGGCCTCTATATGGGCCGCGAAGTGCCCTTCGATCTGGGCATCATCGATCTCGGCCTGCCCAAAATGTCCGGTATGGAGCTGATCCAGGCGCTGCGTGAGGAGGGCAAGAAATTTCCCATCCTGATCCTGACCGCCCGCTCCAGCTGGCAGGATAAGGTCGAGGGCCTGAAGCACGGCGCCGATGATTACCTGGTCAAACCGTTCCACGTCGAGGAACTGCTCGCCAGGATCAACGCGCTGGTGCGCCGCGCCGCCGGCTGGAGCAAGCCCACCCTGGAATGCGGTCCGGTCACTCTGGATCTCGCCGCGCAGACCGTCAGCGTGGACGAGGCCAACGTCGACCTGACCAGCTACGAGTACAAAGTGCTGGAGTACCTGATGATGCACGCCGGTGAACTGGTGTCCAAGGCCGACCTCACCGAGCACATCTACCAGCAGGACTTCGATCGCGACTCCAACGTGCTGGAGGTCTTCATCGGCCGCCTGCGCAAGAAGCTCGATCCCGAGGGCGTTTTGAAACCGATCGAGACCGTGCGTGGTCGTGGCTATCGCTTTGCCCTGCCGCGTACCGGCGAGTAAGTGCCCGCGCGGCTGGCCCGGCGCATGAGCCGGGCCCAGCCCAGCTCCCTGCAGGCGCGCCAGTTGCTGGCCGCCAGCCTCGGCTTGGTGGCGTTTCTCGCGCTGGCGGGCGTCGCGCTGGACCGGGCGTTCCTGGATACCGCCGAGAGCAATCTTTACCAGCGTCTGCGCAGCTACGCGCTGGCGTACGCGGACAGCGATTTCGCGCGCGACGGAACCTTCATTCCCCCGTACATGCCGCCGGACCCGCGCTTCGACCGCCCCGGCAGTGGCCTGTACGCGGAAGTCGTGCTGCCGGACGGCCAGCAATGGAGCTCCTCCTCGTCGATCGGTCCACTCCTGCCCGATGGCGCGGTGCTGCAAGCGCGCTCCGAGGTTTTTGAGGGACCGCTGGAAATCACCGAGCTCAGCGGCGAGCGGGGGCAGGCGTACCGCTATGGACGGGGCCTGATCTACGCCAGCGGTGACGATCCGAACGCCGAAGTGCCGTACACGATCTACATCCTGGAAGACACCGCCGCGCTGAGCCGCCAGGTGGAGGTGTTCCGGCGCGCGCTGTGGCGCTACCTGGGCGGCGCCGGGCTGGTGCTGCTGCTGCTGCAGGGCCTGATCCTGCGCTGGAGCCTGCATCCCTTGCGGCGGGTGATCGAGGAGTTGAAGCAGGTCCAGCGCGGGGTGACATCGCGCATGAGCGAGCGCCACCCGCGCGAGTTGGAGCCGCTGGCCGAGAGCATCAACGCATTCATCGAAAGCGAGCGGGAAAACCTCGACCAGCAACGCAATACCCTGGCCGACCTTGCGCACAGCCTGAAGACGCCACTGGCGGTGCTGCGCTCCCGGTTGGATGACGACGTGCCGGAAAGCGAGTTGCGCGAGGATGTGGATACCCAGTTGCGGCGCATGAGTGATCTGGTCTCCTACCAGTTGGCACGCGCGGCATCCGGCGGGCATGCGCTGTTCTCGGCGCCGGTGGACGTCGAGCCGCATGCGGAGGCGCTGGTACAGAGTCTGGAAAAGGTCTACGCCAGCAAGGGCGCGTTGTGCGAGTTCGATATCGCGCCCGGCGTGCAGTTCCACGGGGAGCAGGGCGACCTGCAGGAGTTGCTGGGCAATCTGCTTGAGAACGCGTTCAAGTGGGCAAACTCGCGCGTGCTGCTGACCGTCAAGCGGGGCGAGGTCGCGCCCAACCGGCGCCCCGGGCTGCTGATCGCGGTGGACGATGACGGTCCAGGCATCGCGCCCGAGAAGGTGGCCCTGGTGCTGCAGCGTGGTGTGCGCGGCGATGAGCGCGTGCAGGGTCACGGCATTGGGCTGGCCATCGTGCAGGACATCATCAGCGGCTACCGCGGCACGCTGGACGTGGGGACCTCCGAGGAGCTGGGCGGCACCCGCTTCGAAGTCCGGCTGCCACCCCGGTTGTAGTCGGCCCGGCCGATCCTGGGCGCGCTAAATGCCGGCGAACGGCGACCGTCCGTAAAGACGGGTCAGGTGATCGGCAACCTGCGGCATCGCGCCGCGCAGGGTAGCCGGATCGCTGAAGTGGTATTCGGTGGTGACCGCGAAGAATTCTTCCGGCGCCTCGGCCGCATACGGATCGATCGCGGTTTCACCGCCGGCCTCGATTATTTCCACCAGTGCGTCATACGCAGCCTGGAAATCCCGCGCCCATTCGCGTTGCCAGGCGCGCGGCAGCGGCGGCGTGCCGTCCAGCGCGCCATCCAGCACGTCCAGTTTGTGTGCGATCTCGTGGGCGGCCACACAGAATCCGGCGCGCGGGTCGGCGCAATCCGTCAGCACGTCGGCCCAGGACAGGACGACGGGGCCGGCGTCCCACGCCTCGCCGATCAACTCCTCGTGCCCCTGGTGCAGCACGCCCGCGGCATCCATGTGACTGCGCTCCACCCGGAAGGCGTCCGGATAGACGATCAGTTGCGTCCAGCCGTGCAGGCCCTGCTCGCCGAATTCCAGCAATGGCAGGCAACACAGCGCGGCCAACATCGCGCGTTGCCGCGGATCCAGCTCCAGGCCCGCAACCGGGGTGATGGTCTTGCCGTGCAGGAAGCGTGTGGTGAGCTGCTGCAGACGATCATCGCGCGCCGGGTCCAGCGCGCCCACCCAGGGCACGGCGTTTCGCACGCTCCGCCAGAGGGCGGGGTCGATCGGTGCAGGCGGTCTACGCCAACGTTGCAGCCAACCCGTCACGGCAGGCCCAGCGGTCCCACGACGCTGCGCAGTGCAGTGGTGTGCCTAGCGAAACATGCCGGGCAGGAAACTGTGGAATCGGGTCGACTGCGAGCGGCTGGCCGGCAGCTCGCCATTGATGTCGGGGACCAGCTTGCTGTCGCCACGTGCCGGCGTGATCCGCTCGGTCGCCGCAGCCGATTCCCCGTCACGCGCTGCGCTGCTGGCGGCTGGGCGATCGTCGCTGCCAGGAGCGCTTACGCTGCCCTCGTGGGCACCCACTGCCGGGCTCAGTACGGCAATCAACAGCAAGAGGAAGATCCGCAGCATGGGCACCTCGGGGGGTCGGGCAGGTCCCGGCCAGCTCCCGACTATAGCGTGAATGCACGCTTCGCTGCCGAGCGCCTGCAGCAGCACCGCGCGGGCTCGCGCATAATCGACGTCGATGGTCGATCCGCCTGCCCCTGCCGATCCCGCGTGCGCGTCCCTTGCCGGGGCCGGGCGTCTGCAAGAGCGCTCGCTGCTGGAGCGGCTTATCGCGGGTCCGGTGTCGGGCGACGCGCTGGCACGTGCCACTGGGCTGACGCTCGCCGCGGTGGGCACCGGCATCCAAGCGCTGCGTGCGGCGGGGGTGTCGATCGACGCCCACGCGGGTGGCGTGTACCAGTTGGCGCAACCCTTTGATCTGCTCGACAACGATGCGATTGTCGCGGCCCTGCCAGCGGCGGCGCGTGCTCGGATGAGCTCGCTCACGGTCAGTTGGACGCTGGACTCCACCAACAGCGAGCTGCAACGCAGCCGGGGTGCCGCCGCGGCTGCCGCCGATGGTGCGGCCCGGGTATTGCTGGCCGAGCGCCAGACCGGCGGACGCGGGCGCCGCGGGCGGGAGTGGCATTCGCCGCTGGCGGCCCACCTTTATCTGTCCCTCGCGCGCAGCTTCAGCGGTGGCTGGTCAGAGGTTGGTGGACTGAGCCTGGTCGCCGGCATTGCCACGGTGGAGGCGCTGCATGCCCTGGGCTACCGGATGGTCCGTTTGAAGTGGCCGAACGATCTGGTCGTGACGGCTGTCGACGGCAGTCTGCGCAAACTCGGCGGACTGCTGGTGGAAGGTGCCGGCGAGCAGCCCGGACCGGTGCGAGCCGTGATCGGGCTGGGTCTGAACGTGCGTATGCCGGAGCGCTTCGGGATGCTGCTGGACCAGCCCTGGTGCGATCTGTCGCAATTGCCCGTGCCGACACCATCACGCAACACGCTGGCAGCGACGATTATTGCGCGCTGGGTGCCGGCACTCGATGAGTTCGACCGCACCGGCCTCGCACCGCTGCTTGGGCGCTACGCGGCGATTGACGCCATCGCGGGCCAACCGATCCGCGTGAGCAGCGAGACCGCTGCGATCGCCGGAACCGCCGTGGGACTCGCGTCCGACGGCTCCCTGCGGGTGCGGTTGGCGGACGGCAGCGAGCGCTGCTTCCATGCCGGCGAAGTGAGTGTGCGTCGCGACGGGGCGGGGCGATGACGCCGCAACGCTGGGTGTTCGACCTCGGCAATACCAGGTTGAAATGCGCGCCACTGGACGCTGACGGCGGCGTCGGCGAGGTCATCGCTCTCGCGCATGGTGCGCCGGGGATGGCCGCACTGGCCGCGCGATTGCCGGCGCGGATCGACGTGGCGTACCTCGCCAGCGTCGCCGATGACGGCGTGCGGCTGGCCTTGATCGAATGGCTGGCGTCGCGCTGCCGGCGCATCGCGATCGCACGTACCCAGGGGCGGTGGGATGACCTGCGGATCGCCTACGCCGATCCCGCCCGCCTCGGGGTCGACCGCTTCCTGTCGATGGTGGCCGCGCGCGCGCACGCCAAGCACTCTGGAGCGAACGCGCCGGTGCTGGTGTGCGGCGTCGGCACCGCGTTGACGCTGGATCTGGTGGACGGGCAGGGGCGCCACCTCGGCGGTCGCATCGCGCCGTCGCCGACGCTGATGCGCCAGGCGATGCACGACAAGGTCAGCCAGCTGCCTGAGCAGGGGGGTGATTACGCGGAGTTCGCCGCGAACACTGCCGATGCGCTTGCGTCCGGCTGCCAGGGCGCAGCTGTGGGCCTTATCGAACGCAGTCTCGCGCACGCCCGGTCCGCTCTGGGTGCCGCGCCGGCACTGTATCTGCACGGCGGCGGCGGCCCGGAGCTGCTGGCGGCGTTGCCGCAGGCGCGGTGGATGCCGCGCCTCGTGCTGGAAGGGCTCGCGCAGTGGGCGGCGATGGAGGCCGCAGCTTGAATCCGCCGCCCCCGGTCGGATGGCTACAATGCCGACCATGCTGATTCGCGCCCTGCTCATTGTGTTGTTGGTGCTCAACGTGGGCGTCGCGTTGTGGTGGGCATTGGGCAGCGCGCCCGTAGCCGACGCCCCCGCCGCGTTGCCTTCGGGCGTGGCCCTGCTGCAGTTGGCCCCGGCGTCCAGCGAGGCGATCGCGTCCGATGCGCCGCAGCCCGTTCCCACGTCCCGCATGCAGCAATGCGCCAGCTTCGGCGGCTTCCCCGCGGTGAACGCCGCCGAAGACGCGGGCCGGCGCCTGCAGTCCGGTGGGCTGCGCGTGGGTGAGGACGATGCGGGCGTAGATCCGGTGACGGTCGTCGCGACGGCGGTCCGCCAGGCTCCTGCCGGGAGCCCGCGCAGTTGGCGCGTGCTGTTGCCCCCGCTCGCGGATGCAGACAAGACCAGGGCCGTCGCCGAGCAGATCGCCGCGACCGGTTTCAGCGATTACTACGTGATCCGCGACGGCGCCGACGCCAATGCCATTGCCCTGGGGGTGTTCCGCAACGAGACCTCCGCCCGTGATCGCGCCGCCACGCTGGTGAAAGCGGGATTTGCCGCCGTGGTGCAGCCGGTCGGCGCGGGCCCGCTGGAGCACTGGCTGGATATCGCCACCGATGGTCCGTTCGAGGCCGAGCGCCTGCGCGCCCAACTGGACGTGCGCCGCACGCAGCCGTTGGACTGCGCTCGATGGGGGGGCGGCGCCGCGCCCGGTGCGGCCGATCTGGGGCATACTTCCGCCGCGCGCTAGAATGGTTTTTTCGCCGGCTTAGCTCAGTTGGTAGAGCAACCGCCTTGTAAGCGGTAGGTCGTCAGTTCGACTCTGACAGCCGGCACCACGCCATGGAGTCACGCATGAAGCGCAGCTATTCCCCCGTCTCGATCATTGGCGCGCCCACCGACGTGGGCGCGGGTGACCAGGGCGGACGCCTTGGCCCGGAGGCCCTGCGGATCGCCGGTCTTGGCGCGGCGCTGCAGGCGCGCGGGGTCGACGTGCTGGATCGCGGAAACCTGGACGGTCCGCGCAATCCCTGCACCGGCCCGATTGACGGCTACCGCCACATTGATCAGGTGACCGAGTGGAACCGGCTGGCGATGGACGCGGTGTATGCCGAACTGGCCGCTGGCCGCATGCCGATCCTGCTGGGCGGTGACCACTGTCTGGGCATCGGATCGGTGACCGCGGTGGCACGCCACTGCCGCGAGACTGGAAAGAAGTTGCGCCTGTTGTGGCTGGATGCGCACGCCGATTTCAACACCAGCGACGTCACGCCATCGGGCAATATCCACGGCATGCCGGTGGCCTGCCTGTGCGGCCTGGGCCCTCGCCAGTTGACCCACCTCGGCGGCGACGCGCCGGCCATCCATCCCTCCAGCGTCCGGCAGGTCGGAATCCGCTCGGTGGATGAAGGCGAGAAGCGTCTGGTCAAGGAATACGGCCTGGATGTCTATGACATGCGCTACATCGACGAGGTCGGGATGAAGCAGGTCATGGAGGAGGCGCTGGCGGGGATGGACGACGACACCCACCTGCACGTGAGCTTTGACGTCGACTTCCTTGATCCCAGCGTCGCGCCCGGTGTGGGAACCACGGTGCCGGGTGGCCCGAATTACCGGGAGGCGCAACTGGTGATGGAAATGATTTCCGACAGCGGGCGGATGGCCTCGCTGGACATCATGGAGCTCAACCCGATCCTGGACCGCGACAACATGACCGCGCTGGTCGCGGTGGATCTGGTGGAGAGCCTGTTCGGCAAATCCACCTTGATGCGAAGCTGAACCGCACGCGCGACGGAATCTCTTTTCCAGCCCGGATGCACGCCGACTTCACGTCCAGTCGCGATGATGGCACCGAGGTTGCAGTGCATCTGCGACCCGATGAACACCAACGATGTGATCGGGCCAGCGTGGTCCGATCCGGCCAACGGAGAAAGCGATGAAGCGTGTTATTGCCCTGATGATGGTGTCGATGTTTTCTCTCGGAATGCTGAGCGCCTGTAACACCATGGCCGGTGCTGGCAAGGACGTGCAGAAGGCTGGTGAGAAGGTCGAAGACAAGGCCCAGGACTGCAAGGACGGCCGCTGCTGATCCTGGAGCACCAGCAGCGCCCGCGATAACGCGGGTTGCTGCAATTCAAAAAGCCGGGGCAACCCGGCTTTTTTTGTGTTCGATACGGGGACGTTCAGGGTGGTGAAGGCGTATATCACGCTCCTGCGACGCGCCCTCCACAAACGCTGTGAGAAGGTAACTGCGTGTGGTTAGCGCACCGCACTTCCCCAAGCAAATCGAGGTTAGACACCATGAACAAGGACATCATCGCCGGCAAGTGGACCCAGGTAAAAGGCAAGGCGAAGGCCAAGTGGGGTGACTTGACGGATGACGTGTTCGATGTCGCCGAGGGCAACACCGAATATCTGTCGGGCAAGCTGCAGGAGCAGTACGGTTGGACCCGCGAGCGCGCTGAGGAAGAAGTGAATTCCTTCGGTCGTACGCTCGACTGATTGAGCGCACCGCGCGGCGGGCAACGTCCAGTCGTCAGTCGCATGTGCCAATGGGCCGGGAAACCGGCCCATTCTTTTTTGGGTTCCGCTGGCCAAGGTGATAATTGTTGGCCGTATTGGCCCTCGTGCGCCGCGCTACAGATCGGTCCGTGGCCTGCCACAACGGGCGGCGGGTACACTGACCCGCCGTCACCGTCGCGCACCAATGTCGCAAACCCGTGTCCTCACCGGCATCACCACCTCCGGCACCCCCCATCTGGGCAACTACGTCGGCGCGATCCGCCCGGCCGTGGCC
>JBDSPO010000110.1:0-16335 GCA_039930265.1 Lysobacter sp. | reverse complement strand
CCGCTGGTGTACCTGTTCTTCATCGGCTGCCTGGTGTTGTTTTTCGGCCTGTTCCACACCGGCGTCCCCGGCCGCGGCGGCGCGTTTTTCATCTGGACGGCGGTGTTCAATCTGTTTGCGGTTACCGTGTTCTGGAGTTTCATGGCGGACGTGTTCGACAGCCGACACGCCAAGCTGGTTTACGGCTATATCGGTGCCGGCGGCACCATCGGTGCGCTGGTCGGACCGGGCATCACCCGCTTGCTGGTGCAGGTCATCGGGGTGGCCAACCTGCTGCTGGTGTCGGCCGGTTTTCTCGCGGTCTGCCTGCTGTGCATCCTCAAGCTGCGACCTTGGGCGATGCGTCGCGAACAGTTGCACGGTGTGGTCGATGGCGAGGAGGCGATGGGCGGTTCGGTCCTGGCCGGCTTGAAGCTGGTGTGGCAGCGCCCGCTGCTGCGCGCGCTGGCGATCACCATGTTCTTCGGCGTCGGCGTCGGCACCCTGCTGTACAACGAGCAGGCCGCGCTCGTGAAGCAGTTCTATCCCGGCGAGGAGGCCGCTACCCGGTACTCCGCGACGGTCGACTGGGCGGTCAACGGGCTGACCCTGCTGGTGCAGATATTCGTCACCCGCGCGCTGCTGCGCCGCTACGGCGTGGCGCCTGCGTTGCTGGGGCCGGCGATCGCGATCCTGCTCGGCTATTGCCTGCTGGCGGCGTCGCCCTTGCCGTTGATGGTGGCGATCATGCAGGTGGTGACCCGTGCCGGTGAGTTCTCGCTGGCCAAGCCGGCGCGCGAGACGCTCTACACCCGCGTCGACCGCGAGTCGCGTTACAAGGCCAAGGCGGTGATAGACACGGTGGTCTATCGCGGCGGTGACCTGACCTTCGTGTGGCTGCACAAGGCGGTCGCCGTGTTGGGCTCCAGCATGGTGTTCGCGACCGGCATCCTGGTCGCGCTGGGAATGACCGCCGGGGCGTGGGGGATCGTGCGCGCGCAGCGCGAATTGCCCGACGAGGAGTAGCCCGGCTCAGCGTGCGTTTACCCGCGGTGTCCCGTGACCAGCGGGCGGCAGGGCATAATCATGCGCCTCCCTTCGCCTGTATTGACTGATGAGTGTCGTACTTGGGATGGCCTTGGCGCTGGTCCCGTTCACCACATTGCCAGCGGCCTCCATGATCCCCGGCGAGCCGGCCCTGATCGAACTCGGTGGCGATCCGGCGCAGCTGCGCCAGTTCTGCTATTCCACCCGCTGCGGCGACGAGGAGTGGCAGCGCGGGTCAGCGGGCTCACCTTCGCTGTCGTTCCAGTCCAAGCGCACGGTGCGTCCCACCCTGCCGGGAAGCCAGCGTTGGATCCGCCTGTGGGCGCCCGCGCGGCCTCGCGCGGGTACGGCCAGTTACTCCAACAACTGGCGCGTGGGGACGCGTTACCACGTGCAGGCGGTGCGTGACGGCCCGACCCGGCTCGGCGTGCAACTGGGCGCGGGCTATCGGCTCGCGCCGTTGAAGGACGACGGCGTCGCCCACGCGGGTGCGGTGTTCCGCGGCGAAGTGGACTTTGGCCACCGCATCAATGATCGCGCCAACTGGAGCCAGCGCATCCAGTTCGAGGCCGGCCAGGACGGCAGCACCTTCGTCAAGCAGACCTTCGGACTGGACGTGTCGTTGTGGCCGCAATGGACGCTGCAGAGTGACTTCCAGATCCGCCATGCGGAAACCGGACACACGGGCAGCGAATCGGCGGAGTCATCGCTGAGATTGCACCGGCGCTTCTGAGGGCAATACGGGTCAGTCCCGCGGTGGCAGAAATTCGCCTGCGCCCTGCAGCAGCAGCACCTCGGAGACGCTTCGACCCAGTGCCGCGGGGTCGCCTGCCGGACCGCTGAGGAAGCCGCGCACGGAGCGTCCGTCGATCGCCGAGCCCACCATGCCATGCAGCGACAACGTGTCGCCGTCCAGCGTGGCGTGACCGGCCACGGGTACCTGACAACTGCCGTGGAGCGCGCGGTTCATCGCCCGCTCGGCCTCCACGCAGGTGCGGGTGTCCGCGTGATCGAGCGCCGCGCACAGGGCCGCCACGGCCGGATCGTCACTGCGGCATTCAATCGCAATCGCACCCTGGGCCGGCGCCGGCAGCCAGTCCGGCACCAGCAGCCGTGAGCGGATGCGAGCGTCGAGACCCAGCCGCTGCAGGCCGGCGCACGCGAGCACGATCGCGTCATAGTCGCCCGCATCCAGCTTGGCCAGTCGGGTGTTGACGTTGCCACGCAGGTCGCGCAACTGCAGGTCCGGGCGCAGCGCGCGCAGCTGGGCCTGCCGCCGCAACGACGATGTGCCGACGACCGCGCCCACCGGCAGGCTGCCGATATCGGCGTACGTGTTACTGATGAAGGCATCCGCGTAGTCGGCCCGCTGCAGGATCGCCGGCAGCGCGAAGCCCGGCTCCAGGTCCATCGGCACGTCCTTGAGCGAGTGCACCGCGCAGTCGGCCTCGCCGCGCATCATCGCGACCTCCAGTTCCTTCAGGAACAGCCCCTTGCCGCCGATCGCCGCCAGAGGACGATCCAGCACCTCGTCACCGCGGGTGCTCATGGGCACCAACTCGACCTGCAGTCCCGCGTGGGCCGCGCGCAGGGCAGTGGCAACGTGTTCGCTCTGCCACAGGGCAAGCGGGCTCTTGCGGGTGGCGATACGCAATATAGTCATGCGGGCATTATCGCCGTTATCGGCGACTACAGATGCAGCAGGGTCTCGCGTACGGCGGCGACGCAGCGGCGACTGACTTCCAGCGGCTGCGCGACCTCGCGCAGCAGCACGGTGACCAGAGCTTCCGGGCTGCGGCGCAAGGCCACGATGCGGTCGCGCGCGACCAGGCAGTTGCGGTGGATGCGCACAAAGCGCGCGCCGAACTCCTCTTCCAGTGATCGCAACGATTCCTCGATCAGGTCCTCGCCACCGGTGTGGTGAACGACGACGTATTTCTCGTCGGCCGCCAGATACCGGACATCGTCCAGCGGAATCAGGCGCAGGCCGCCGCGCAGCCGCGCGCACAGGTGGCTGCGTGGTGCGCTGCCCGGCGGATCGGGTCGGGTCAGCGGCACTGCCGGTCCGTCGCCGCGCGCCAGCCCGGCAACAAAAGTGCGCGCGCGCTCCAGCGCCGCGGCCAGGCGTTCTCTGCGGACCGGTTTGACCAGGTAGTCGATCGCCTCCACCTCGTAGGCGGACAGCGCGTGTGCGTCGTAAGCGGTACAGAACACGACGGCCGGGCGGGTCTCCAGCGTCGCCAGGTGGCGGGCCGCTTCCAGGCCATCCATGCCGGGCATGGCGATATCCAGCAACAGCAGGTCGGGCGCGTGTTCGGCGCAGGCCTGCAACGTCTGGTGGCCGTCGCCGGCTTCGGCCACCACCTCGATACCCCCCAGGTCATGCAAAAGGGCGCGCAGTCGCGTCCGCGCCAAAGGCTCATCGTCAGCTATGACCACCCTCATCGCGCACTTCCCCCTGTCGGACTCCGCTGCCCCGGATTCGTTCAACCCGCCGCGAAGCGCGCGGCCAACCACCTGCCCAGATCTTGGATCTGCTCGGCGCAGACCTGGTGCGCCATCGGGTAGGCGTGCCAGTCGACCTTGAAGCCGAGTCCCCCCATCACTTCGGCACTGCGCTCTCCCGCCTGGAAGGGCACCACCGGATCATGCGTGCCGTGCGCCATGAAAAGCGGTTGCGCGATCGCGCCGGGCTGGAGCAGTTCGGCGGCGCGGTTCGCCATCGGCAGATAACTCGACAGCGCGACGAGGCCGGCCAGCGGATCACGTCGGCGCAATCCGGCGGCCAAGGCCACCGCGCCCCCCTGGGAGAAGCCGGCCAGCACGATATGCCCCACCGGCACACCGCGCGCCACTTCCCGCGCGATCAACGCGTCGACCTGCGTGATCGACTCTTCGACTCCTGTCTCGTCGGCGCGGTTGGCGAAATCGAAATCGCGGATGTCGTACCACGCCCGCATCCGGGTGCCGTTGTTGACGGTGACCGCGCGCACCGGCGCATGCGGGAACACGAATCGCAGCGCCGGCCAGTCGCGACCGACCAGTTCGGGAACAAGCGGGGCGAAATCGTTGCCGTCAGCGCCGAGGCCATGCAGCCAGATCACCGACCATGCCGGCGCCGGGCCGGTCTCGTGCTCGACGGTCTCGAGCAATGCAGCAGTGTTTTCCATGGCGCCATTGTCCCCGGTCGCGGGGCCGCGAGCCAGTGCGCGTGCCGCACGCCAGGCGGCGGCGCGCTCGCGGTGTTGCTAAAACGGAAAGTAGCGCGGGATCAGCACGACCGCGGTGACCCAGAAAATCAGGTTCAATGGCAGGCCAATGCGCATGAAGTCCGAGAAGCGGTAGCCGCCCGCGGCGTGGACCATCGCGTTGGTCTGATACCCCACCGGGGTGGCGAATGCGGTCGAGGCGGCAAAGGCGACTGCGACCAGAAACGGTTTGGCATCCACCCCCAGCGACTCGGCGGTGGCGATGCCGATCGGCACAATCAACACCGCTGCGGCGTTGTTGCTCATCATCTCGGTCAGCACCGCGGTCATCAGATAGACCACCGCCAGACAGGCCACCGGTCCCAGATGCCCGACCAGGCCGATGGCGTTCTGCGCCAGCCAGTCGGCACCGCCGGAGCGTTCCAGCGCGATGCCCAGCGGCAGCACGCCGGCCAGCAGCATCACCACCCGCCAGTCCACCGCGGCATAGGCCTCGTCAGGCTCCAGACAGCGCAGGATGATCAACGCCACACACCCCAGAATCGCCGAGGCGACGATCGGCAGCAGGCCGATGGCCGCGGCGCCAACCACGGCTGCCATGACCAGAAACGAGATCCACGCCCGCTGCTTGTCCAGCCGGGGTTGCGCGCGCTCGGCCAGGACCACGAAGTTGGCGTCGTCGCGCAAAGCCGACAGCGCAGCCTCGGTGCTGTCCACCAGCAGGATGTCGCCGACTGCCAGCGGCGCCTGGTCAAGGCGGTTCCAGAACGGCGCGCGCTGCTGGCGTTGGATCCCGCGCACCCGGGCGCGGTACATATGCCCGAAGCGCAGCTCCGCCAAGGTGTGTCCGACCAGATGGGAGCCGGGGGCGATCATCACCTTGGCGTTCAGTCGCACCGCTTCCAGATCGCCGTCCAGATCACGGGCGACATGGTCGTGGTCCAGCTTGAGCTGCTTGCGCAGGCGCTGGATCAGATGCCACTCACCGCGCACCAGCAGACGGTCGCCGGCTTCGATGGTGCTGTTGCGCCGCGGCCGGATCGCGCCGGCGCGGAACAGCTTCAAGGTCATCGCCGGCGCCATGTCGTCCGGCAATGCCTTGAGTGCCTCGGTGCCGATCACCGGCGAACCGTCGGGCACCAGCAGTTCAACCAGGAACACCCCGTCCAACGCGCCGTCATCGGTTTCCGGCACCCCCAGATCGGGCAGCAGGAAGCGCCCGAACAGCATCAGGTAGGCGATTCCGATGCCGACGAAGATGACGCCCAGCGGTGCAAATTCGAACAGGCCGAAGCCCTCCCGCCCGGACTGCACGGTCAGCGAGTTCACCAGCAGGTTGGTGGAGGTGCCCACCAGGGTGCACACGCCGCCGAACTGCGCCGCGTAGGACAGCGGGATCAGCAGCTTGGAGGGCGCGCGGCGCTGGGCGATGGCGGCGGCAATGACCAGTGGCAGGAACGCGGCCACCGCGGCGGTGTTGTTGACGAACGCGGAAATGAAGGCGATGACGCCCATCATCACCAGCGCGAACAGCCAGCTCCAGCGGATCCGCGCCAGCGCCTCGCCCAGTCCTTCCAGCGCGCCGCTGCGCTGCAGACCGGCGCTGAGCACGAACATCGCCGCCACGGTGATCGTGGCCTCGCTGCTGAAGCCCGACAACGCCTCCTTCGGCGTCACCAGTCCCAGCACCAGCAACGAGGCCATCACCATCAGGGCGACCACGTCGCTGGTCAGCTTCTCGCTGACGAACAGGTACACCGCTCCGGCCAGTACGGCCAGGGTCAGCCACAGGTCGATCTGCATCAGCGGCCGGCTCGTGCGCCGCGGGCGTCAGGCCAGGAATGGGCGGTGAGGGCGGCTACCGGGAAGGGGCTGGGACTGTCTTGCATGGGCCGTATTGTGCCCGCCGGCCATGGGAGGGGCGAATGACGACGCGCCGGCGGCGGTCCGCGCGGATGCTGGCCGGCAGGCGCGGCGGGGTGCGATGCTTGTGCCAGCTCCCCTCTACAGTGCCTGTCCATGGAACGCATCGAACGCATCCACGCCCTGCACCGCATCCTGACCGGCGCGCGCTATCCGGTGACCGTGCAACGCCTGCAGGAGGAGCTGGAATGCTCGCGGGCAACGGTTTACCGGGACCTGGCCTACCTGCGCGACCAGCTGATGGCGCCGGTGATCGGCAACGGCGAGGCCGGCTTCCGCTACGACCCCGACGACAGCCACCGTTTTGAACTGCCCGGCCTGTGGCTGAGTTCCGACGAGCTGCACTCGCTGCTCGCGGCGCAGCAGCTGATGCTGCGCAGTGGCGGCGGCGTACTGGCAAACGCGCTGGCACCGCTGCAGCAGCGCATCGAGAAACTGCTGGACGACCATGCGGGCGGTCGCCGGGTGCCGGTGGAACGCGTCCGGGTGGTCGCCCATCGCACCCGCCGGCTGGAGGAGACCGCGTTCCGCCACGTGGCCACCGCGGTGCTGGACCGCCGCCAGCTGGTGTTCGACTACCGCGCGCGCTCCACCGACCAGCTCACCCGCCGCACCGTGTCGCCGCAGCGGCTGACCCATTACCGCGACAACTGGTACCTGGATGCGTTCGACCACGACCGCGACGCCCTGCGCAGTTTCGCGGTCGACCGGGTGAGCGCCGCGCGGCAGTTGGAGGAGACCGCCCGCGACGTGCCCAACGAGGAGCTCGACCGCCAGCTGGCATCCAGCTACGGCATTTTTTCGGGTACGCCGAAGGGCTGGGCGACGATCGTGTTCAGCGCCAAGGCCGCGCGCTGGGTCGCCGACGAGCATTGGCACTCGCAGCAGGAAGGGCGGTTCATGCACGACGGGCGTTATGAGCTGAAAGTCCCCTTCAGTTCCGGCCGGGAGCTGCTGATGGACGTCCTGCACTACGGCAGCGATGCGGAGATCACCGCGCCACCGTCGTTGCGCGAGCAGGCGCGGGCGCTGCTGAGTCTGGCGATCAGCAACTACGAGCGCGCTCCCGACTGATAATCGCCGCCGGGCTGCGGCAGGGTCGCAGCCACTGAGATGGGCGCGCGCAATCCTCGGTTCAACGCCACCGAGGAGTCCTGCCATGCACCCTTCCGCCATCCGCGCCCTGCCTGCCGACCGGTTGTCCCTGCGCCTGCAGTCCGGCGTGTGGCATTGCCTGGCGGCTGGCGTGACTTTGCTGGTGCTGCTGCCCGCCGCACGCGGCACCCATGAGCTGATCGGCTGGTTGCCGCTGTGGTTGCTGGGCATGCCGTTGAGCGCGTTGGCGGTACTGCGCTGGCGCTGACGCAGCCGCGCCAGCGGCCAGGGCGCACGGGCGGGTGTGCTAACTTTCCAAGGTTGCATTGCCCCATTACCCATCGCATACCGGAGCGCCCATGTCGCAGCTGTTGAAGGCCCGTCGGGCCGCCGTCCTTGTCGCCGGCCTCGCCGTGGCACTGGGAAGCGTCCATGCCCAGGAGGCCCCCGTGTCGGATCCGTATCAATGGCTGGAAGAGGTGGAAGCGCCGAAGGCGCTGGATTGGGTAAAGGCCCGCAACGCCGCCACCGAGGCCGAGCTCGCCGCCACGCCTGCGTTCAAACAGCTGGAATCGCAGATCCTGGCAATCCTCGATTCGGATGCCAAGATTCCCTACGTCGAGAAGATCGGCGACCACTACTACAACTTCTGGAAGGACGCGCAGCACCAGCGCGGCCTCTGGCGTCGCACCACGCTGGCCGAGTTCCGCAAGGACAAACCGCAGTGGGAGACGGTGATCGACCTGGACGCGCTGAACAAGGCGGAGAGTGAGAACTGGGTCTGGCACGGCGCTGACTGCCTCAAGCCCCAGTACCAGCGCTGCCTGGTCGCGCTGTCGCGCGGCGGTGCGGACGCCGACGTCACCCGCGAATTCGACCTGGGCACCATGGGCTGGGTCAAGGACGGCTTCTTCCGCGACGAGGCCAAGGGCGGTCTGGGCTGGATCGATCGCGACAACGTCTACGTGTTCACCGACTTCGGCCCGGGCTCGATGACCGGCTCGGGCTACCCGCGCATCGTCAAGCAGTGGCAACGCGGCACGCCGATGGCTGACGCCTCGCTGGTCTATGAAGGCCAGCCCGGCGACATGTACATCGCCGCGGGCCGCGACCACACCCCGGGTTACACGCGTGATTTCGTCACCCGCACCCTGGCGTTCTACAACGACGAGCTCTATCTGCGCGGCGCCGACGGCAAACTGACCAGGATCGACGCGCCCAATTCGGCCAACAAAGCCGTGCACAAGGACTGGCTGGTGCTGGAGCTGCGCGCGCCCTACGAGGCCGGCGGCAAGACCTGGCCGGCTGGCAGCCTGATCGCGATCAACTTCGATGCGTTCATGCAAGGCAAGCGCGATTTCACCGGCCTGTTCGAGCCCACCGAAACCACCTCGCTGGCCAGCTCCACCTGGACGGCGAACCACCTCGTGCTCAACGTGCTGGAGGACGTCAAGAACCGTCTGAGCGTGCTGACCCCTCCGGCCAATGGAACCGGCGCCTGGCAGCGCAGCGCCTTTGCGGCGCAGCCCGCAGGCACGGTCAGCGTCGCGGCGGTGGACTCCGACAGCAACGACGATCTCTGGGTGATGGCGTCCGACTACCTCAACCCGCAGTCGTTGTCGCTGGCGACCATCGGCCAGGCACCGGAAGTGCTGAAGACGATGCCGACGTTCTTCGATGCCTCCAACGAGGTGGTCGAGCAGCACTTCGCGACCAGCAAGGACGGCACCCGCGTGCCGTATTTCCTCGTCCACCCCAAGGGCATGCCGCTGGACGGCAGCACACCGACCCTGTTGTACGGCTACGGCGGCTTTGAGATATCGCTGACCCCCGGCTACTCCGGCGCGGTCGGCAAGGGCTGGCTGGAGAAGGGCGGCGCGTACGCGGTGGCCAACATCCGTGGCGGTGGCGAGTACGGCCCGCGCTGGCATCAGGCCGCGCTCAAAGCCAAGCGGCACAAGGCGTATGAGGATTTTGCCGCGGTCGCTCAGGATCTGGTCGCCCGCAAAGTCACTTCGCCCAGGCACCTGGGCATCCAGGGCGGCAGCAACGGCGGCCTGCTCACCGGCAACATGCTGACCCAGTACCCCGAGTTGTTCGGCGCGGTGGTGATTCAGGTGCCGCTGCTCGACATGCAGCGCTACCACAAGCTGCTGGCCGGGGCGTCGTGGATGGCCGAGTACGGCGACCCTGACAAGCCGGAGGAGTGGGCGTTCATCCAGACCTTCTCGCCGTACCACCTGTTCGACGCGGACAAGAAATACCCGCCGACCCTGTTCACCACCTCCACCCGCGATGACCGCGTCCACCCGGGCCACGCGCGCAAGATGATGGCCCGGATGCTGGAGGCCGGGAAGGACGTGCGTTATTACGAGAATATCGAAGGCGGCCACGGCGGTGCGGCCAACAACAAGCAGGCCGCGCACATGAGCGCGCTGGCCTACACCTTCCTGTGGAACCAGCTGACCGACGATACGTCGGCCAACTGAGCCAGCCACCCCCGCCCGGATCCCATCCGATGAAACCCGTGCTCCTCGCGGCCGTCCTGACGACTTCGGTCCTCATGGCGGCCGCCGTCCCGGCCCTTGCCCAGAGTCCGTCCATGTCCTCCAGTGCTTCTCCCCCGTCGTCCCTTGCCACCGCGACCGCTCCGGATGCTGAAAAGCGCGCACACGTGGTGAAAGCGCCGCACGGCGCGACCCGTGCGGACGAGTACTACTGGCTGCGCGATGACACCCGCAAGGACCCGGCGATGCTGGCGTACCTGGAAGCGGAGAACTCCTACGTCGACACCGTGATGGCACCGTTGAAAGGCCTGGAGGACAGGCTGTACGAGGAGATCGTCGGGCGCATCAAGCAGGACGACAGCTCGGTGCCCTATCGCGAGCGTGGCTGGTGGTACTACACCCGGTTCGAGACCGGCCAGGACTACCCGATCCACGCCCGTCGCCACGGATCCATGGAGTCCCCCGAGCAGATCCTGCTGGACGTCAACGCGATGGCGGCCGGCAAGGAGTACTTCAGCGTCGGCGACCACCAGATCAGCCAGGACAACCGCCTGCTGGCGTGGGCGGATGACGACATCGGCCGGCGCCAGTACGTGATCCGCTTCAAGGATCTGGACACCGGCAAGATTCTGGACGACGCCATTCCCGGCGTCTCGGCGAACGTCGTCTGGGCCGATGACAACCGGACCGTGTTCTACGTCGAGAACGACCCGGAGACGCTGCTGACGGTGCGGGTCAAGAAACACGTGCTCGGCACGCCGGTCGCCGATGACGTGCTGGTGTACGAGGAACACGACGACAGCTTCTACATGGGCATCGGCCGCACCCGCGATGACAAATACATCTGCATCGGCGTGGAAAGCACGGTCTCCAGCGAGAGCCGTTGCGCCCCGGCCGCCACCCCGCGCGAGTTCACCGTGCTGGCGCCGCGCGAGCGCGATGTCGAATACGACGCCGATCACCACGACGGGCGCTGGGTCATCCGCACCAACGCGCCCGGCGCGGACGGCAAACCTGCCGACAACTTCAAGCTCATGACCGCGCCCAGCCACGCGACCTCACGCGCGCAGTGGCAGGAGTGGATCGGGGTTGACGGGGACGTGTTCATCGACGGCTTCGAGCTGTTCGACGGCTTCACCGCCGTGGCGGAGCGCTCCGGCGGGCTGGAGCGGCTGCGCCTGATCCGCGGCGGAGTCGGCCAGCCCGATCCGGCCTCCGAGTACGTCAAGGCCGACGAAGGCGCCTACTCGATGGGCCTGTCGACCAATTCGGAGTCCGACACCGACTGGTTGCGCTACAGCTACACCTCGCTGACCACGCCGGACACCACCTACGAGCTCAACACCCGCACCGGCGAGCGTCGTCAGCTCAAGCAGCAGCCGGTGATCGGTTACGACCCGGCGCTGTATACGACCGAGCGCCTGTGGGCGACCGCGCGCGACGGCAGCAAGGTGCCGGTCTCGGTGGTCTACCGCACCGGCTTCCAGAAAGACGGCACCGCGGCGTTGCTGCAGTACGCCTACGGCAGTTACGGCTATTCGATGGACCCGGCGTTCAACCTGCCGGTCGTGAGTCTGCTCGACCGAGGCATGGTGTATGCGATCGCTCACGTCCGCGGCGGCCAGGAAATGGGTCGCAAGTGGTACGACGCCGGCAAGCTGGAGCACAAGCAGAACACGTTCGACGACTTCATCGACGTCACCCGCTTTCTGGTTGGGCAGGGCTATGCGGCCAAGGATCGCGTCGCAGCCTACGGCGGCAGCGCCGGCGGCTTGCTCATGGGCGCGATCTCCAATCAGGCACCCGACGACTATCGGGTGATCCTGTCCCAGGTGCCATTCGTGGACGTGGTCACCACCATGCTCGATGCCAGCATCCCGCTGACCACCAACGAGTACGACCAGTGGGGCAACCCGGAGGACAAGGCTTACTACGACGTCATGCTCGCCTATTCGCCGTACGACAACCTGGTCGCCCAGGACTACCCGGCGATGTTCATCGGCACCGGCCTGTGGGATTCGCAGGTCCAGTACTGGGAGCCGGCCAAGTACGTCGCCCGCCTGCGTGACCTGGCCACCGGCAGTGCGCCGGTCCTGTTCCGCACCAATATGGATGCCGGGCACGGCGGCAAGTCCGGTCGTTTCCGGCGCTATCGCGAGTTGGCCGAGATGTACGCGTTCATGCTCGACCAGTTGGCGGTCGAGCCGTCCGCGACTCCGTAACGGTCGTGACCGCCGGTGACCGTCCTCCCGCGCCCGGCCGCCTGCGCTGGGCGTGGCTGCTGCTGGCCTATGTGAGTCTGGGGCTGGGGCTTGTCGGGGTGGTCCTGCCCGGCCTGCCGACAGTGCCGTTCGTGCTGCTGGCGGCCTACGCGGCCGCGCGCGGTTCGCAACGCTTGCACCAAAGGCTGCTGGCGGATCGCGTGTTCGGACCGATGATCCGCGACTGGCAGCGTCACGGGGCCATAGCGCGCCGGACCAAATGGCTGTCCAGCGCCTCGATGTTGGTGGCGGCGTTGATCATGTTCCTGACCGCGCCGCGCTGGTGGATGGCCGCAACCGGCACCGCCATCATGGCCGTCATTGCGGTGTGGCTGTGGCTGCGTCCCGAGCCGTCGGCCTGACCGGTATCGCCAGCCTCGCCGTCGCCGTTACACTGCGGGCATGAACGCACGCCTGTCGATTTGCCTGATTGCCCTGGTCATCACCTTGCCGCTGGCCGTCGCCGGCTGCGGCAACAGCGGGCCGCTGGTCCTGCCCGAGGCCGCCCCGGCCGATGTCGATACGCAAGCGGTGGAGATCCCGCCGGTCGACGACACCGAGCCTGCCGCCGTCGACGCGGTGGAGGATGACCCGGTGGACGCGCTGGACAGCGATCCGATCCCCGACGTCGACGGCACCGACGACGGAAAATGACCGACCCGGCCACCCCGGTGCCCAGATCCGTCGTGCGTTTCTGCAAGATGCACGGCGCCGGCAATGATTTTGTCGTCTTCGACCTGCGTGCGGGTATGGCCGCCCCGGATCCGGCGCTGTGCCGCGCCATGGCCCGGCGTCACCGCGGCGTGGGCTGCGACCAGATTCTCACCATCGAAGCGCCGCGTACCGCGCAGGCAGTTGCCAGCTACCGGATCTGGAATGCCGACGGCTCGCCGTCGCAGCAATGTGGCAACGGCGCCCGCTGCGTGGCCGCCTGGCTGGTGCGCGATGGCGTGGCCCCGGAGGTCGGCGCGTTCCTGCTCGACAGCCCGATCGGCGTGCACGCGGCCGAGCGTCTGGGCGACGGCCGCTACCGGATCGCCATGGGGCTGCCGCAGTTCGAGCCGGCGCAGATTCCGTTACTGGGATTCAGTGCGCCGCGTGACCCCTACGTTCTGCCGGTGCGCGGCAGCATCCTGCCGATCGGTGCGGTGTCGATGGGCAATCCCCACGCGCTGATCGAGGTGGATGACATCGATGCGGCGCTGGTCGAAATCACTGGCCCGGGCCTGCAGGACCACCCGGCCTTTCCCGAGTCGGTCAACGTCGGCTTCGCCCAGATCATCGGCCGCGACCACATCCGTCTGCGCGTCCATGAGCGCGGCGTCGGTGAGACCCTCGCCTGTGGCAGCGGTGCCTGCGCAGCGGTCGCGGTGCTGGTGCGGCGTGGCCTGGTCGACCGCGAGGTGCGGGTGTCCCTGCCCGGTGGCGACTTGCAGATCAGCTGGCCCGCGGACGACCAGCCGATGGTGATGACCGGCCCGGCCGCATTCGTATTTGAAGGAGAATGGAACGCATGAGCCAAACGACCGAAGCGCTGGGCGCCCACGAGGTGGCCGCCTGGCTGCGTCGCCATCCGACGTTCCTGCAGCAGTTCCCGGACCTGTCGGTCAGCCTGGTGGTGCCGCGCGAGGAAGGCTCGGCAGCATCCCTGGCCAGCTACCAGCTGGAAGTGCTGCGCGACAAGAACCGCGAGCTCTCCAAACGCCTGCGCGAGCTGTTCGCCAACGCCGAGGACAACGAGCGCCTCGCCGTGCGCACCCACCAGCTGGCGCTGGCGCTGATGCGCCAGGACACCGCCGCCGACACCGTGCGCGCGATGGCTGCCACGCTGGCCGAGGACTTCAACGGTGATCTGGTGCAGCTGGTGCTGTTCCAGCCCATCGACGGGCTGGACGCCGGTGACTGGTTGCAGGTCATCGCCCGCGAAGACGCGCGCCTGCAGCCCTTCCAGGACTGTCTGGCCAACGGCGAGCCGCTGTGCGGTCGCCTGCAGCCGGAAAAGCACGCCGTGCTGTACGGGGATCTCGCCGAGCAGGTTCAGTCCACCGCGTTGCTGCCGCTGCCGGGCCTCGGCCTGGTGGCAGTCGGCAGCCGCGATCCCAACCGGTTCTTCCCCGGCATGGGCACCCTGTTCCTGCAGATGATGGGCGAGGCGCTGGTAACGGCGCTGGCGAGGTATGCCCGCTGATCGCAACGCCCCGGCGCCCGCCGCGGGCGTCACGTTGGACGCTACAGTCGCCGCATTTCTCGACCATCTGCAGGTCGAGCGTGCGGTCTCCGCACACACCCTCGATGCATACCGCCGCGATCTGACCGTCCTGTCGCAATGGGCAGCCGGCCAGGGGCTCGCGTTGGTCGGATTGGAAGCCGATGCGCTGCGCGCGTTCATCGCCGCCGAGCACCGGCGCGGGTTGGCACCCAAGAGCCTGCAACGGCGTTTGTCCGCGTGCCGCAGTTTCTATGGGTGGTTGCTCCGGCACGGCCGCATCGGTGTCAGCCCGGCCGCGGCGATACGCGCGCCCAAAGCCCCGCGCAAGCTGCCGCAGGTGCTCGACGCCGACGAGGTCAAGGTGCTGGTGGAAGTGCCGACCGATGTTCCGCTGGGACTGCGCGACCGCGCACTGCTGGAGCTTTTTTATTCGTCGGGCCTCCGCCTGTCGGAGCTGTGCGCCCTGCGCTGGCGTGATCTGGACGTCGACGACGCGCTGGTGAATGTGCTCGGCAAGGGCAGCCGCCAGCGCATCGTGCCGCTCGGCTCCTACGCCCGCGTCGCGTTGGCGGAGTGGCGCGCGTCTACCGGCGCGGCCAATGACAGCCCGGTGTTTCCCGGCCGCAACGGGCCGATCACCCCGCGCGCGGTGCAGTACCGGCTGCGCCAACTGGCCCAGCGCCAGGGGTTGTCCAAGCCGGTGCACCCGCACATGCTGCGGCACAGTTTCGCCAGCCACATCCTGGAGTCGTCCGGGGACCTGCGCGGGGTGCAGGAACTGCTCGGCCATGCCGATATCGCAACGACCCAGATCTACACCCACCTCGACTTCCAACATCTGGCGACGGTGTATGACGCGACCCATCCGCGGGCGAAACGGAAGCCTTCGTCGAAGGATTGAGGTGTGCTGGGTCGGTTCAAAGGCACGAGCGAGTGGAGCGCGTCCAAAGCACGGGCGGGCGGGGCGGGGGACCCGGTTCAAGTCGCTCCACAGCCGCCTCCAGGGTTTTTCGCCTGGTCGCCGCGAGCAGTCCTCGCTCAGCGCGTCGCGCAGTCCACCCATTCAGCCCCCGGCGCTTGAACAGCGCCGCCTGGCCCCCATCCTTGGGGTTCGACCACGGAGGCCTACATGGACCCCAGCCACAACCCCACCGTCTTCCACGCCACCACCATTGTGTCGGTGCGCCGCAACGGCCGCGTCGCGATCGCCGGTGACGGCCAGGTCACCCTGGGCAACACGGTGATGAAATCGAACGCCAAAAAGATCCGCCGCCTCGGCCGTGACGGTCAGGTCATTGCCGGATTTGCCGGTGCCGCCGCCGACGCGTTCACCCTGTTTGAAGTCTTCGAGGCCAAGCTGGAAAAGCACGGTCAACTGACCCGAGCGGCGGTGGAAATGGCCAAGGACTGGCGCACCGAGCGCCGCTTTGGAAAGCTCGAAGCGCTGCTGATCGTCGCCGACAAGGAGACCTCGCTGGTCATCAGCGGCACCGGCGATGTGATCGAATCCGACGACGGCATTCTGGCCATCGGCTCCGGCGGCATGTTTGCGTTGTCCGCGGCGCGCGCGCTGCTGGGTCACACCGAGATGGACGCCAAGGCCATCGCCATGGAGGCGATCAACATCGCCGGCGATATCTGCATCTATACCAACCGCAACGTCGTGGTGGAAGAACTGTGAGCATCAAACTGGACAACGCAAACGCGACCATGACCCCGCGCGAGATCGTGCAGGCGCTGGACACCCATATCGTCGGCCAGCAGGACGCCAAGCGCGCGGTCGCCATCGCGCTGCGCAACCGCTGGCGCCGCAGCATGCTCGATCCCGCGCTGCGCGATGAGGTCATGCCCAAGAACATTCTGATGATCGGTCCGACCGGTGTCGGCAAAACCGAGATCGCACGGCGTCTGGCGACGCTGGCCAACGCGCCGTTCGTGAAGGTCGAGGCGACCCGCTTCACCGAGGTCGGCTACGTCGGCAAGGACGTCGAGCAGATCATCCGCGATCTGGCCGACACCGCGGTCAAGCTCTACCGCGAGCAGGCCAAACACAAGGTGCGCACCCAGGCCGAAGAGCGCGCCGAGGACCGCATCCTGGATGCGCT
>JBDSPO010000109.1:0-9870 GCA_039930265.1 Lysobacter sp. | reverse complement strand
CAGCGCCGACGCCCGGCGCGTGCGCACCTTCCACGTCAGCGTGCTTGGCGATGCCTGAGTCGCAACGGGCTTACGACATACGCCGCATCCTGCCGATCACCCTGCCGCGGCTGCTCCTCGTGCTGCTATTGTGGTCCTGCGCCTTGGCCGCCACCGCGGCCCCGCGCATCGGCGTGGTGACAATGCAGCCGGGGGAGATTTTCTTCGAGCGCTTCGGCCACAACGCGATCCTGGTCGACGACCCGGCAACGGGCACCGCGACGTCGTACAACTTCGGCTATTTCGATCCCGGCGAGCCCGACTTCATCGCCCGCTTCGTGCGTGGCCGCATGCGCTACCAGCTGGTGGCCCTGCCACTGAGCGATGACCTGGCTTACTACCGCGAGGCGGGTCGGGGCGTGAGCCTGCAATGGCTCGCCTTGGACGCGCAGGACGCAGCGGAGCTCGCCGCCGCACTGGCCGATAATGCACGGCCGGAAAACGCTCATTACCGCTACGACTACTTTCTGGACAACTGCTCGACCCGCGTGCGCGACGCGCTGGATCGCGCGCTCGGCGGCTCGCTGGCCGAACAGATGGGTGGCTCGCGCGGCGATACCTTCCGCAGCGAAGCCACGCGCCTGGCCTCCCCGGATTTCTGGATGTGGCTGGGCTTCGATCTGGGCCTTGCCCGCGCCGCCGACCAGCCGTTGTCGAACTGGGACGATGCGTTCGTCCCCATGCGTTTGGGCACATCGTTGCGGACGGCGCGCAATCGCTCCGGCGAAGCCCTGGTGGCCGAGGAACACGCGCTGCTGCCGCACCGGCTCGACCCCGAACCCGCCGAGGCACAGCGTCGCTGGTGGCCCTGGCTGGTGGGGGGGCTGCTGATCGGCGCCCTGCTCCGCTGGTCCGGCCGGCGGGCACCGCGGGCCACGGCGGGCGCTGCCCTGGTGTTGTGGATCGTGGCCGGACTGCTCGGCGCACTGATGCTGTTCATATGGCTGGGCACCGAGCATCGCTTCGGCTGGGCCAACTACAACCTCTTGCTGCTGAGCCCGCTGGCCTGGCTGCTGCTGCCTGGCGGATTCCGGCTGGCCCGCGGTCGAACCGGTGGTCCAGGGTTCGACCGGTTTTTGCTGATTGCCGTTGCGCTGGCAGTAGGCGGGCTGTTTGTGCATTGGCTGCAATTGTTTCCGCAGCAGAACCTGCACTGGATAGTGCTGTTACTGCCCATCCATGTCGGCCTGCTGTTGGGCCTGCGCAAGCGCTAGATCGCCAGCCCCGAATCGCCGCCCGAGTTCCAGGCGGCGGCGCCGGGCAACAGCGAAGGATCACCACCATGTCCCAGCCCGCCCCCCTTGTGCTGCTGCCCCCGATCCTGCCACCCAGCGTCATGAGCTGCGCGGCGTACAGCGTTGACGGGACGCGCAGGGATATCGACCTGGACGCCATCAGCGACGTGCTGGCGGTGGCAGACGGGAGTTTTATCTGGGTAGGCCTGTATGAGCCGGATGATGGCGTACTGGAGAAGCTGCAGGAGGAATTCGACCTTCACGATCTGGCGATTGAAGATGCGGGAAACGCGCACCAGCGCCCGAAGATCGAGACCTACGGCAACTCGCTTTTCATCGCGCTGCACACTGCGCAAAACGTGGGCGGGGCGATCAATTTCGGCGAGACCCACCTGTTCGTGGGACCACGCTATCTGGTCACCGTTCGCCACGGTGCGTCCAGCAGTTATGGCGATGCTCGCGCAAGGATGGAGCGCGAGCCGGACCTGCTCAGGCACGGTCCAGCGGCTGCCCTGTACGTGGTCCTGGACATGGTCGTGGACCGGCTGCTGCCGATCGTCGACGAGTTCGGCAACGCACTGAATGCATTGGAGAACGATATTTTCTCCGATGACTTTGACAAATCCACCGTGCAGAAGCTCTACTACCTCAAGCGCGAGCTGACCCGGCTGCGGCTGGCTGTCGCCCCTTTGCAGGACGTGCTTTCGCAACTTGCCCGGCCGCGTGCGGACCTGATCGACGAAGACATGCGGCTGTACTTCCGCGACGTGCTGGACCACGCCGTCCGGATCAACGAGAACACCGACACCCTGCGCGAGATGCTGACCGCGGCGGTACACGTCAACCTGTCGCTGGTTACCGTGCGCCAGGGCGAAGTGGTCAAGCGGATGGGCGCGTGGGCCGCACTGCTGGCCGTACCAACCCTGGTGACGGGCTGGTATGGCATGAACTTCGCGGTCATGCCGGAGCTGCAGGGACGCTGGAGCTACCCGCTGCTGGCGGTGATCGTGGCAGGCGGGGTGTTTGCCCTGTATCGCGCGTTCAAGCGGTCCGGCTGGCTGTAGCCACACCTGATGCGACGCGACGCGTCGGCTGCCCGGTGGCAACGCGTCGCACGCGTGATCACCCTGCCATGAACTGCAGTCCCAAGCCGGTGAGGTAGGCGAAATACGTGCCCAGTGCGTAGCCGACCACCGCCAGCAGGACCCCGACCGGCGCGAGCGACGGATGGAAGGCACTGGCCACGATAGGCGCCGAGGCTGCACCGCCGATGTTGGCCTGCGAGCCCACCGCGAGGAAGAACAACGGCGCGCGTATCAGCTTGGCAACACCAATCAGCAGCAGCGCATGCACGCTGATCCAGATGATCCCCAGCACCAGCAGCATCGGCTTGTCCGCCAGCGATTTCAGATCCATCTGCATGCCGATCGTCGCGATCAGCACATACAGAAATACCGATCCCACCGTGGAGGCGCCGGCACCCTCCAGTCGCCGCGCGCGGGTGAAGCTCAGCAGCACGCCGAACGTGGTGGCAAACACCACAATCCAGAAGAACCTCGAGTCCAGGCTGTAATCCTGCAGGCGCCATTCCACCGGCATCGACCGCACCCAGTCCACCAGCGGCGCGGCGAGGAAGTGCGACAGGCCGGTGACGCCGAGCCCGATCGCGAAGATCAGCATGAAATCCGCCAGTGTCGGCACGCGTGCGTGCTCGGCCTGATACGTCGCGATTTGCAGCTTCAGGCTTTCGATGGCCGAGGTCTCGGCCTTGACCCAGCGGTCGAACGCCTGCGCGCGCGGCGCCATGAACAGCAGGATCGCCATCCAGAAATTGGCGACGATCACGTCGATTGCGATGAACTGGCCGAACAGTGTCGGCTCCACCGCGAAGACTTCCTTCATCGCGGCCTGGTTGGCGCCGCCGCCAATCCAGCTGCCAGCCACCGTGGTCATGCCGCGCCACGTCTCGCCCGCTACCGTCTCCGGATGGATCATGCCCATCGCCGCGAAGGAGACCCAGGCCCCCAGAACCACGCCGACCGTACCGGTCAGGAACATGATCACGGCCTTGGGCCCAAGCCGAAGGATCGCGCCGATGTCCATTGCCACGCAGAACAGCACGAGCGCGCTGGGTAGAAGGTAGTCGCGCGCCATCGGATACAGACCGGAACCGGCGCCATCGATCAGACCGAAGCTGTTGTAGATCGCCGGGACCAGGTAGCACACCAGCAGCGCAGGCACGACGTTGTAGAATTTTTTCCACAACCCTGCTGGACGTGACGCGGTCCAGAACACTGCGCCCAACGTGACGGCCAGCAGTCCAAGGACAACGGCATCGTCGGTGATCAGTGCGGTGGATGCTGCAGCCATCGATGGAACTCCTGTACGAATTGCACGCGCGGAAAAACGGGTCGCGACGGCCATCGCCGCGACCATGGCACGTCCGGATTACTGGCCCAGGTGCTGCTTCAGCCAGCCATTGACAGTGTCATGCCACTGGACCGAGTTGTGCGGCTTGAGCACCCAGTGGTTCTCGTCGGGGAAGTACAGGAATTTGGACTCGATCCCGCGCCGCTGAAGCGCGGTGAATGCGCCCAGACCCTGACTGACCGGGATACGGAAATCCTGCTGGCCGTGGACCACCAGCATCGGCACCCGCCATTTGTCGACGTGTCGGCTGGGGTTGAACTTCTCGTGGACGGCACCCTTGTCCCACGGGCTGCCCCCGTTCTCCCACTCGGTGAACCACAACTCCTCGGTCACGAAGCCCATCATGCGGGTATCGAAGACGCCATCGTGGTTGACCAGACACTTCCACGCACCGGACGCGGGCGTGTGCCAATTGCCGGCGATCCAGTTGACCATGTAGCCGCCGTAGCTGGCGCCCAGCGCACACGCGTTGGCACCGTCCAGGAACGGATATTTCTGCTGCGCAGCCTTCCATCCTTTCTGCAGATCTTCGAGTGGGCGATCGCCCCAGTGCTGGCTGATCGCGTCGGTAAAGGCCTGGCCGTAGCCAGTGGACCCGTGGAAGTCGATCATGACCACCGCGTAGCCCTGCCCCGCGTAGGTCTGCGGATTCCAGCGCGTGCTCCAGCTGTTGCCGAAGCTGCCTTGCGGCCCGCCGTGGATCAGAAACGCGACCGGGTACTGCTTGCCGGCCTGATAGTTCCAGGGCTTGAGGACGTAACCGTGGACGGTCTCGCGATTCCAGCCGGGAAAACTGAACTGCTCGTACTCGCCGAACTTCACCTGCGGCAGCATTTCACCCGCACTGGCGGTGATGGAACGCTCAGCCCCGCCGTCGGTGCTGCCGGTGAACACCTGGTTGCCACTGGTCAGGCTGTTGCGGGTAAACGCCAGCGTGCTGCCGGCGACCTGGACCGAGCCGATACTGCCTTCTGCCGCGATCCGCTGCACGTTGCCAGTGGCAACGTCCATCGCGAACAGCGGGTGCTCGCCCACCTCCTGCGCGGTGACGTACAACGTGCGTCCGTCGGCAGACACCGCGACGCTGTCTGCCGACCGGTCCCACTTCGGGGCGATCTCGCGACGCTGGCCATTGCTGAGGTCCAGTTCCATCACCCCGTAACGGTCGGCCTCGAAACCGGGCCGCTTCATTGCGCGGTAAAACAGTTTGCCGCCGTCGGCGCTGAAGACCGGGCCGGTATCCCATGCGGGATTGCTCGCCGTCAGATTGCGCGCCGCGCCGCTGCCATCGGCATTGACCTGATAGAGGTCAAAGTTGGTCGACCAGGGCTCAGTGCGATCCGCCTTGCGGATGCTGAGCACCAGTGACCGCCCATCCGGCGCCCAGGTGTATTCGCTGCTGTCGCCAAACGGTTTGGACGGCACATCGCCAATCACGTCGGTGGCCACCGAGGTGCCCGAGGTCAGCATCGTCTTGCCGGTCGGCAGGTCGGCGACGAACACCCGATTGAGGCGGCCGTCACGCCAGGTGTCCCAATGGCGGACGAACAGGCTGTCGTAAACGGTGCCGGTCTCAGGACTGGCCACACGCTCGTCCAAGCGCTTCCTGGTGCAGGCCAGGTCGCTCGCACAGTCCACAAATGCCTCGACGTTGAACGCCACACGCTTGCCATCTGCCGAGAGCTGGTAGCCGCCGACGTCGAGGGCGACATTGCTGATCTGGCGGGGCTTGCCGCCGGTCGCCGGGATCGCGTACAGCTGCGAGGTGCCGGACTTCGCGCTGAGGAAGTAGACCGTTCTCCCATCCGGGGAGAACACCGGCGAGTTGACGTTCCAGCCCTCCGGCGTCAGCCGCGCCGGCGGCCGGATGTCGCGCGTCAGCAGGTTGCGCGTCCACAGCGAACTGCTGGACTTGTTGGCGCTGTAATCAATGACGGTTTTGGCGAACACCAGCAGGCCGCCATCGGGCGACAGCGTCGGCGCGGAGAACCGGTCGAGGCTGGCCAGATCCTGCGGTTGCAGTCCGCGATCCGCGCTTACCGCAGACGCGGCGGTGCCCGGCAAGGCGAGCGCCAGCAGCAGCGGCAGGACAGCTTGGGTGATACGCATGGACAACTCCTGTGGTGGTGGCGGCCGCACCATGGCGACGCGCGCACCGTGATGCGGTGGCGTCAGCGCGAGACGACCGGGGTCCGGACGCCGGTGCGATAGAGGTACCAGCCCACGAAGGCGAGCACCAGCAAACCGATCCACTGCGCAAGCGGCAACTGGAACGGCAACGCGAGGATATCGGCGCGCGCCGAGATCACGATCGGCACGGCGATGGCGATACCCATCAGCGCCTCACCGGTAATCAGGCCGGCAGCAAACAGCACGCCTGGCCGGTGCACGCGGTCGCGGCCTTCGTCGTCGTCCGGGCGGACCTTGTGAAAGCGCTCCACCGCATACGAAAGCACGCCACCCAGGAAGATCGGCACCATCAGTTCCAGCGGCAGATAGATGCCGATGGCGGCGGCCAGAACCGGCACACGGAAGCGCGCGCCGCGGGCTTTGAGCCATTCGTCGACGGCGATGATCGCCGCACCCACCGCCACACCGATGCCGATCATGGTCCACGGCAGGTCGCCACCAAACATGCCGCGCGCCACCGAGGCCATCAGGTTGGCCTGCGGGGCAGCGAGGGCATTGGGATGCTCCAGGGTGGGCTCGCCGATGCCGTAGGCGGTGGCCAGCAGGTTCAGTACCGGCGCCATGATCAAGGCGCAAGAGAACGCGCCGATGCCCAGCATCAACTGCTGCTTCCAGGGCGTTGCGCCGACGATGTAGCCGGCCTTCAGATCCTGCAGATTGTCACCACCGACGGCCGCTGCACAGCACACCACGGCGCCGATCATGATCGCCGCGACGGCACCCAGCGGCGCTCCGCCGACACCGACCGGCGTCAGCCCACTCTCGCCCAGCAGCAGCACCAGCACCGCGGACGCGAACAGGATGGTCGAGATGGTGATGCCGGAAACCGGGTTGTTGGACGAACCGATCAGGCCCGCGAGGTAGGCCGACACCGAGACGAACAGGAAGCCGGCCACGATCATGATGATCGTCATGGGAATGCTCACCAGCCACTGCCCGACGATCATCTGATACAGCGCCAGCAGCGGGAGCGTGAACAGCACCAGCGCGACCAGCATCCACTTCATCGGCAGGTCGCGCTCGGTCTCCGCCAACTCCGGGCCAGTACTCTTGCGCGCGGCCGCAAAGCCGCTCTTGACACCATTCAGCAGCGACTTGCGCAGCGAGAACAGCGTCCATATGCCGCCCACCAGCATCGCACCCACACCCAGGTAGCGGATCTTCGCACCCCAGATCGCGAACGCGGCATCCGCGGAAGACACTGTCGCCACGGAGGCAGCCAGCGCCGGATCGGTGCCCATGAAAAACGCCTGGTACAGGGGGATGGCGATGTGCCAAGAGAGCACCGCGCCGGACAGCACCACGATGCCCACATTCAGACCTACGATGTAGCCCACCCCCAGCAGCGCTGGCGAGAGGTTGGTACCGATGAACGCGGTGATCTTGGAACTGCCGAGGTACGTGGACTGGGTCCAGGTATCAGGGATCAAGCGCAGGCCACTGGTGGCGGCCAGTTTGACCACTGCACCGATCGCACCGGAGATGGCCAGGATCTTCATGCCGGGGCCAGGATTGTCGCCGGCCTTTAGCACCTCCGCCGCCGCCTTCCCCTCCGGGAACGGCAATGGATCTTCAACGATCATCGATCGCCGGAGCGGCACCGAGAACAGCACACCGAGCAGACCACCCAGACCTGCGATGCCCAACACCCACCAGTATTTGAAATCAGGCCAGTACCCCATGATCACCAACGCGGGAATCGTGAAGATGACGCCGGCGGCAATCGAGGATCCGGCCGATGCACCGGTCTGGACGATGTTGTTCTCCAGGATCGTGCCGCCGCCGAGCAGCCGCAGCACGCCCATGGAAACCACCGCCGCCGGAATGGCGGTGGCGATCGTCAGACCGGCGAACAGCCCCAGGTAGGCGTTGGCGGCCGCCAGGATGACTGCCAGGACAATCGCCAGCACGACGGCCCGGAGGGTGAGCTGGGCCTGGGGAGGCACAGGTACGGGTGTACTCATCAGATAACTCCGGATGGCTCGCCGGGCTTGGCCCGTGGATGTCACAACCCGGTGAGGATAGCCCAGAAATCCCGTGATTCGCGCAGGGCGGAAGTCGCTGACTGTGGCCGTTTGCCCGCGACGGCGCACATGATCCCGGGGGCGCTCCTCGTGGCAGTCCGGCCACCGCAACCGCCGCCCGTCAGGCGGCGGCTGCGGTCACTTCCCCACCGCCTACTTGGCGACGGCCGGGGCGCCACCAATGTGGCGCGACAGAAACGCCAACAAGCGGGTGTAGTACTCGCGGCGATTGGTCTCCAGGTAGAAGCCATGGCCCTCGTTGTTGACGTAAAGGGTCTCCACCGGCACTCCGTTGGCGATCAGCGCGCGCTCCATCATCTTGCTGTGTGCGATCGGCGTGCGCTGATCCTCACCACCCGCGGCGAGGAATACCGGCACCTTGATGCGGTCCGCCATGTTGCTGGGCGATACCGCGGCCAATTCGCTGCGCTCGCCGATCCATTCACGCAAATAGGTCTGGCCGGAGCCGTATCCCTGGATATCCCCGTGGGTGTGCATGGTCGGCAAATCGTAGACGCCGACATATCCCACCGCGCACTTGTACAGCGTGGGCTCCTTGGCAACGCCCATCAACGATGCATAGGCCCCGTAACTGGCGCCGTAGATACACACGCGCCCGCCATCGGCAACGCCCTGCTGGATCGCCCAGCGGGTGGCGTCGGTCAAGTCGTCCTGCATCGCCTTGCCCCACTCGCGCTGGCCTGCATTCATGAACGGTTGGCCATAGCCGCCGGAGCCACGGAAGTTGAGCTGCAACACCGCGTAGCCGGCTTCGGCGAGCATCTGGGATTCAGTGTCGAAGGCCCACGTGTCCTGAATTCCAAACGGTCCACCGTGCGGGTGTACCACCATTGGCAGCTTCTTTTCCCCCTTGCCCTTGGGCAGGGTCAGATAACCGTACAGATCAGTGCCGTCGCGCGCCTTGAGGTGGATTGGACGCCGCTCGCTCATCTCGCGCGGGTCAAACCATTCGCGCTGACTCAGCAAGTGGTCCGCCTTCTTGGTCTCCCGGTTGAACAGGAAATAGTCGCCAGGACTGCGGTCACTCCAGGTCTTCACCAGCGTCAGCTTGCCGTCAGCGGTCTGCGAAGTGATCCGCAAACCGTCACCCGCAAACGCCGATTCGAGGCTCCGGTACAGCCGCGCATCCTCGGACTGCTCGTCGAAGAATGCGGTGCGCGGCTTGCCGTCGTGGTAGATCACTCCTACCGGCGCGCCACCTCCCACGCTCTGCAGCACCATGGCCGGATCCGCACGTTCATCCCGCAGCACTCGGCGCGTGGCGCTGGTAGCGGGATCGAACGCCAATACCTCGTCCGGTCCGTCCAGCCTCGTGCTGGTGACATACGCAATCTTGTCGTCGGCCGAAAAGCCCAGTGGCACCCAGACCAGGTTGGTCGCGCTCTCATCGTTGATCAATTGCCAGTCGGCGCCATTGCCGGAGCGGTAGTACGCCCGCTGACGCCGGTCGGTATCGGCACCGGTAGCGAACCGCACCACCCCCTGGTTGTCGGTGACAAAACTTGCGTTGCGCACCGGCGCCCGTGCGACCTGAACCCGACGCCCGGTATAGACATCCATCAACTCGGCGCGGGTATAGGCGTCGGCGCCAAAGGTGCTCACCGCGATGATCACCCGCTTGTCATCCGAGAGCAGCGGGTCCACCAGATACGCCGCCACGCGCTCAACCTTGCGCGGCTGGATCCGGGTGCCGGCCCCCTCACCCATCATTCGTTGCCCGACCAGGAACTGCGGCTTGCCCCCGTCGGCGTTGATCGCCACCAATTCGCCGGTGGACTGGGGTTGTTCCAGCGCCCCCAGTTTCTCGGCGATGCCTATGATCACGCGCTCATCGTTGACCCAGTGGAAGTCGGCGATATGGGTGTTCTTGCCCTGCGAAAACGTGCCGGAGACCTTTTTGTCGGCACGCCTCATGATGACCAGGCCGGTGC
>JBDSPO010000108.1:0-2588 GCA_039930265.1 Lysobacter sp. | reverse complement strand
TCCGTGCGCAACGGTGAGCGCGTGGAGGCTGGTCAGCCGATCGGCACGATGGGACGTAGTGGCAACACGCCCGCGCAAGGTGATACCCATTTGCACTTCGAGTTGCTGCGGGACGGCCGCCGCATTGACCCGCTGCCCGTCCTCCGTGGCAGCGAGCAGGTGTCTGTGTCCAGTGCAGCACGTGCGGGCGCCGCCTCTGACGGCCCGCCGCGTCTCGGCGATTCAGGCGCGGCTGTCGTTGCGATTCAAGAACAGCTCAATCGGCTTGGATACCGGGGCGAGGACGGCAACGCACTCGAAGTTCGCAGCGGCGTGTTTGGCGCGCAGACAGATCATGCGCTTCGTGCATTCCAGGCGGATCGGGATCTTGAAGTCGACGGGATCTTCGGGGCGAAGTCCCAAAAGGCAATTGCCGGCGCCCTGCGGGAGCATGGCGGAGATGGCGATCTGATCCGTCAGGGCGACAAGGGTCAAAGTGTCAGCGACTTGCAGGCGCGCCTGAATGGACTCGGCGCGACAGACGCCTCGGGGCGCGGCTTGGCGGTCGACGGTACCTTTGGCAATTCAACCCGCGAGGCAGTTCTTAATCTGCAGCGCGCCCAAGGCATCAAGGACGACGGCATCGTTGGTCCCGAAACGCTGGGCAAAATGCGCGAGATGACGCGGGCTCAGGAGTCCCCGGTTCAGGATCAGTCTTCTGCGGCAGACAAGTTGCCCGAGTCGCAGTGCTCGTTTGTCGAGCGCATGCTCGCCGCCGCGAAGGAGGGGGATGGGCTGGAAATTCGGCGCATCGTGGACGGATTTGCGTCCAGCGACCAGGGCAAGCTATCGCAATCGCACGTTGTCGAACAGATCGCCGCGGATCCAGCGAAGTCGAACCCCGATCTGGTGCGATAGGCGAGAAGGGCGTCGTAACTGAGTTCATAGGGTGGTCCGTCGAGAGTGCACCAGTCCTTCGGGTTGATGCGCTGGCTCATCGGATCGCTGTTCAAGCTCTGGACATCCGTGTCTTCCTTCGCGCTACTGGCGATCAGGAATAGACCCGCGGCGATCCCCGCTTTCCGGTTGCCACGGCGTCCCACGGTGTGATTGACTGCGCCCTTATAAGTGCTTGCGCTTGGCAGTGGAAAGTGGGTTTTTATGGCAATTGGTGTCTGGATCAGCCTCGGCTTCTATTTCGCGTTGATGCTCGCGATCGGCTTGTACGCGTACCGCAACTCGACCGCCTCGTCCGAGGAGTACACCCTTGGCGGCCGCAAGCTGTCACCCGCCGTGGCGGCGCTGTCGGCGGGCGCCTCGGACATGAGCGGCTGGCTGCTGCTGGGTCTGCCGGGCGCGCTGTACGTCAGCGGTCTGGTGTCGGCGTGGATCGGCATCGGCCTGACCCTGGGCGCACTGGTGAACTGGATCGTGGTCGCGCCGCGGCTGCGCGAGCAGACCGAGCGCTACGACAACAGCCTCACCATCCCGCAGTTCCTGTCCAACCGGTTCCCCAGTCGGGCGATGGCGTTGCGGGTGATCTCGGCCCTGATCGTGGTGGTGTTCTTTTCCGTATACACCGCATCGGGGCTGGTGGCGGGCGGCAAGCTGGCCCAGAGCGCGTTCAGCGCGGTGCTCCAGTTCGGCTGGATCAGCGATTACGCGATGGGTGTGTCGGTCACGCTTGCCGTGGTTCTGGCCTACACCGTGATCGGCGGTTTTCTGGCCGTTAGCCTGACCGACTTTGTCCAAGGTGTGATCATGATGCTTGCCCTCATCATCATGCCAATGGTGGTCCTTCTGGGCCCCGGTGGCGGCGGGCTGTCACAGGCATCGGAAACCCTTTCAAGCCTGGGGCCGGACTATCTGTCGTGGTTCTCCGGCCTGACGCTGCTCGGTTTTCTATCGGCGATGGCGTGGGGGCTGGGCTACTTCGGTCAACCGCATATCATCGTGCGCTTCATGGCGCTGCGTTCGGTGGAAGACGTTCCGCGAGCACGCAATATCGGCATGTCATGGATGGCCATCTCGGTGATCGGCTCGATCAGTCTGGGCATCTTCGGTCGCGCCTATGCGGTGCGCAATGGACTGGTGGTGGATGACCCCGAGACGATCTTCATTTTGCTGGCTGACCTGCTGTTCCACCCGCTGGTGACCGGCTTCCTGTTTGCGGCACTCCTGGCCGCGGTGATGAGCACGATTTCCAGCCAGCTCCTGGTCGCCTCGTCCTCGTTGACCGAGGATTTCTACCGGTTGTTCCTGCGCAAAGACGCCGGTGACAAGGAAACGGTGCTGGTGGGTCGGATCAGTGTGCTGCTGGTCGGCCTTGTAGCCGCCGTCCTGGCTTGGGACCCGAACGCCAAGGTGCTGGATCTGGTCAGCCACGCCTGGGCCGGGTTCGGTGCAGCGTTCGGGCCGCTGATCGTGCTGGCGCTGACGTGGCGGCGCATGACCGGCACCGGCGCAGTCGCCGGACTGGTCATCGGTGCGCTCACCGTGATCGGTTGGATATTGTTGGGCTGGGATGTGAGCTTCATGGGTGGGCCCGGCATCTACGAGATCATTCCAGGCTTTATCGCCGCGTGGGCGGCGATCTATTTCGTCAGTCT
>JBDSPO010000107.1:0-2756 GCA_039930265.1 Lysobacter sp. | reverse complement strand
ACGTCCGGGTTGCGCTGATCGTCGGATACATAGGCGCCAAAGAAGCTGCTGCCCAGACTGGCGCTGCTCTGCCCCATCAGGCGCGCTATCGCGTCCTTGTTCTTGGCGGCACGGATCGCATCCAGATAGGGCTGCAACGGCTTGGCATCCAGCGCCTCTACCGTCTTCTCGTCGAGGTATCCCTGATACAGCGCGGCCAACTTGGCGGCGTCACCGCCGGTCGCGGGATCCGCCTGCGGGTAACTCTCCAGCAACTGGTGCACGCGTTTCTCGGACAGGTCACGCAGGCCGAGGAACGAGCCGTACATGGACTTGTCGGCCGGAATGTCGGTGTCCGCCGCCCATTTCCCGCTGACGTAGGAGAAGAAATCCTCGCCCGGACGGACATCGCGGTTCATTCCGGCGGTGTCGATACCCCACGTGCCAAAGCGGTTGGCGGCGATGACTGCGGTGTCGGTACTGCCACCCGCGCTGGCGGGAGCTGCGTACAGTGCACGCATGTCGCACGCTGCGTCGAGGCAATGCTGGTCGGCATCAGAGCCGTTTGCGCTGGCTGCCAGCGGCGCCCCAAGGGTCAGCGCGATCGCGGTGGCGGCAAAGAGCAGGGTCTTCTTCAAGGCGGATCTCCGGAAAAGGGTTCAGGTGACGCAAAAAGCCAACGCCCGTTCTAACGGACTATGGGCATCGGGTGCAGTGCCAAAGGCTGGGCCGGTGCGGCTTGTTCAGGTATGCGTGCCCGGCCGCCGCGCTCAGAATGCGTCACTTGGCACTCTCACCCACCCTTCCATCAGCACCCGTGCGCTGCGGCTCATGACCGCCTTGGTCACCTGCCACTGGCCGTCCACCTGCACGGCTTCGGCGCCGACCCGCAGGGTTCCCGAAGGGTGACCGAAGGTCACCGCGGTGCGCGCGCCACCGCCGGCGGCGAGGTTCACCAGCGTGCCAGGAACGGCCGCGGCCGTGCCGATCGCGACTGCGGCAGTGCCCATCATCGCGTGGTGCAGCTTGCCCATCGACATCGCCCGCACGTTCAGGTCGATGGCATCGGCGGCCACCGCCTTGCCGCTGGACGCCGTGTAGGCCATCGGCGGCGCGACGAACGCGACCTTGGGCGTGTGCTGCCGCCCCGCCGCCTCATCCACATGGGCAATCAGGCCCATGCGTACCGCGCCGTGCGCACGAATCGCCTCGAACATCGCCAGCGCCTTGGCATCACCGTTGACGGCGTCCTGCAACTCGGTGCCGGCGTAGCCGAGCGCATCCGCGTTGACGAAAATCGTCGGAATGCCCGCGTCGATCATCGTCACGAGAAGACGGCCGACACCCGGCACATCAAGCGTATCGACGACGTTGCCGGTCGGGAACATCGCCCCGCCCTCCTCACCGTCGTCCGCCGGATCCAGGAACTCCACCACCACCTCCGCGGCCGGGAACGTCACCCCGTCCAGCGCGAAGTCACCGGTTTCCTGCACCTCACCTGCCGTCATCGGGACATGGGCGATGATCGTCTTGCCGATATTGGCCTGCCAGATCCGCACCGTGCAGATCCCGTCCGCCGGGATGCGGGCGGCGTCCACCAGCCCGTTGCTGATCGCGAACCAGCCCACCGCGGCGGTGAGGTTCCCGCAGTTGCCGCTCCAATCCACAAACGCCTTATCGATGGCCACCTGGCCGAACAGGTAGTCCACGTCGTGGTAAGGCCGTGTACTGGCGCTGACGATCACCGTCTTGCTGGTGCTGGACGTCGCCCCGCCCATACCGTCGGTCTGCTTGACGTAGGGATCGGGGCTGCCGATCACCCGCAGCAGCAGCGCATCACGCGACGAACCGGGAACACGCGCTGCCTCTGGCAAGTCGCTGAGGCGAAAGAACACCCCTTTGCTGGTGCCACCGCGCATGTAAGTGGCGGGGATGCGGATCTGGGGTTTATGGATATGGGTCATGGATCAATGCCGGGTCCGGTTGAAAGGGTGTACATCCGCATCGGGGATCAGATGCTGCCGCAGCAGGTCGAGTGGGCGGTGGTGCTCCATGCGGTGACGTGTACTTCGGCCCAGAGCGGGATGCTTGAACAGGCCATCCCATTCCTCCATCGCGACCTCCACCAGCGAGGCGTCGTTGTGCTCAAAGCGCATCCAGGCCGCGTCTTTGCGCTGGTTCAGCGTCGCCAGCAAACTGCGGTCGCGAGTCGGCGCAAACGCAAAGCCGTCGTGGAATCCGAGCAACTCCGCATCCACCCGTGGAGCACGCAGGCCGAAGTGCTCGCAGAGCGATCCAAACTGCAGCAGCGCCCGCTCGTGCAGGATGCGCAGCCCGGCGGCATTGCCATTCAACACCAGCACCGCACCGGTGGTGCCATTGAGCATCACCACGAAGGGCTTGCGGTTCCAGAAGTCGATATCCGCATACCACTCGCCCAGCGGATTGGCCTGGGGTGCAGGTTCGGGCGGCTTGGTCGGCTGTTTGAGGCGCTTGAGCAGTTTGGCGGTGCAGCGCAAAACGGTCATGCCACGCGCACCTGGCCGTTCACGAGCAGGGGGAGCAGCCGCGGCGATAGATAGCTGTAACCCAGCCGCGACAGGAGCCGCAGGGCCCGGATCTTGACCCGGTAGTCCTCATGGAATTTGGTCATGCTGATCCTTCCATCCATGCAGGGATATCGCGTTGTGCGTGAAGCACGCGCCAGACGTCCACGTGGGTAACGTGTTCAACGTAGAAGATTAGATAGGGGAAGCCATGAACGGGCCAGACCCGCA
>JBDSPO010000106.1:0-14191 GCA_039930265.1 Lysobacter sp. | reverse complement strand
TTGCTGGTCGCCTTCTCGCGGCGGATGTGCTGCTCGCGGGTCTGCAGGGTCAGGCGGTAGGCCGGGTTGCCTTCTGCATCGACCGACACGCCGATCAGGCGACCCGGCATCGAGCGCTTGTAGGCGTCGCGGCAGGCCATGAAGGCGGCGTGCGGACCGCCGAAGCCGAACGGCACGCCGAAGCGCTGGCTGTTGCCGACCACGATGTCCGCGCCCCATTCGCCGGGCGCCTTGAGCAGGGTCAGCGCGAGCAGGTCGACCGCGACGGCGACCACCCCGCCGCGCGCATGCACCGCGTCGGCCAGATCGGCGTAGTCGTTGGCCCGGCCGAAGGTGTCGGGGTACTGCAACAGCACGCCGAAGGCATCGGCCTGCGCGGCATCGGCGTCATCACCGACCACCAGTTCGATGTCCAGCGGCTCGGCGCGGGTGCGCATGACCTCGATGGTCTGCGGATGCACGCCGCTGGAGACGAAGAACACGTTGCTCTTGGCGCGGCTGGAGCGGCGCGCCAGGGTCATCGCCTCGGCGGCCGCGGTGGCCTCGTCCAGCAAGGAGGCGTTGGCGATCTCCATGCCGGTGAGGTCCATGCACATCGTCTGGAAGTTGATCAGCGCTTCCATCCGCCCCTGCGAGATCTCCGCCTGATACGGCGTGTAGGCGGTGTACCAGCCCGGGTTCTCCAGCACGTTGCGCAGGATGACGTTGGGCGTGTGCGTGCCGTAGTAGCCCTGGCCGATGAAGCTGCGGAAGATCCTGTTGCGGTCGGCGATCCCGCGGATCTGCGCCAGCGCCTCGACCTCGGTCACGGCACTCGGCAGGTCCAGCGGCTTGGGCGAGCGGATCGAGGCCGGCACGATCGCGTCGGTGAACGCGTCCAGCGAGTCGTGGCCGACCACGCGCAACATCTGCGCGACCTCCGCGTCGTTGGGACCGATGTGGCGCGAGACGAAGGCATCGTGATGCTCAAGCGCGCGCAGGGAATGGGGGTTGTCGTGGCTCATGGCAGGGGCGTCCGTAGGCTGCGTGCGGTGGATGACCGCGGGAAGGGCGTTCCGCCCCGTCGACCTCGCGGCCGACGGGTGCTCGCGGGCTCGTGGCGTGCGCCACTCGACATCCCCGCGCGCCCCTCTGTCCTTTTGCCTGAGAGTTTTGAAGCCGGCGCGCAAACGCTCCGCACTTCGTGCACCTTCGGCGCCGGATTGAACCGGTCTCTCCAGAGTTGTTCCCAACCGGTGGTACGGGGGCCTGAGCGATTACGGGCGTTGCGTCTTCGGCAGCGGGGCGCCCGGTCGGGGCGCGATCCGCTTCTCCCACCGGCTGGGTGAAGCTGGGGCGATTATAGGCGATGCATCAGTCCGGGTCGGCCTTCACGGCAGGACTGCCACCGAGACATTCAGCGACGTCCAGGATCTCGGCTTCCAGCACGGCCGGCAGTGCGGGCAGGGGCGCGACCGTACGGCCGGCGTCATCGCGGTGCCGGGTTGCCGCGACCAGGCGTTGCAGCGCTTCCTGCAGGTTGCCGTGCCCATCTACGCCGAACATCGCGCGCGCGGACTGCGCGGCGGCCTGGGTACCCAGCCGTTCCAGTGACCAGCAGACCGACAGGGTGCGGTAGGCCAGCCGCTCGGTCGCCGCGATCGCCGGCCACGCATGATCGGCCGCGCGTCGCTGCCGACGCGACGAAGCCACGCTCTGGTCGTAGGCCTCGGTCAAGGCGAAGCTGGACCTGAGCAGGTGCCGCCGGGCGATCTTGGCGGCCGGCGTGGTGACTGCGCCGTTCGCCATGCAGGCAACCGTGGTCGCCACGGCGCGCAGGCTGATGGCCAGCTGGTCAGGCAATGCGGCGCGGGCCGCCCGGGGCGGCACCAGCCGGTAGACCAGCAGCGCGATGACACACCCGGCCAGGGTGTCGACCCCGCGGGCCAGCAGGTAGCCGGTCGGGTTGTCGAGCGGATGGCCTCCGCTGGCGATGGTCAGCGCGAGCCCGGTGATGAACACCACCGCGATCGCGTAGTTGCGCAGCACCAGCATCTGGACGATGAACTGCAACACCGCCACGGTCAGCACGAGCCACAAACCCTGCGGTTGCAGCAGCACGATGGCGCCGGCCAGCAGGAGTCCGGCCCAGGTGCCGACGGTGCGCTCGATGCTGCGCTGGAGCATGCGCTGCCAATCCAGCCCCTGATGCAGCATCAGCACCGCGGCGGCGACCATCCAATACGCGCGATCGACCTCCAGCAGGACCCCCAGCCCGCCCGCCACAACGGCCGCGACGCCGACCCGCAGGATGACCCGCCGCGAGTGCGCCCGCGGGCGCAGCGCGTCCACAGCCGCGGCCCATGCACCGGGATGGCCCAGCGGTATGGAGCTGGCGTCCTCGCCGGCCGCAGCGCCGCGCCCGGGCATGCGGGCCTGCTCACCCAGTTGGCGCGCCTCCGCCTGCCATGCTTCCGGCAACGGCTGGCCGCGGATCTCCATGGCCAGCGCATCGGCGTAGCGCAGGTGCAACTGGCGGTTGATCGTGCGCAGGCGGGCGAGGACGCCGTCGGCTCGCGCGGCGGAGGGTTGCTGGCTGACCAGCGCCGCCCAGGCCTGATGCAGCGCGACCGCCGCCTGCCGACGGCTGACGCTGGAGTCGCCGGCGCCGCTGGCCGCCAGATACGCGGCCACTGCAGTGCCCGCGGCTGCCACGGCATCCTTCTCGGGGCCGCGCGGCGCCACCAGCGCGCCGGCCATATGCACCGTCCAGGAAAACGCGCCGCCCGCCAACACCAGCAACCCCGCGTGCTGCCAGCTCAGGTGGGCGGCGGGAAGCGCGGTGCCGGACGCGATCGCGAGCACGAACATGTAGGCGCCGGGCGGGCCGATCTGCAACGCGTTGCTGAGCCAGGTCGCGAGCATGGCGGTCACCGCGACGCTGAGGACGATCAGGGCAGGGCTGCCTCCAACCACCAGGCCCACACTGATGGCGAGGGCCAATCCCGCCGCGATCACCGCCAGCAATCTTGCGCGATTGAAGTACGGGCGCGCGCCGCCGTACATCCCCGTGAAGCCTCCGATGGCGGCCATCAGTCCGGCGCCGATATCCTGGGCCAGCCAACCCGCCAGGATCGGCGCTCCCATGCAGATCGCGCCGCGCAGCGCGACACGCCATCGGCCTGCCATCGCGGGTCGCAGTTGGAACAACTCCCGCGCAATGTTGCGCATAGGCATGGTTGTTTGGGGCATGCCCCGATTCTTGCGCGCGCCGGCGGCAACTGCACGCCTTTCCGCCGCCGGGCCGATCCCGCGGCGACTGGCCGTACCATGAGGGACCGTTCGACCGCTGGATTCCCGTGAGCAAAGTACCCAACCCGGTGAGCCTGCTCCGGCTCACCCTGATCCTTGCCGGACTGTCGATGTTCGGCCCGTTCGCGATCGACACCATCTTTCCCGCTTTCCCGGCGATGGGCGCGGAGCTGGGCGCCGACAAACTGGCCATGCAGCAGACCATCAGCGTGTATCTGGCGGCCTACGCCGTGACCAGCGTGCTGCACGGGCCGCTGTCGGATGCCTGGGGCAGGCGGCCGGTCATCCTGGGGGGACTGACGATATTCACCGTGGCGTCGGTGGGATGCGCGGTGTCCACCGATCTGAACACCCTGCTGGTCTTCCGCGCGATGCAGGGCCTGTCGGCCGGAACCGGGCTGGTCGTCGGTCGGGCGGTCATCCGCGACGTCCTGCAGGGCGACGATGCCCAGCGCCTGATGAGCCACGTGTCGATGATCTTCGGCATCGCCCCGGCGATCGCTCCGATCATTGGCGGCTGGATTCTCGGCTGGAGCCACTGGTCGACCATCTTCTGGTTTCTGGTGGCGTTCTCGGTTGTGTTGCTGGCGCTGACCTGGCGGCTGCTGCCGGAGACGCATCCGCCCGCCGCGCGCCTGCCACTGGTGCCCGCGCGGTTGCTGCGCGACTACAAGGCGATCCTGATCAACCCGCGCTTCCAGCGGCTGGCGGCCTGCGCGGCATTCAATTTCTCGGCCCTGTTCCTGTTCATCGCGTCCGCCCCGGCGTTTGTGCTGGATCTGCTGGAGCGCAATGGCAAGCCAATGGGGCCGGGCGATTTCGGCTGGTTCTTCATCCCGATGATCGGCGGCATGGTGCTGGGCGCGTTCACTTCCGGTCGGGCGGCCGGGCGGATTCCCGGCTCACGGCTGGTGGGGATCGGATTTGCGGTATCCGGCGTCGCGGTCACGCTCGGGCTGGTTTACAACCTCGTCACCGATGCGCCACAGATTCCGTGGGCCATGATTCCGATCAGCCTCAACGCGTTCGGGATCGCGCTGGTGTTCCCGATCGTCACCCTGGCGATTCTGGAGATGTACCCGCGCATGCGCGGCGCGGCGTCCTCGCTGCAGGCGTTCACCTCGCTGGTGCTCAACGCCGTGATCGCCGGTGTGGTCTCACCCTGGCTCAGCGGCAGCGCGATGTCCCTGGCGATCGCGGCGGCAGCGCTGGTGCTGATCGGCTGGCTGTTCTGGCTGTGGGAATCGCTGTCGTCCAAGCCGCTGGCCGGCCGGACCCGTACGGGTGCCGGCGTGCCGGGCGATGCCATCTAGCCGGGGACGGGTGCGCCGGTGACCGGCTTCGCTGCCGCCGGCACCCGTGGGGGCGCAGGCGCTGGCGTTGCACTGGCCTGCCAGCCACACGTCTGACCTTCGTTCTGCTGCACCAGCCATTGCTGCAGCGGCGCGAAATACTCCAGCACCGCGCTGGCATCCATGGTCTCCCCGCCGGTCAGCTCTTTCATGGTCTGCTGCCAGGGCTGGCTCGCGCCCTTGCCCAGCATCGCCTGCAGCTTCTGGCCGGCGGCCTTGTTGCCATAGAAGCTGCACTCGTTGAGCGGCCCGGTGTGGCCGGCCGCATCGCACAGTGCCTTGTAGAACTGGAACTGCAGCACATGCGACAGGAAGTAGCGCGTGTACGGGGTGTTGCCGGGTACGTGGTACTTGGCACCTGCATCGAAGAATTCCTCGCCGCGCGCCTCCACCGGCGCCACGCCCTGGTACTTCGCTTTCAGGTCCCACCAGGCTTTGTTGTACTGGTCCGGCTGGATGGTGCCGTCGAACACGCCCCAGCGCCAACGGTCGATCATCAGCCCGAACGGCAGGAAGGCCACCTTGGCCAGCGCCATCCGCATCTGCGAGTTGATCAACGCCTGCTCGCTCTGCTGCTGGGTGTCGACCAGGCCGATGGACTCCAGGTATTTCGGGGTCATCGCCAGCACGATGGTGTCGCCGATGGCTTCGTGGAAGCCGTCGTGGGCGCCGGTCTGGAACAGCGCGGGCTGGTCGTTGTAGGCCATGTAGTAATACACGTGACCCAGCTCGTGGTAGATCGTCGTGAATTCCTCTTCGTTGGGCTTGATGCACATCTTGGTGCGCACGTCGCCCTGCATGTTCATGTCCCACGCGCTGGCGTGGCAGACCACGTTGCGGTCACGCGGTTTGATGAACTGGGTGTTCTGCCAGTAGCTGTCGGGCAGTTGGGCCATGCCCAGCGAGAGATAGAAGTCCTCGGCGCGCTTGGTCATCTGACGCGCGGAGGCGTCTTTGGCGTCTTCATCCAATTGCGCCAGACGGGCCGGGCTGCGGTCGCCCGTGTTCTGGGCCAGTTTCTGCGCGTGGATCTGGCGGTAGCGCGACTCCAGCGCGCCGCTGATGTCCATCTTGCCGGCGTTCTCGTACGGCGCCAGCACGTCCCACAGGTTGCCCCAGTCCTGCTGCCACATGTTGCCCAGCAGGTGGGCGGGCAGCATGCCGCCGGCGACTTCGCCCTTGTCCTTGCCGTATTTGGCATCCAGCCGCGTGCGGGTGTAGCAGTGTAGCTGCTCGTACAACGGCTTGACCTGACCCCACAGACGGTCGGTTTCGGCCGCCAGTTCGACCGGACTCATGTCGTAGCCGGAGCGCCACATCTCGCCGGCGTCCGCAAAACCCATCGTGCCCGCGCCTTCGTTCACCAGTTCCACAAAGCGGACGTAGTCCTTGCGCATCGGCTGGGAGACCGTGTGCCAGCCGCGCCAGGCGTCCAGCTGCGCGTCGTAGTCACGGCTGCTGCGCAGCACGTCCTCCAGTGCTCCCAACTGGCGGCAGTCGCGGGCCTCGCCCTCGCCCTTGCAGTGCTCGCCAGACCCGTAGGCGCCTTCCATTTTGCTGGCGATGCGCGCCAGTTCGGCCAGCTTGGCCGGGTCGTTGGGCGCCGGCATCGCGGTTGACAGTTTCAGCAGCTGGATTGCGCGCGCGGTCTCCGGGGCCATCTGCTGGCCCTCGAAGCGTTTGGCCTGCTCGATCCACTGGTTCAGCTGCGAGAGGTAGCGCTCATTGGACTTGGCCGCGAGGAACTCGGTGTCGTCATTGATGTAGGTGCTGGACAGCCATTGCGGTTTGTTCAACTCCGGCTGCATCGCCTTCAATTCGGCGTTGATCCGGGCGATGAACTGGTCGGCAGTCTCGTCGGCCGGCGTCGTGCCGGTGGTGGAGGAGGGGGGTGCGGTGGTCGCGGGTACCGGCGATTTGTCGCAGGCAGCCAGGCCGAGCACGGCAGTGGCGATGCTCAGCGCGAGCAGGGCGCGGATGGGCTTCATGCAGGTCACCTGATGGGACGGCGCGCCGCGGTGGCGCTGCCAACTCCCGCAGGCTAGAGGCCGGCCGGGCGCGGTGCAAGCGTTCGCGCGATCGGGTCGACCAGTCCGCGGGTCCCCAGCCATTGCCATGCCGCGTCCGCATCGTGCTGGAAATACGCGGTCGCCGAGCCCAGACGGAAGGTGTAGCCCCACGTATCCATGTCAGCCAGAATGCGGGCGGACCCGACACCGGGCAGGGCGTCGCCGAGCAGGACCTGCAGCACGCACACCGCGTCCTCCTCCTCGATCGAATCGGTGGCATCGGTGTGCACCGCGGCGCGGGCCTGCGGCGAGAGCACGATCAGATGGCCGGCTTCGTGCAGCAGCGAATGCACCGGCGTGTCGCTGCGGGCATACACCGTGTCGCCGATCAGACCCGCCTCCTGCTCACCCCAATAGCTGCCGGGAATGGGCTGGCCGTCCGCGACCTCCACCAGGCGCAGACCATAGCCCGCCAACAGGTGCCCCGGCGCTTCAAAGCCGATGTCCGAGAGGGTCAGCATGCAGCAGGGGCCATACCGGCGGGGCGGCGTCGGCAGCGGCGCGCAGGCCGCGGCGGCCCCCTTCCTGGAAGCCGCCGCTGCGGGCGTGATGCCGTGGCCGACTCAGCCGTTGGCGACGGCGCGGTTCTCGGGCAGCGACACCGAGATGTCCAGCACCTTGTCATCGCCGTCGCCCAGCAGGTCCACCTTGACCGCGTCGGCGTCGACGTTGACGTACTTGCGAATGACCTCGAGCAGTTCACGCTGCAGCATCGGCAGGTAATCCGGACCACCGCGGGTGGCGCGCTCGTGGGCGACGATGATCCGCAACCGGTCCTTGGCGACCGACGCGGTCTGCTTCTTGACCAGCAGGAAATCGAACAGGCCCATGTCTAACCTCCGAACAACTTGCTGAAGAAACCCTTCTTGTCAGGGCTTACGAAACGCATCGGACGGGTATCGCCCAACAGGCGGGCGACCGCGTCGTCGTAGGCCTGGGCCGCATCCGACTCGGTGTCCAGGATGACCGGCTCGCCCTTGTTGGACGCATTGAGCACGTCCGGGGATTCGGGGATCACGCCGATCGCCTTCAGGCCGAGGATCTCCTCGACGTCGGCGATGCTGAGCATCTCGCCGCTTTCCACGCGCTTGGGGCTGTAGCGGGTCAGCAGCAGGTGCTCCTTGATGCGATCGCCGGTCTCGGCGCGCCGCGTCTTGGACGCGAGCAGGCCGAGGATGCGATCGGAATCACGCACCGAGGAGACTTCCGGATTCACCACCACCAGCGCCTGGTCGGCGAAGTACATCGACAGGTGGGCACCCTTCTCGATCCCGGCCGGGGAGTCGCAGATGATGTAGTCGAAGCCGTCGGCGGCCAGTTCGTTGAGCACCTTTTCCACGCCTTCCAGGGTCAGCGCATCCTTGTCACGCGTCTGCGATGCCGCCAGCACGTACAGGTTCTCGAAGCGCTTGTCTTTGATCAGCGACTGTTTGAGGGTGGACTCGCCATTGACCACGTTGACGAAGTCGTAAACGACCCGCCGCTCGCAGCCCATGATCAGGTCGAGATTGCGCAGGCCGACATCGAAATCGATGATGGCGACCTTGTGGCCGCGGCGCGCAAGGCCGCAGGCGAGGCTGGCGCTGGTCGTGGTCTTGCCGACGCCTCCCTTGCCCGAAGTGACAACGATAATCTCGGCCAAGTTCAAATCCTCCAAATGATGGGGTGATGCACGGGGGTGTCGCCGGGGGAAAGCATGCACGGTGGAGCGGTCATGGGGCGTCCAGCGCGGCCAGGTGCAGCTGTCCGTCCTGCAGCCACACCTGCACGGCCTTGCCACGCAGTTTTTCAGGGACGTCTTCGAGCACCTTGTAGTGGCCGGCGATCGCGACCAGCTCAGCGTGGAACTCGCGGCAGAAGATACGCGCCTGCTCGTCGCCCTTGGCGCCGGCCAGCGCGCGCCCGCGCAGGGGGCCATAGATATGCACGGACCCGTCGGCAATCACCTCCGCGCCCGCGCCCACGGCGGTCAACACCGTGAGGTCGCGATTTTCCGCATACAGCTGCTGGCCCGAGCGGACCAGGGGCGCGTGCACCATGCCCGGGCCGTGGGCGGCATCGCGTGCCGGTGGGGCCGGATCGGGCGCGCGCGGCGGCGGCGCGGTGGACGGGGCATCCGTCGCCACGGTGACTGCGGCAACGGTCGCGTCGTCGCGCTCGTACTGGGCGCGGAACCTCGCCAGCAGTGGCAGTTGCAGCACTTCGGCCAGGCGTTCGGTCTCGGTGGTGCCGTAGGCCAGGGCGACCGGCAGCACACCGGCGCTGCGCAAGCCGTCGATCAGGGCGCGCGCCCTCGCCGCGTCCGGCAGCTGGGCCAGACCGCCAAAGTCGAGCACCACCGCCGCGCGTGCAAACAGGTTGGGTGCGCGCTGCACGCGGTCGCGCATTTCGGCCGCGAGGCGGTCAACGTCGAAGGTACGGATGCGCAGGTTGGCAATTCCAACCTGGCCAATCTTGAGCTCGCCGGCGGGCTCGAAATCCACCGCCACGTTCAATGACCGGTACCTGTCGCGCGTGCGGGCGCGAAGCCGGGCAGGGTGCGGGACGCCGCCCAGGGGACATTGGGCAGATTTTGCCCGTAGGTGGCATTCACCCACGGGTAGCTGCACAGCTCCTTGACCAGCATGGCCGCGCGCAGACCGGTGTCGGGCATGACGTGCTGGCCGACCTCGCGGAAGCCGAAGCTGCCGTGGAACAGCAGGACCGGGTCGTTGGTACCTTCCAGAAAGACCTCGCAGGCCATCTGCGGATAGCGCAGCTCGGCATAGCTTTGGGCGTCGGCGTAGAACGCACGGCCGACACCGCCGCCGCGCCGTCGACTGGCAACGACGATGCGGTCGATGTAGAAGAACTCCGGATGGCGGTCGCAGAACCAGCGGAAGTTGCTGCTGTCGTGCTCGGCGTGGCCGCCCATGCCGATCAGGAAGCCGGCAAGGGTGCCGTCGCGCTCGGCGACCCGGAAGTACTCGGCTGTATCAAAAAAATGGCGCAGCCGCGCGGCATCCAGCGGCAGGATCGCCGGACCGGCAGCGTTGTTCAGGGCGAGGACGGAATCCAGTTCGTGCTCTTGCACGTCGCGGACGACGATCGACATTCCGGTACTCCAGGGGTTTGGTGCGTCAGTGCCGTGGTTCAGCCGGTAAATTATCGCATGCGGGGGCAGGGTGGGCGACGGCAATGAAACCGGCCGCGCTGCCCGCAGCCCGATTCATCATGACGTTTGGAGCACCCGGTCACGCTACGATGCCGGTAGCATGCGGGAATGCTGAGACGCCTTAACCATAGCCGACTGCTGCGCTACGCCGGGTTGTTCACCTGGGGCATGGTCGGGTTCTGGCTGGTGTCCATCTTCCTGGATCCGTCCAGCATCCAGCAAGGTGGCGCGGGCGGGCCGGCCTTCAATCTGGTGATCGGGCGCTGGCTGGCGGTGTACCTGAGCTTTGGAGGCGTGTACTGGTGGATCACGCGCTCGCTGGGCCAGCAGCGGCGCACGTGGATCGACCATCTACTACTGCTGGTCCTGACCGGCTGCGCGCTGGGCGTGAGCTACTTCTCCGGCACCGGCCTGGGCAGCGTCCTGCTGATGGTCATGGCCGGCCTGCTGCCCTGGCTGCTGCCGTTGCGGGTCGGCGTGGGCTGGCTGGTGGCCAGCAACATCGCGGTGATTCCGGTGTTCGTGGGTGCGCCGTGGAACTTTCCGCCGCTGATCGCACTCCTGCAGTCCCTGCTGTACGCGGGGTTTTCCAGCTTTGTGTTCGTCACCGCGCTGGTGGCGATGCAGCAGGCACAGGCGCGCGAGGAGCAGCGCCGGCTGAACGCGGAATTGCAGGCGACCCGCCTGCTGCTTGCCGAGAGCGCGCGGGTCAACGAGCGCACCCGGATCTCACGCGAACTGCACGATCTATTGGGTCATCACCTGACCGCGCTCAGCCTGAATCTGGAAGTCGCCGGCCACCTGACCCAGGGGCGCGCGCTCGAGCACGTGACCCAGGCCCACACCCTGGCCCGTTTGCTGCTGACCGATGTCCGTGAGGCGGTCAGCCAGTTGCGTACCGGCGGCGCGATCAATGTCGGTCTCGCGCTGCGGCCGCTGGCGGAGAACGTTCCCGGTCTGGCGATCCATATGGACATCGAGGAGCCGTTGGCGCTGGACGATCCGGAGCGCGCGCAGGTCCTGTTGCGCTGTACCCAGGAAATCATCACCAATGTGGCCCGCCATGCCGATGCCGACAACCTGTGGATACGGCTGTGGGGCGAGCATGGGCGTATTCTGATCGACGCGCGCGACGACGGCCGCGGTGCCGCCCAGGTGGTCATCGGCAACGGCCTGCGCGGCATGCGGGAACGGCTGGCGGAATACGCCGGCGAGTTGATCATCGACACCCGGCCCCAGGCCGGTTTCAGGCTGCAGGTCGCGTTACCGGTATCGACTTTGGCCGCCATCGAAGGAATCCATCAATGAAAACCCTCCCCACGGGCCATCCGATCCGGGTGCTGCTCGTCGACGACCAGACCCTCGTGCGGCAGGGTGTGAGATCGCTGTTGTCGCTCGCCGAGGGCATCGAGGTGGTCGCGGAAGCGAGCGACGGCCGCCAGGCGATCGAGGTTATTCCGCAGGTCGCACCGGACGTGGTGCTGATGGACATGCGGATGCCGGTGATGTCGGGGCTGGAGGCGCTGCAGGCGCTCGCTGCCGAAGGGCAGTTGCCGCCGACGATCATCCTCACCACCTTCGACGATGACCAGATGGTGCTGGCTGGCATCAAGGCCGGGGCCAAGGGTTACATGCTCAAGGATGTCTCGCTGGAGCAGCTGGTCGGCGCGATCCAGACTGTCGCGCGCGGCGGCTCGCTGGTGCAGCCTGCGATGAGCCAGCGTCTGCTGTCTGGCCTGGAGCACATGCGCAACGAGTTCGTGAGCCTGGAAAAGCCCGACCCCTTGACCGAACGGGAAACCGAGATCCTGCGGCTGATGGCCGGCGGATTCTCCAACAAGGAGATCGCCAACTCGCTTGGCGTGGCCGAAGGGACGATCAAGAACCATGTCTCCAACATCCTGTCCAAACTGGGCGTGCGCGACCGTACGCGGGCCGTATTGAAGGCGTTTGAGCTGCAGCTGGTGTAGTGATTGGACAATTCCGGAGCGATTGCCCGGATTAAGTCAGCCCGATGGGCTGCGGCGGGAGCGGTTTCCTTGCTAGGATTGCCGGTCTGCGCCCTCGTCCCGTTCCGGGTCCGGCCCTGGAGAGAACCTGTATGACCCGTCTGATTGAAGTGTTGATTTCGCTGGCGATCGTCGCTGCACTGTTCATCATCGTAGGTTTCCTGCTGCCCTCGCATCGTCATATCGAGCAGTCCGTGGAGACCAACCGCAAGATGACGATCGTGTACGACACGATCAACAGTTTCGCGCGCTTCTCCCAATGGAACGTCCTGCCACTGCATGACCCGGCGATGGACATCAAGCTCACCGGTCCCAAGTCGGGGGAAGGGGCGCAGCTGGATTACAGCTCCAAAGAGCGTTCTGTGGGCAGCGGCAGCTGGAAGCTGGTGAACAGTGTGCCCGGCAAGAGCGTCACGTTTGAAGTCACCAACGATGAGCCCGGTACCAACAAGATCACCACCTTCAAGCTGGAGCCGTCAGGCCGCGGGCAGTCCAAGCGCAACGTGCGCATCACCCAGACCTACGATGTCGACTACGGCATGAACCTGTTCGGCCGCTACGCGGGCATGTACGTGTCCAGCGGCATGGGCGAGAGCATGAAGATGAGCCTCGGCCGCCTGAGCAACCTGCTGGCGGCGGTGCCCAACCATGACTACAACGAGCTGAGCAAGGGCGATCCGACCCGCGCCCCGAGCATCACCGAGCGTCCGGCGGCGAACCTGCTGCTGGTCAGTGCCGCCGTGGAGCGCAACAACGACGTTGTCGAGCGCACCATGAAGAACAACCTGCAGTGGATCGAGAAGGTCATGAAGGCCAACAATCTCGAAGCCGCCGGTCCGGTGCGCGTGATCACCAACGAGTTCGGTTCCGACAGCTATGCCTTTGACGTGGCGATGCCGGTGCGCAAGGCGGGCGGTGGTTCGGCTGCCAAGAGCGACGCGGCGGGCGATGCCGGCAGCAAGCCTGCCGACGCCGTTGCAGTTGCGCCGGCGGATGCGGCGCCCGCGCCGGCCGGCAAGCTCTCGATCAAGCTGGAAGGACCGGTCGAGCACGTCTATGACGAGCCGGCCAAGGTCGCGATGGTGCCTTTCACCGGCCACATGGCCAACCTGCCCACCGTGCGTGACGCGCTGCGTGCCTGGGTGCTGACCCAGGGCCTGGATACCGCAGGTCGCCCGTACGAGTCATGGGATGCCGGTATCGAACAGGGCTTCCTTGCCGAAGGCGAGTTCAGGGTTTACTGGATGCTGCGCTGATCCATTCCGGAATCTGCTGATTCCATCAACGCGCCGCGGAACACCGCGGCGCGTTTTTTTTGTCTGCTATATCTTCGCCAACTCCCCACCGACGCCGATGCCATGACTCCCGACCCCGCCATCGTTTCCATTGCACCCGCGGCAGGCGATGGCCGCGCGACGCGGCTGCTCGCCTGTCTGGGTGCACTGTTGGCCGGGGTTTCCGTGGGTCTGGCGGCCTATGCGGCGCACGCGGTAGAGCCGGGCGCGCAGGAGCGGTTGCAGTCGGCCGCATGGTTTGCGTTCGGCCATGGCATCGCGCTGGCAGCGCTGGCACCGGGTGCGGTGCGCGTCGCCGGACTGATCGGACTGGTCGCACTGGCGCTGGGGACGCTGCTGTTCTCGGGCAGCCTGGTGGGTGCGCACGTTTTTGCGACGCCGACGTTCGCCGCGCCGTACGGCGGGTTTCTGATGATGTTCGGCTGGCTGCTGTGGGCAGCCGACTCGCTCAGGCGTTGACCGCGTCTGCGGCGGGGCACAAGGCGGGGGCGTGACGCGCCTGCGCCCAGCACCAGTGCCACGGCTCGTAAACGATGCCGTGGGGATTGTCGCGGGGATAACTCAGGTGGAATCCGTGCGCGCCGGCGTGCGAGGTCAGCCACGCGAACGCGGCGGTGTGCTCAAAGGATTCCTCCGCGGCCGGCTCGCCGGGCACGCTGATGTCCAGCGCGCAGCCGGAGTGATGCTCGCTGTAGCCCGGGGCGGCGTTGACGGTAAGGATCTCGGCAAGCGAGATTCCGCGTTCCCGCTTGCGCTCGAAGATGCCCCACTGGTAGTCGTGACTGCGGTAACCGGAGATCGCCTCCAGCACGAGGTCGTGCTGGCGGGCCGCGTCGCGCAGTCGAAGCCACGCCTGCGCCGCCCCCGACGCGAGCCACAGGGCGCGCCGGTAGCGGTCGAACCCTGCGAAGGCCAGGCGTGTCGGCTCGGCCACGTGGGGCAGCCCGCTGCGGCGGCCGTAATCGTCCTCGATGCCGAGCGCCTGCAAACGCCGCTGCAGGCGATCCAGCGGCAGGTGGGA
>JBDSPO010000105.1:0-6604 GCA_039930265.1 Lysobacter sp. | reverse complement strand
CCGCGGCATCGTTCACGGCATCGCGGGCGTGGGAATTCACCGCATCATCGGGATCGGTCATCTTCCCGGAGGCGCCTGGCAGGGGAGTGGGTTTTGGCATCCGGACCATTATGCCGGTTCACCGACGGCAGCCACCGGTCAGTGGAGACGGGCGGCGGACGGGTCTGCGACCAGCGCGGGCGATGTGGCGGGCTGCAGCGTGGCCTGGATCTCCGCATGGCGGGTCAGGTCGCTCAGGTACCAGCGGCCGGTCCGGCGCTCGAGCGCGATCTGCGCAGCCACCGGTTGACCCGCCAAGGTGTAGGTCAGCGCGACCCGCGCCGTGTCCCCGGTCTGCTCGATCAGCTGCACTGATGCACCGGCGAGGGCGGCATCGATGTCCAGTCCGTAGACCGTCAGTACAGTCTTGAACCGCGCCAGCAACGGTCCCAGACGGGTCAGGCTGCGCTCCATGCCGGCCTGCCGCAACGCATCGGCGCCACCGAGTCCGGTCAGCCGGGCCGCCGCGACGAGTTGTGGAATCGCCTTTTTTGCGCGCGCCGGGTCCGAGAGTGGCGCCTTCGCGCCCCACCCGCTGAGCGCGGCGATCAGCTGCGCGTAGTGCTCCCGCTCAAGGTCGCTGTAGTCGGTGCTTTGCTCCACGTACTGGGCGGCGAACAGGCCCAGGGTCGACGCGGCCGCCTGCAGTTCGCGGTCGGCCCCGGCAAACTGCCTGCGGAACGAGGCAAGGATGGAAGTCTCCGCGTCCGGCGCGGCCAAGGTGGCGATGAATCCCGGCAGTTGCTCACTCAGTGGCAGCTGCGTCAGCGGCCATGTGGTGCGGCCTTCGGACCAGGCCACCTTCAGATCGCGGTGCACTGCCGGTGGCAACGCGTGGTCGGCGTACTTCACCAGATCGTTGCCACGCAGATCGGCGATGAGTCGATTGACCGTCTCCACCGGGGTGCGTGCCGCGGTCGACCCGGACGCGGCGTCCTGATTGCGGCTGCACCCGCCCCCGACGAGTGCGCCCGCCAGCAGGATCGTGGCGGCAAGCGTCATCGGTCGGAGCAAAGTGCGTTGGATAGGACTCATGCGGTACGGCTCCCCAGTCGCCAGCCAACATCGTGGCCGGCGCCCGGGCACTCGGCAAGCCAAAGGCGTCGCGAAACGATTGAGGGCCTGGCCATGCAGCGCCGGCATGGATCAGTCAGCCGCATCCAGTGCACGCTGTTTTGCGGCGCGCTGTGCAGTCGGGGACTGGGTCCAGTCGTTGTTGAACAGTACCGGTTGCCAATCGCCGTAACTGGGGTTGGCGAGCATCCACCAGCGCTCGCCGAACCAGCCGCCGAACTGGTCCATCAGTGCGGCGCGGCGCTGCGCGGTATTCGGCACAGGCTGGACGAAATCACCCATCTGGTCGCCAAACTGCATCAGCACGCGGTAGTTGCGGCTTACCCACTGGCGGCGGCAATGCTTCTGACTGCTGGAGGTCTGCTCGCAGCCCGCCACCGGCATGCCCTTGCCCAGGTAGACCAAGTCGTCGGCGACCGGCAGTCCGACGGCGCGCAGATTGGCCAGGCTCGCCGCGCGCTGGTCCTGGGTCCGGTTGGACAGGTAGATGATGGTGACCCCGCGCGCGTTGGCGGCTTTCGCAAATTCGACCGCGCCGGGCACGGGACGCGCGGCCTGTTCGGCAACCCACTGCGCCCAGGTCGCGTCGTCGTAGGCAAGGCCGGAACGGATCAGGCGGACTTGGTAGGGGGCGTTGTCGAGCACGGTTTCGTCGATGTCGACGATCACCGCTGGCTTCAATCCCGCCACCGGTACCACGCGATCGGAGGGCGCCAGCGCGTCCCAGTGGGGATCCGCGAGGGCTGCATCCAGCTGCGCGGCGGCGGCCCGGTAGGTCTGCAAGGCAGTGGCCCGGTATTCGGTCGACGTCTGCATCCAGGCGACGGCATTGAGGTTGTCGTCGGCGGCGAGCGTCTGCGCGGGAGTACCAACGGCCGGCAGGGTCGGCTGGTCGCCATGAACGGTCGCGACGTGCTGGCAGCCCGACACCAGCAGGGTGGCGCCCAGGATGGCGAGAACAGGCGGGCAATGGCGCATCGGTGACGTCCCTGTGGATGGTGAGGGCTCAAGTGTAGCCGAGCGGCAAGGCCGGCTTTGCGGCAAAAAAAACCCCGGCCGAAGCCGGGGTCGGGTGTTGCAGTGGGCTTGCGTGGACGTCAGTCAGCGCGCGCCTGGATGGTCATGCCGGTGTAGCTGCCCGTAACGAGGATGTAGTAGATCGCCGCCTGCGGATTGGAGACGCGCACCGTTTCGTTGTTGCCCGGACGCGTTGACTTGTGGTCAAACGCGGTCGCAGTGGGGGCTACGCCAGCACTCACGTAGACGCTCGCATTGCCCGTGCCGCCGTAGGTCATCAGGTTGAGCAGGCTCGTGCCGGCGGGAACCTCGAAGCTGTACAACGTCTCGCTGCTGCTGGTGCCGGACTGGTTGCCCATGGGCACCTTGCTGGTCAGCTCGATGGAATCCGGCGCACATTCCTCCACCGCCGGGTTACACGGCACTTCCAGGGCTTTCGCCAAGGCTGCCGGTGCATCCAGCAAACCGCTGCCGATGGGCTTGTCCGGGGTCGCCGGGAACGCACGCGCGCTCTTTACCAGGATGGCCTCCATCTCTGCGGGTGTCTTGACCGTGCCGCCGGCCGCCACTACCGCGCTCTGCACCAGCGCGGCAACGCCGGCCACGTGCGGGGCCGCCATCGAGGTGCCAGCCATGCCCATATAGGACGGCGCACCGGCTTCCGGAGCGGTCTTGGAGTTGTTACCAGCCTGCCACACATAGCCGTTCGGGTTGCCGTCGATCGAGCCACCGCCACCCGGGGCGGTCAGATCGACCTTGGGACCGTAGTTGGAATAACCGGCGCGACCGCCGGTGATACGACCGGCGCCCACCGAAATCACGTTGTCGCAGCTGGCCGGCGTGAAGTTGGCGGCGTCCGCGTTGCTGTTGCCGGCGGCAACCACGACCGTGGTGCCCAGAGCCACTGCCTGATTGATGGCCGTCTGGGTGACGGCACGACACGCCGCGCCGCCGCCCAGGCTCATGTTGATGATCTCTGCCGGGTTGGCGTTGGCCGGGACACCGGCCACCGTGCCGCCCGCTGCCCAGACGATGGCATCGGCGATATCGGAGGTGTAACCGCCGCAGCGGCCGAGCACGCGGACTGGCAGGACCTTCGCGTTGTGCGCAATGCCCGCCATGCCGATCCCGTTGTTGGTCAGCTCGGCAACGGTGCCCGAAACGTGGGTGCCGTGGAATGAGCTGTTACTGACGTCGCATTTGCTCGCATCGTCGTTCCAGTCGCCATAGTCGTGCGCCCCCGGAACCCGTGCGTTGGTCGGCCGACGCGACACTTCCGAGTCGGAGATGAAGTCGTACCCGGCCAGCATGTTGGCGTCCATGTCCGGATGCACGACGATGCCGGTGTCCAGCACGGCGACCACCACGCCCGCACCGGTCGATACGTCCCACGCCTCGGGCGCGCGAATGCCGCCGGCGTTGTCTTTGAAGTGCCAGTTGTAGCCGGCGTATTACTGATCGTTGGGGACCAGTTGCGGCGAGACGTCCGTGGTGATGCGGACGCCGCCGGTGTGCTGCAGCATCTCGTCGATCTCGACCGCGGCCACCGCCGGATCGGCCTTGAGCTCACGCACCAGGGTGTTCAGCTCGGTGACGCTCAGCTTGCGATCCATGCGGATGAGATCGGCGCCTACGGCGAGCCGGCGCAGCAGAGTAGCGGAGGGCGCCTTGCTGCCGGTGCGCGCGGACGCGGCGGTCAGCGAACGGCTGCGGGCGGCCGCGGTCTCAACGGTGCGCACTTTGAGCGCGTTGGGGGCGGTGGCATCGCGATACGTCACGATGAGGCGTGCGCCCGGCGCGGCGTTGGCAGCGGCACGCGGGGCTTCGCGGGTTTCCAGCTGGGTCGCGCCAGCGGCCATTGCGGCGGGGGCGGCGAGGGTCATGGCTACGGCGGTGGCGAGCAGGCTGAGGCGGAATGAAGGCTTGGTGCAGGTCATCTGGTTCTTCCTGGTTGTGGTGTTGTGTCGGGTGTCGCAGGGAGGAGAAGCACAGCAGGGAACAGGAACAGCAGCAGTTGCAATAACAGGTGGGTGGCGCCGCGGGACGGACCCCGCGACGCCCGCGGTTTACCAGCCGAAGCCGACGCCGGCGCCCACCGAGGTGTCATCACCGCTCAGCGCACCGCCTACGGTGACCGTGGCGCGGTCGGACAGGGCCCGCTGATAACCCAGCGAAAGCGCCGTCTGGCCGTTCTGGAAGCCCACGCCCACGCCCACCCGGTTCTGGGTGCGAACACCGGCGGCGCTGGTGGCCATGTTCAACATGGCCGCGCTCATCGCGCCCATCTGGTCGAAACGCTTGTCGACCTCGTAGAAACGATCGTTGACCTCGCCGCGCAGCATGTTGAAGTCGTCGGCGATGACGGTCATGCGCTGGTCGGTGTACGCCTTCGCCGAGTTCAGCGCGTTGGTCGAGCTGGTGTCGGTGTAGTTGTACGACGCGTTGAGCGTCTGGGTCGCGGTGGTGTTGGTGTAGGCCCGCGCAGTGTCCAGCGTGGCGGCATTGCCGGCTTGCACCTGGGCGACGTTGGCGGCATCCGTGCCTTGCGTACCGGTGGCCACATTGGTCACTCGGCGCTGGTTATTGGCCGAACCCACTGACACCGTGTTGGCCTCAGTGGCAGCGGAGCCCTGGCCGATGGCGACCGCGCCCTGTGCCGATACCGACGCGCCTTGACCGATGGCCGTGCCGCCACTGGCGGACACGGTGCTGTCAGCGCCGACCGCGACCGCATTGCTGGCCGAGGCATCCACGCTGCTGTTACTGCCCACCGCAGTGCTGTTGGCCGCACGTACAACCGCGTTGTTGCCCAGCGCGGTGTCGTTGTCGTCGGCAGCGATGCTGCCCTCACCGATGGCCAATCCGGTGCCCTCCCCGCGGAAGAGGTCGCTGTCCTGCCCGGCGGGACCCTGAGGCCCCGTGGCTCCGGTCGCACCCTGTTCACCGGTGGCACCCTGCGGGCCGGTTGCGCCGACGACACTGTCCCCAGCAGGACCTTGTGGACCCGCGGGACCGGCAGGACCGGTCGGGCCGGCAGGGCCTTCCGGACCGCCGGGGCCTACGGGCCCGGGGACAATCGCGTTGTCGATACTGGTCTGCAACGAGCTGAGCCGACCGTCCACGGCGGCGAATGCAGCGCCGACGTTGCCGTAGGCATTGCCCTGGATCATGTAGCTGGGCGGACTGAAGACGCCGCCGGAGAACCCGGCGCCGCCACCCAGCGAGCTGGCCATCGAGCCCAGTTGCGACAGGTTGACCGCATCGGTATCGATCGAGCCGGCGGCCACATTCGTGATCTGCCGCTCGTTGCCGACCCGACCGACCGACACCGTGTCCTCCCGGTCCGCGTAGGAGCGTCGGCCGAGGGCCACGCTCCCGTCGGCTTCTGCGAGGCTGTCAGCACCGAGCGCTGTGCTGTCCTCACCCTCCGCTTCGGCGGCGCTGCCGACAGCTGTGCTGTTGTAGCCGGTCGCACCCGACAAGCCACCTACCGCGGTGGTGAAGTTGCCGCTGGCAACCGCCCCTGCGCCGGCGGCGGTGGCCAGTGATCCAGTCGCCCTGCTGTCCGCGCCGCTCGCGCTGGAGGACCTGCCAACCGCCCTGCTGCCGGCACCCGTCGCAGTGGCACCTTCACCGGTTGCGACACTGCGGGCACCGTATGCGCTGGCGTTTTCGGACAAGGCCTGGGCGTTGTACCCGCTGGCAATCGACAGTGCGCCTTCCGCAGTCGCGCCGGAGCCCACCGCAGTCGCACCCATTTCCGTAGCCGTGCTGGAAGCACCCAGTGCGGTGGCGTAGTCGCCGTCGGCCAGTGCATCGCTGCCGGCGGCTACCGCATCATCACCATCCACGATGGCCTCGCCGTTGCCGCTGGCCTTGAACCGCTTGTCGGTTTCAGTCGCGACACTGGCAACGCTGTTGAGCTGGGTCAGGTTCACCGCATCGGTACCGGCGGTGCCGGCGGACACGTTGGTGATCTGGCGCTCGGCGCCGACACGTCCCATCGATACGCTGTTCGCGCGGTCGGCCACGGATCTGACACCTACGGCGACACTGTTGGCGGCCGCGGCAACACTGTCAGAACCCAGTGCGGTGCTGTTCGGTCCGTTGGCTTCGGCTGCACTGCCGACGGCGGTACTGTTGTAGCCGGTTGCCGCCGAAAGCCCGCCTACTGCGGTGGCGTAGGCGCCACTTGCCTCGGCACGGAAGCCAAGCGCCGCGGATGCGACACCGCTGGCGACGGTTTCCGCACCGATCGCCGTGGAGACCTCTCCGCTGGCGAGACTGTAGAAGCCGGAGGCGGTGGATTCCTCTCCCGATGCTTCACTCAGCGAGCCGGTGGCGACACTGCCGTCACCGGTTGCCGAAGCTGCCGCACCCGTTGCCGTGGAGAGGAAACCGGAGGCGCTGCTCTCCGCACCCGCTGCTGTCGCGTATTCGCCGGATGCGCTGCTGTTGGCACCCGACGCGGTTG
>JBDSPO010000104.1:0-2681 GCA_039930265.1 Lysobacter sp. | reverse complement strand
TCGAGATCGATGTTCTTGAGGTTGTGCGTCCGCGCACCGCGGATGCTGATGAATTCCATCGCCATCGAAGAAGCCTGTGGGGTAGGGGGAGTTGCGCGGCAACGCGCGAGGGCTAACAAGTAAGCCTATCGAGTGCAGGAAATGGGGGCAAACGGCCGGAATGGAAGGCGGACGGGCCCCGGGCGGCAGAAAAGTCCCCGCGCAGTTGTCGCAAGCCCATGAACCCATTACAATTCCGCTTCTGTCCGCCCTCGATGGCGCGGCAGCGACCAAAAATAACTACAGAGGAAGATGGTCATGTACGCAGTTGTAGTCACTGGCGGTAAGCAATACCGCGTCATGCAGGGCGAGACCCTGCGTGTGGAGCTGCTTGAAGGCGAAGCCGGCAGCGAAGTCAAGTTCGACAACATCCTGATGTTGGGCGATGGCGAGGGCGTGACCCTCGGCGATGCGCTCAAGGGTGCCACTGTCACCGCCAAGGTGGTCGGCCACGGTCGTGCGGACAAGATCCGCATCATCAAGTTCCGTCGCCGCAAGCACCACCGCAAGCAGATGGGTCACCGTCAGCACTACACCGAAATCGAGATCACCGGCATTGCCGGTGGCGACAAGAAGTAAGGAGCAGCAGCCATGGCACATAAAAAGTCCGGAGGCTCGACCCGCAACGGTCGCGACTCCAACCCGAAATACCTCGGCGTGAAGATCTACGGTGGCCAGGCGATCGATGCCGGCAACATCATCGTCCGCCAGCGTGGCACGCAGTTCCATCCGGGTCCGGGCGTCGGCCTGGGCCGCGACCACACGCTGTTCGCGCTGGTTGATGGCAAGGTCGAGTTTTCGGTCAAGGGCCTGAAGAAGCGCCGCACCGTCAGCGTCGTCGAAAGCGCGTAATCGCTGCGGACCGGACCTCGCGTCCGGTCCTGTACGCGTACGGCGAAGGCCCCGCTCCGGCGGGGCTTTTCGTTTCCCGGGCACAATGCATCCGGGGCAGAACATGTCACTTATCTATCGAGGTTTTCCATGAAGCTGGTCGACGAAGCCGAAATCCAGGTCTCAGCAGGCGACGGCGGCAACGGCTGCGTCGGGTTCCGCCGTGAGAAATACATCCCGCTGGGCGGTCCTGACGGCGGCGACGGCGGCCATGGCGGCAGCGTCTGGCTGCAGGCGGACGAGAACCTCAACACCCTGGTCGATTTCCGCCACCAGCGCCATTTCCGCGCCCCGCGCGGTGAGGACGGCCGCGGCCGCCAGATGTACGGCAAGGGCGGCGAGGACATCGTCATTACCGTCCCCATCGGCACCATGGTGGTCAACGTGGAGACCGACGAGGTGATCGGCGACCTCGTCACCCAGGGCGACCGCATGCTGGTGGCGCAGGGCGGCAAGGGCGGCCTGGGCAACATGCACTTCAAGACCTCGGTCAACCGCTCGCCGCGCAAGGCGCTGCCGGGTCTGCCGGGCGAGGAGCGTGTGCTCAAGCTGGAGCTGAAGCTGCTGGCCGACGTCGGCCTGCTGGGCTTCCCCAATGCCGGCAAGAGCACCCTGATCCGCGCGGTATCCGCCGCCACCCCCAAGGTGGCCGACTACCCGTTCACCACCCTGTATCCCAATCTGGGCGTGGTCAGCGTGGAGAAGTACCGCAGCTTCGTGATCGCCGATATCCCCGGCCTGATCGAGGGCGCGGCGGACGGCGCCGGCCTGGGCGCGCAGTTCCTGCGTCACCTGCAGCGCACCAGCCTGCTGCTGCATCTGGTGGACATCGCGCCGATGGAAGGCGGGGTGGAACTCAGCCCCGCCGAGCAGGTGCGCGCGATCGAGCGCGAGCTCGCAAAGCACGACCCCGAGCTGCTCGCCAAGCCGCGCTGGCTGGTGTTCAACAAGTCCGATCTGCTGACCGAAGACGAGCGCAAGCAGGTCGTGCGCGATCTGGTCGCCGAGCTGGGTTGGACCGACCGCTGGTTCCTCGCCTCGGCGATCAGCCGTGACGGCACCTGGCCGATCATGCTGGACATCATGGCGTTCTTCGATCGCCAGAAGGCCGACGCCCAGGAAGCGGCCGCAGAAGCGGCGGCCGAGGCCGAAGCGGCCCTGCGACGCAATGCCGAAAGCTGAGTTTGCGGCCACGAAAAAACCCGGCGGAAGCCGGGTTTTTCGTGCTGCCGTGATCGTTGCCGCCGCTGCCGGTGTGAACCGGCGGGCGGCACGCGGATCAGGCGGCTTTGAGCGCCTTGATGCGGGCGTTCAGGCGGGCCTTGTGACGGGCAGCCTTGTTCTTGTGGATCAAACCACGCGAGCTGAAACGGTCAAGAATCGGCTGGGCAACCTTGAAGGCGGCCTCGGCACCGGCGGCGTCATTCTCGCCAAGTGCCTTCAGCACCTTCTTGACGGAGGTGCGCAACATCGAGCGCTGGCTCGCGTTGCGGGCATTGCGGACCACGGACTGCTTGGCGCGCTTTTTGGCGGACTTGATGTTTGCCACTGTGTATTCCTGGAATTTGTTGGAGCTGGAAGAAAGAGAATATGGTACGGCGTAAAATCAGACCGGAAAGTATGGGGGGTTCGGTGAGTCGGGTCAAGCAAGGCGGCATGTTGCGTTCCACAGCGGTGTTCAGCGCGATGACGTTCATCTCGCGCATCGCCGGCTACCTGCGTGATTGGCTGCAGGCCAGCCTGTTCGGGGC
>JBDSPO010000103.1:0-3854 GCA_039930265.1 Lysobacter sp. | reverse complement strand
ATTGACATGATTCTCGTGTGCGATGTCACCGACCCGGAGGCCCAAAAGGTCGCAGGCGCGGAGCTTTGAGTCGATCGCCAGATTGAATAGGGCGAGGTCCCTGAGGTTGCTTCGAAGCTGCAGCCTGACGCGGATCGCCCAGATTTCGCGGAGTTTGAGCGGGGCCTTCTGGCCGACGATCTTGCCCTTGTTCCAGGGCGCTCGGCGGTGCCGGCGTTTGGTAGCCATTGGGAGCTCCCAGCTTGAGGGAGTGCCAGCGTGCCACTTCACCCCAGAGGCCGCTTCCGACCCAAAGCAGCCGCTCCCGAGTGTCCGCTTTCCGGAGGTTGGATTCTTGGACGGGAAGCAAAAGCACTTACGGCAGAGGAGTCGAGGCATACCGGCCCTACCTAATTTCTAGGCGTCTCGGCGTCGCACGGAACTGACTCGTAACGACCAGATGCCCCAAACAAGAACGCTCTCCAGAGCAATGTGGAAGGCCCCATTGTTCTCCGCGATGCCGCAAAAGCGCGATGATCTGGTAGTCCATGTATCTCTTCTTCGTTTCGGCGGCTGACTGTGGCATTAGCGTACGCTTACGGCCGATTTCTGAACAGGCTGCTGCGCGAGATGCTGAGGTTGCGGCTCGCGTAGTACGTAGCGCATGGACAAGTCCGCATCATCCCAGTAGGCTGCGCCATCCAACCCTGCCCGCATGCCTTGCGTGCCCGGCAGCAGCAGCCGCTGTCCCCGCACCTTCACTCGAGAACACCATGATCAAGACCACGCTGCGATCGGCAGTGCTGTTGCCCGCTGTCCTGCTTGTCGCCCTGACGGGTGCCACCGCGGTTGCCGCCGCCGAGACGCCAATCGCCACCCTGACGTGCGTGGTTCCGGCCGCCAAGCAAGGGAAGATTGCCGCGCAGTTGCGCAAGTTTGCCAAGGATTATCAGTTCGAGATCGAACTGGCGCTATCTCCCGACGGCCGGGTGTATTCGATCCGCGCCTGGCGCGACGACATGCTGGTGCTGGGCTCCAATGCGGCGGCCGCGGAACAATTCACGTTCGAGGCGTATCCGGCAAACGCAGCGACTCCACCCGCGCACACCATGTCTCGGCGCGTGGTCCGCAAGCTCCGCGCGGAAATCAGCGAGGTGGCGGCATGCACGCTCTGATACTTCGTCGGCACACCCTGCGCGCCGGCCTGTTGGCGGCGCTCTGTTGCGCACCCGCGCTGGTCGCAGCCACGGACTACCAGCAGGAATACGACAAGAAGATCAAGGCGGCGCAGGATGTCGGCGTGCTGGGCGATGGCGTCGCCGGCGACCGCGTCAACTTCTATACCGGTGCCACCAGCTTCACCGCGACCGATGTGTCCGTGCCGGGTAACGCGCTTGATGTGTCGATTTCCCGAACCTATTCGGTCGAGTATCAGCACCAGCACGCCGAGACCAAGGGCGTGGTCGGATCGGGCCAGACGGTGGTCGAGTCGACTCGCCTGCGCCTGTTCGGCGACTGGGACCTGGACTTGCCCTACATCAGCACGACGATGACCCAGGCGGCTGGTTGGATCATCGATTCGACCACGCCCAACAACCGCTGCAGCGTGATCGGCCAGGTCAAGTCCGGCGGCGGCGCCGCCACCGGCGCGCCGCCCAACGGGGTGGGGACCAAGAGCTGGACGTTTGACCCGGGCACCTACTGGAGCGGCTACACGCTGCACACCGGTGCCGGCGATCAGTCGATGCTGGTGGCCTCGCTTACGAACAATGAGCGTCCCTCGGCGGGCGGGCCGTTCCACTGGACCACCAACCAGGACTGGTGGTTCTCCTGCCTGCCGACCACGGCCAATGCGGCGGGCGGCGAAGGTTACGTGGCACGCGCGCCGGATGGCAGCAAGTACACCTTCAACTGGCTGAGCAAGCGCAACGTCACCACCACCACCGATTCGGGCGAAGTTGATCCTCTAGGCGGCGGGGCGGCCCGCACGTCCTACCTGTTCCGTGCCGAGTATTTCATGCTGCCTACGCGCATCGAAGACCGGTTCGGCAACTGGCGAACCTACAGTTGGTCGAGTGATGCCTTCGCCCGGCTGCTGAGCGTGGCCTCCGGCCCGGTGGGCTCAAGTACCCCGGAGCAAACGATCACCCTCGGTTACAACGCGGCCGGCTTCATCAGCAGCGCGACCGATGGCAGCCGCACCTGGCAGTACAGCTACAACGGGTCGAGCCTGTCGCAGGTCACCCTGCCCGACGGCTCGGCCTGGCAATACAGCTTTGCCGGTCTGAATGCTATCCAACCCCGCGTGCCCAACTGCGCGGTCGACCCGACGCTGCCCGAGAACCACTGGATCTGTTTCGGCGGCGGCGAGCTGAGCCAACTGCCCGTCACCGGTTACGTTATTCACCCATCGGCGGCACGGGTTGACTTCACCTTCGATCACCACTATCAATTCAGCAACAGCACGACCTCGATGTACCCGCTTGGGATCGTGCAAAAGGCGATCTCGGGGCCGGGCGTACCCCCGTCCACCTGGAAGTACGGGTTCATGCCGACCAAGGATCAAGCCAAGGCCGCCTGTCAGACGGGCACTTGCCCGGTCCGCGTTATCACCGACCAGCTCAGCCCCGACAACAGCCTGACGCGGCGTATGTTTGGCCTGGTACTGAACCAGGACGAGACCGTGCTGCTGGGCGAATTCCAGGGCAGCACGGTGGCCAACAGCGGCGGCTCGCCAGCCATCACCACCAGTGCCCGCTGGGGCACGGCGATCCTGAGCGATGCTTCGCCCCTGACCGGTGCCGTGCCCACCTTCTACAAGGAATGGGATTACCGCTACGTGCCCTCGACCCAGTCGGTGCCGTATGTCGTGCGCGTGGGTGCGAACCCCTTGGGCGGTGTGTTCTTCAATGAAATTCAGATCTATGCCAGCGAGCGGCGGCTGCCCATCGCCACCCGGAATCTGGTGCAGCAGGGCGTCACCTTCACCAACGCCACGACGGTCTTCGACACGTACGCGCGTCCGGCTCAGGCCACACGCGGAAGCACTGGCGGCGCCGCCGGCAACTTCACCCGGACCGAGACCACGACGTACTCGAACAATCTTGCCAAGTGGGTCGTTGGCCAGGTCGCTTCGGTAACCGACGGGTCAGTGCCTGCCACACCGATCAGCCGCACGGTGTACGACGCAACCACGGCCATGCCGCTACAGACCTTCAGCTTCGAGCTATTGCAGCAGACGCTGACCTACAACACCAACGGCACGCTCGCCACGGTGACCGATGGCCGCAACAACGTCACCACCCTGAGCAACTGGTATCGCGGCATCCCGCGCCTGATCAATTACCCGGACAGCACCAGCGAGAGCGCGACGGTCAACCCGATCGGCAGCTTGATGTCGACCACGGACCCGCTGGGCTATGCCACCAGCTATACGTACGATGCCATCGGCCGGCTGAGCGGCATCACCTACCCGACTGGCGACAGCGTGGTCTGGAGCGCCACCACGCGCACCTTCGCTCCGGTGGCGACCACCGAGTACGGCTTGGCCGCCGGCCACTGGAAGCAGGTCGTCACCACCGGCAGCGAACTGCACACGACCTACTACGACGCCCAGTGGCGCCCCGTGATCACCCTGGACCAAAGCACTGGCACGCTGCCGAGTGCGATCTTCAAGGTAATGCGCTACGACGGCTTGGGCCGCACGGTATTCGCCAGCTACCCGGTCGCGACGCTGACCAGCGTCAACGACGTGCTCGATGGCATCGCGACCAGCTACGACGCGCTGGGTCGCGCGAAACAAGTGATCCAGGATGCTGAGGCCGGTGTTGGCGACATCAGCACCACGACCGAGTATCTGAGCGGCTTCCAGACCC
>JBDSPO010000102.1:0-25377 GCA_039930265.1 Lysobacter sp. | reverse complement strand
AGCCGGCGGCGATCAGCGTGCGCGTCGGTGTCAGCGATGGCAGTTGGACCGAAGTGTCCGGCGACATCGCGGAGGGCGATGTGGTGATCAGCGGCAGCAGTCGCCCGACGCCATGAGCACGCCTGTTGCGGTGATCGAGACCCGCGGCCTCGGCAAGGTCTACTCGCCGGGTACCGAAGCCGAGGTAGTCGCCCTGAGCGACGTTGAATTGCGGATCGGCGCGGGCGAATTCGTCGCCATCATGGGGCCCTCAGGCTCGGGAAAATCCACGCTGATGAATCTGATCGGCTGTCTGGACAGCCCCACTGCGGGCCGCTACCTGTGTGACGGCGTGGACGTGGCCACCCTGGATGCCGAGGAGCGCGCCGTCCTGCGTCGCGACAAGATCGGCTTCGTGTTCCAGGGCTTCAACCTGCTGCCGCGCATGAGTGCGCTGGAAAACGTCGCCATGCCGATGGGCTACGCGAACGTGCCCGCCGTCGAGCGCGTGCAGCGGGCCCGCTCCGCGCTCGCCGCGGTCGGCCTGGCCAACCGTGAAGACCACCGCCCCAGCGAGCTGTCGGGCGGCCAGCAGCAGCGCGTGGCGATCGCCCGGGCGTTGATCAATCGGCCCCCGATCCTGCTGGCCGACGAGCCAACCGGTGCGCTGGACAGCAGGACCGGCGAGGAGATCCTCGCCCTGTTCAAGCAATTGCGCGACGACCGCCACACCGTGATCCTGATTACCCACGATCCCGAGGTGGCGGCGCACGCGGACCGCACCTTCGTCATGCGCGACGGCGAGCTGCATGAGCAGGGCGTACCGGTATGAATTTCGGTGAAGTACTGCGCACCGCGATATTCGCCCTGCGCGGCAACTGGCTGCGCAGTGCGCTGACCTCGCTGGGCGTGATCATCGGCATCGCCGCCGTGATCGTGATGGTGTCAGTCGGCCAGGGCACCCAGACGGAAATCGACAAGCTGGTGTCGGGGCTGGGGTCCAACCGGCTGGATATCAGTTCCAACACCGGGCGCAGCAGCGGTGGCGTGCGCATGAGTGCGAGCAGTTTCTTCACCCTCGACGTGGCCGACGCTGAGGCGATCCGCGAGGAGGTCCCCGAGGTCGAGTACGTTGCGGCGAGTCTGCGCGGGAGCGCCCAGGTGGTGTTCGCGGAAAACAACGCGGCCACCAGCTGGTACGGCGTGCAGCCCGATTATTTCGCTCTGGAGAACTGGACCGTGGCGTCGGGTGCGGCGTTCGATGCGCGTGACTATGGCGGTGGCAGCAAGCCGGTGATCCTGGGTGAGACGGTGCGCCGGGCGCTGTTCGGCGACGAGGATCCGATCGGTCAGAGCGTGCGCATCGGACGGGTGCCTTTTACGGTGCTCGGTGTGCTCGCGCCGAAGGGGCAGGGCGGCTTCGGACAGGACCAGGACGATGTGATGCTGGTGCCCATGGAGACCGGCCGGCGCCGGCTGATGGGGGCGATGGGCCTGCCGCCGGGCGCGGTGCAACAGATTGCGGTCGGGGTGCTGCGCGCCGACGACCTGGGCTGGGCGCAGGAACAGATCGAGTCCTTGCTGCGCCAGCGGCACAAACTGCAGCCCGGCGCGGACGACGATTTCCGGGTCCGCAACATCGCCGAAATTGTGGCCGCGCGCAGCCAGACCACGCGCCTGATGTCGCTGCTGCTGGCGGCGGTCGCAACCATTTCGCTCATCGTTGGCGGCATCGGCATCATGAACATCATGCTGGTCTCGGTGACCGAGCGGATCCGGGAGATCGGCTTGCGCATGGCCGTGGGCGCGGGGCCTTCGGACATCCGCGCGCAGTTCCTGGCCGAGGCGATGCTGATCTCCCTGATCGGCGGTGCGCTGGGCATCGCCATCGGTGTGGTGGGCGCCTTGCTGGTGGGCAAGTTCGGGGCGCTGCCGGTGGTGCTGAATGCCCAGGTCGTGCTGATGGCGGCAGGGTTCTCGATCGCCACCGGCCTGTTTTTTGGCTATTACCCGGCTCGCAAGGCATCCCTGCTGGATCCCATTGAAGCACTGCGCCAGCAGTGAGTCAGCGCCTCGGGCTATTCTGGCGCGGAACATTCCGGAGACCATCGATGCGAATTTCCCTGCTGCTGCCCGTCGTTCTGCCCGTACTTCTGTGCATGGTCGCGGGTGATGTCGACGCCCGGGAGGCCACGTCAACGTCGAAAACCGCATTGGTGATCCACGGCGGCGCCGGCTTCGTCGCCCGTGACTCGTTGAACGCGCAGGACGAGCAGGCGGCGCGCGCGGACCTGAATGCGGCGTTGGACGCGGGCAACGCAATCCTGATCGCCGGCGGCAGCGCGCTGGACGCCGTCGCGGCGGCCGTGCGGGTGCTGGAGGAGTCGCCGCGCTTCAACGCGGGCAAGGGCGCGGTGTTCACCGCCCAAGGCGGCCACGAGCTGGACGCGTCCATCATGGAAGGCCACACCCGGCGCGCCGGTGCCGTGGCAGGCGTGACCACCGTGCGCAGCCCGATCGCCCTGGCCCGCGCGGTGATGGAGCACTCCCCGCATGTGATGCTCGCCGGCCCGGGCGCGGAGGCTTTTGCCGACACCCGCGCCGACATCGAGCGCGTTCCCAACGCATGGTTTGATACCGACAAGCGTCGGCGCCAGTTGGAGGCCGCGCGCGCCAAGCAGAAGGCCCAGGCGATGGCGGCCGCTGAGCCGGGCGCGTACTACGGCACCGTGGGCGCGGTGGCGCTGGACCGCAACGGCCACATCGCCGCGGCCACCAGCACCGGCGGCATGACCAACAAGCAGTGGGGTCGGGTGGGCGACGCCCCGATCATCGGCGCCGGCACATGGGCCGATGACCAATGCGGCGTCTCGGGCACCGGCTGGGGCGAGTTCTATATCCGCAATGCCGTCGCTCACGACATCTGCGCGCGCGTTGCCTACCGCGGTGACAGCGTTCAGGACGCGGCCGAGGAGGTGGTGAACCGGATCGTGCCGGCGGCCGGTGGCGATGGCGGTGCGATTGCCCTGGACGCCCACGGCAACATTGCGATGCCGTTCAACAGCGGGACGATGTACCGGGCCTGGATCAAGCCCGACGGCAGCCGTGGCGTGGCCATCTTCGACGACTGACCGCCGCCGCGCTGCACGCACGGCCGACGCACGGTTGACGCACGGTCGACGCACGGTCGACGGCGGCGGCGGGCGAAGCCGCGCGCAATGTGGCAGAATCCTGCGCTTGTCGAGGCGCAGTCGTGGCCCACTTTCCGGATACCAGTGCGATGGCGACTTCCCGGCGGTTTACCTGCGGTGGCACCACCGCGTATTGCCGGGTGCGCTGACATGGCGGACGGCTTCGGCCATCGACCGCGCGGACCTGGCGGTGTATTCAGCGCAACCCTGTGGTCCCTGAGCGGCCTCAAGGCGGCTTGGCTGCACGAGTCCTCCTTCCGGTTGGAGGTGTGCATGGCTGCGGTGATGGCGCCCCTGGGCATTTGGCTCGGGACGACACCGGTGGAGCGGGTGCTGCTGGTCGGTGTGCTCGCTCTGGTGCTGGCCGCGGAACTGTTGAACTCGGCGATCGAGGCGGTGATCGAACGCTTCGGCAACGAGTGGCATGAGCTCGCCGGTCGTGCCAAAGACATGGGCTCGGCGGCGGTGTTTGTACTGGTGCTCAATGTCGCGCTGACCTGGTGCCTTATCCTGCTTCCGCAGGTGATGCCGCACTCAGCGTGAACCGATACGACGCCGGGTGGTCCGTGTCGGTGTACCGCCCGCTTGAAACTGCGATCGCAACCCTCAGCTGTTACTTTTGGCCCGTTGCCGGCCGAACCTAGGAAGTTCCCGTGATTGAAATGCTGATGGATCCGGAAGTCTGGATCACGCTGATTACCCTGAGCGCGATCGAGATCGTCCTGGGCATCGATAACCTCGTCTTCATTTCCATCGCGGTCAGCCGCCTGCCGGTGGAGACCCGCGAGAAGGCGCGCAAGCTCGGTATCGCCGTGGCCTGCATCAGCCGCATCGTGCTGCTGCTCGCGCTGGCGTGGCTGGCAGGATTGAAAACGCCGCTGTTCGAGCTGTTCGGTCAGGGCATCTCGGTGCGCGATCTGGTGCTGATTCTTGGCGGCATCTTCCTGCTGGTCAAGGGAGTCATGGAGATCCGCGACAGCATCCGCGGGGAAGAGGATTCCAGTCTGCCGGCCAAGCCGGTGGCGTCTTTTGGCATGGTGCTGGCGCAGATCGCGGTGATCGACATTGTCTTCTCGCTGGACTCGGTGATTGCCGCGGTCGGCATGGCCAATCACACCTGGATCATGGTTTGCGCGATCCTGCTGGCGGTGGCGGTGATGCTGCTGGCCGCCACGCCGCTGGGCCGTTTCATAGACCGCAATCCCACGGTCAAGATGCTGGCGTTGGCCTTCATCGTGCTGATCGGTGCTTTCCTGTTGCTGGACGGTCTGGGCATCCATATCCCGAAGGGCTACATCTATGGCGCCATGGGGTTCTCGGCGTTGGTGGAAGCGCTCAACCTGTGGACCAAGAAGCGCGCCAGCCGTAACGTGCGCGCCGAGTAACGCCCGTGCCGGCGGAGGGCGGCAGCGCAGCGCGTTGCCGCACTTCACGCCATGCCCATTGCGCGTCCCTGCGCCCGATGGTGCAATGCCGGCATCGCCCCGGATGGAGTCGCTACATGCGTATCTTGCTCATGCTTCTGCTGGCGTCCCTGCTCAGCGGATGCGGTTACAACACGATCCAGCAGAAGGACGAGGCGGTCGACGCCTCCTGGTCGCAGGTCCTGAACGTCTATCAGCGGCGCGCGGATCTGGTGCCCAATCTGGTCGCCACGGTAAAGGGCTACGCCAGTCACGAGCAGCAGGTGTTCGCCCAGGTCGCCGAGGCGCGTTCGCGGGTGGGCGGGATCAATGTCAACGCCGATGATCCGGCGTCGCTGGAGCAGTTCCAGCAAGCGCAGGGGCAGTTGCAAAGTGCGATCGGTCGCTTGCTGATGGTCAGCGAGAACTACCCGCAGCTGAAGGCGGACCAGAACTTTCTGCAGTTGCAGGCGCAGTTGGAAGGCACCGAGAACCGCATCACCGTCGAGCGCCAGCGTTACATCCAGACCGTCCAGGATTTCAACACCTACATCCGTCAGTTTCCAACCAACCTGACCGCGAAGGTGTTCGGCTACAAGCCCAAGCCCAACTTCACCGTGGACAACGTGCAGCAGATCCAGCGCGCGCCGGAGGTGGACTTTGGCCCGCCTGCGCCGGCACCGGCGCGACAGCAGCCGGCCGCAGCGCCGGGCAATGGCTGACATCGCGGTCCGCAGCGCGGGACGGTGGGGGGCGCCAACCCGGCGACCGGGCAGGCGGGCGTGGTGAAATTACCGCTGTACACGCCTGCGATGGTGCTCCCCAAGGCCGCGCGCAAGGACGGGATGCGTGGTTCGCGCCGGTCCGGGTTCTCGATGCGTTGGATTCTCTGGCTGGCGCTGTTGCTGGCGACCGGCTTGGCGCGTGCGCAGGAATTGGCACCGGTGCCGGCTTTGGACTCGCCGGTGATCGACACCACAGGCACCCTGGACGCCAACACCCGTCAGCAGCTGGTAGGGCAGGCATTAGCCCTGCGCCAGAGCAAGGGCAGTCAGCTGCAAGTGCTGCTGGTGCCGTCCACGGCCCCGGAGGACATCGCGCAGTACGCCACCCGTGTGTATGACCAGTGGCAGCTCGGCCGCGGGAAAATCGATGACGGCGTCCTGCTGGTGGTGGCCAAGGACGACCGGCGAGCCCGCATCGAAGTGGGCTACGGCCTGGAAGGCGCGATTCCGGATGCGACCGCGATGCGGGTGATCCAGGAATACCTGGTTCCCCATTTCCGCCGCGACGATTACCCCGGCGGCATCGTCGAAGCCACGGCGGCACTGGCCAGGCTGGTGGAAGGGGAGCCCCTGCCAGCTCCGATGGCCGACAATCGCCCGCAAGGTGGCGGCCAGGGCTGGTTGTTCGCCCTGTTTGCCGCGTTTATCGTTGCGCGCATGGTGGGCGGCGTGTTTGGTCGCGCGCCACGGTCGGTGCGCGGATTGACCGGCGCGGTGGCCGCCGGTGGCATTGCATGGTGGCTGTCCTCGGTACTGGTGGTGGGTGGGATCGGTGCAGTGATCGGCCTGCTGCTCTCGCTGGCCGGCCCGGGCGCTGGCGGATTTGCCCGTCGCGGCGGCATCGGCGGACTGGGCGGCGGTTGGGGCGGTGGTGGCGGATGGGGTGGGGGTATGGGCGGCGGCGGTGGCGGTGGCTGGAGTGGCGGCGGCGGCATGAGCGGGGGCGGTGGTGCCTCCGGCAGCTGGTGACCGCTTCGATGTGCAAGCAAGGACACTGCTGATGCGATGGTTTCGTCACCTGTTCGCTCCGTCCAGCCGACGCTGGTTTCCTGCCGGCCGGCTGCAACGGATCGCTGCGGCAATCACCCAAGGCGAGCAGCACCACAGCGGGGAAATCTGTTTCGCGGTGGAATCGTCGCTGGGTCTCCGCTCCGTCATTGCTGGACAGAGCGCTCGTGAGCGTGCGCTGGAGCTGTTCGCCCGGTTGCGGGTCTGGGACACGCGGGCCAACAACGGCGTGTTGCTCTACCTGCTGTTGGCCGAACACCGGATTGAGATCGTCGCTGATCGCGGGCTTGAGGGGCGCATCGACAGCGCGCAATGGCGCGAGGTATGCCACCTGATCGAACAGCGCCTGCAGGCGGGGGAGCCGGAGGCGGCGATCGTGCGGGGCATCGAGGCGATCACAAGCCTGATGGCGGGGCCATTCCCCGCGATCCCCGGTCAGCGCCAGGACAACGAGCTTCCGGATGCTCCGATTCGACTCTGATTTCCTCGCCTTTGTCGCCGTTGACGGCGACAAAGGCGACAATGGCAGGCTCACGCGTGCTGCCGCCGGCTGCCACGCCGCCCCTCTTCTATCGGACGCCAGCGCTCCATGATCATCCTGCATCAGATCGACCCGGTCGCCCTCAGTCTGGGGCCGCTGGACATCCACTGGTACGGCGTCATGTACCTGCTGGGTTTCGGCATCGCGTGGTGGCTGGGTGTCCGTCGCATCCGTGCCGGCCGCTTGCCCGGGGTCACCGAACAGGCGTTTGGAGACCTGCTGTTCTACGGGATGCTTGGTGTGGTGCTGGGTGGCCGCATGGGCTACGTTCTGTTTTACGGTTTTGCCGACCTTATCAATGACCCGTTGATGCTGCTGCGGATATGGGAGGGCGGCATGAGTTTCCATGGCGGGCTGCTCGGGGTCGCGGTCGCCGGGTGGCTGTGGTCGCGCAAGCAGGGCCAGCATTTCTTCGATGTCACGGATTTCGTGGTGCCGCTGGTTCCCGCGGGGCTGGGCCTGGGCCGTGTCGGCAACTACATCGGCGGCGAGTTGTGGGGCAAGCCCACCGGCGCGGATTGGGGCGTGGTGTTCCCGCGCGCGCCGGAGTTCGCTGGCTGGAGCACGGAGCAACTGCAGGCGCAGTTTGCCAGCGGCGCATTGGAGCGCTTCGCGCGCCACCCCTCGCAGCTGTATCAGGCGCTGCTCGAGGGGCTGCTGACGTTCTGCGTGGTGTGGTGGTTCTCGCGCAAGCCGCGCCCCCGCTACGCGGTGTCGGGGCTGTTCCTGCTGCTGTACGGCAGCTTCCGGTTTCTGGTCGAGTTCGTGCGCGTGCCCGATGTGCAACTGGGCTATCTGGCGTTTGGCTGGCTGACCATGGGCCAGGTGCTGAGCCTGCCGCTGATCGCGCTGGGCCTGCTCGGTCTGTGGCTGTCCCGACGTTCGCCTACGGTGCAGCCTCTGCCGCCGGCGCCCGCGGCGGGAGCCTGAAGTGCGGCAGTATCTCGACCTGCTGCGCCATGTGCTCGATCACGGCAGCGAGAAAGCCGATCGCACCGGCACCGGCACCCGCAGCGTGTTCGGTTGGCAGATGCGCTTCGATCTGGCGCAGGGCTTTCCGCTGGTCACCACCAAGAAGCTGCACCTGCGCTCGATCATCCATGAGCTGTTGTGGTTCCTGCAGGGCGATACCAATATCGCGTATCTGCGCGAGAACCGGGTCCGCATCTGGGACGAATGGGCCGATGCGGACGGCGAACTGGGGCCGGTGTACGGCCAGCAGTGGCGGCGCTGGGCGGGAGCCGACGGCAGCGAGATCGATCAGATCGCGTGGGTGATCGAGGAGATCAAGCGCAATCCCGATTCCCGCCGCCTGATCGTGTCGGCATGGAACGTCGCCGAGTTGCCGCGGATGGCGCTGCTGCCCTGTCACACGCTGTTCCAGTTCTACGTGGTGGACGGCAAGCTCAGCTGCCAGCTGTACCAGCGCAGTGGCGACATCTTTCTGGGCGTGCCTTTCAACATCGCCAGCTATGCGCTGCTGACCCACATGGTCGCGCAGGTGTGCGGGCTGGAAGTGGGCGAGTTCGTGCACACCCTGGGCGACGCCCACCTCTACGCCAACCACTACGACCAGGCGCGCGAGCAGCTCGCCCGCGAGCCGCGCGCGCTGCCGCGCCTGCAGCTTGCTGCGGACGTCATGGACATCTTTGCGTTCACCTTTGATGACGTCGCCATCGAAGGCTACGATCCGCTGCCCGCCATCAAGGCGCCGGTGGCGGTGTGAGCGTGTCGCTGATGCTGATCGCCGCGCTGGACCGCAACCGCGCGATTGGACGTGACAACGACTTGCCGTGGCGGCTTCCCGACGACCTCCAGCGCTTCAAGGCGTTGACGCTGGGCAAGACATTGCTGATGGGACGCCGGACGGCGGAATCGCTGGGCCGCGCGCTGCCGGGACGCCGCAACCTGGTCCTGACCCGCAGTGGCCGGGTGCCCTTCGAGGGCATGGACGCGGTCGCATCACTCGCCCAGGCGTGCGCGCTGGTGGACGCCCGGCAGTACGCCGGAGGGGAGTTGTGCGTGATCGGCGGGGGGGAGGTCTATGCGCTCTGCCTTCCCCAAGCCGACGCGTTGTACCTGACCGAAGTGCATGCAGAGGTCGCCGGCGCAGATACCTTCTTCCCACCGTGCGATCCGGCGCAATGGCGGGAAGTGTCACGGGAGCCGCATCCCGCCGACGCGCGGCACCTGTATGCGTTTGATTTTGTGGAATACCGGCGCATCAAGGCCTGAGTCGGGCCAGCCGATGATGCCGGTGGCGACCCTGCGGGGTGCAGCTCAGCGACGCGGGCGGGGCCGTGTGCGTGGTTGCGGCGCCGGTACCGCGCGCCCCGCGACCTGGATCACCCGTAGCTCATCGGTATCCAACTGCAGAGCGGTCAGCTTGCCGCCCCAGACCGCGCCGGTGTCGATGGCATGCACGCCGTGGCCGATGAACAGGTCGAGCGCCGACCAGTGGCCGCAGACGATCTTGAGATCGCGTTCCACCCGGCCGGGCACTTCGTACCAGGGATACAGCCCTGGCAGCTGGGTGCCGGGCACGCCTTTTTCCTCGTAGGCGATGCGACCCTTGGGTGAGCAGTAGCGCATGCGCGTCAGCAGGTTGATGATCGCGCGGTGGCGGTCCATCCCGGCCAGCCGCGGGTTCCATGCCGGGCCGTCGCCATACATCTGCTTCAGCAGGCGCGGGTACTGGTCGCCACGCAGCACGGCCTCGACCTCGCGGCCGTGCTTCTCCGCCAGTTGGGTGGTCCATTTCGGGGCCAGCCCGGCGTGCACCATCATCCAGCCCAGTTCGCGATCGACGTGGACCATCTCCTGCATCCGCAACCAGGTGAGCAGTTCGTCGCGGTCGTGGGCGAACACCACCCGCTGCAGGTCGGCATTGACCTTGCGTTGTTCCTCTTCGCGGCGCGCGCCCACCGCCAGCAGCGAGAGGTCGTGGTTGCCCAGGACCACGCTGGAATTGGCGCGCAGCGAGTGGATCAGTCGCAGCGTTTCCAGCGACTGTCCGCCGCGGTTGACCAGGTCGCCGCAGAACCACAGACGGTCGCGTGCCGGATCGAAGGCGATGCGTTCCAGCAGCCGCTGCAATTCGTCGTAGCAACCCTGCAGGTCGCCGATCGCCCAGACGCTCATGCATGCTCCCCCATCAGTGCAGGGTGCGCGGCACGGTCAGGGTGAATGACGGTATCGCCACGTCGAAGGCCGTGCCGTCATCGGCAACCATCGCGTAACTGCCTTCCATCGTGCCCAGATCGGTTTCCAGCATGGTGCCCGAGGTGTATTCGAAGGCCTCGCCCGGCCGCAGCCACGGCTGCTCACCGACCACCCCTTCGCCCTCGATGTGTTCCACCTTGCCGTTGGCATCGGTGATCACCCAGCGGCGGGCGATCAGCTGCGCGGCGACGTCGCCGGCATTGCCGATTCGGATGGTGTAGGCGAAGACGAACCGGCCATTCGCAGGCTCGGACTGGTCATCCAGATAGCGGGTGGTGACGTCGACGACGAAGGCGGGGCTGCTGCGGTGTTCCATGCCCACAGTGTAGAGGCTGGCCCGGAGTTGCGGGAGCCGGAAGCAGTCTTAGGGCGGCGAAGGTGAGGTTGACCCGGCCAGTGAATTGGCCAGGCGGACAAAATCCGCGACCGCGATCTGCTCCGCGCGCGCCTGTGGCGAAATGCCGACGGCTTCCATCGCCGGTGCGTCGCACAGACGCGAGAGCGCGTTGCGCAGCGTCTTGCGGCGCTGTCCAAACGCGTCGCGCACCACGTGGGCGAACACCGCGCGGTCCTGCACGTGGACATCCGCTGCCGGACGTGGCACCAGACGCACCACCGCGGAGTCGACTTTCGGCACCGGATAGAACGCGCCCGGCGGCACGACAAACAACGGGTGGACGGTGCAATAGGCCTGCAGCATCACGCTCAGGCGACCGTACACCTTGCTGCCCGGTCCGGCCGCCATGCGGTCAACCACTTCCTTCTGCAGCATGAACACCATGTCGGTGACCGCCGCGGCATGGTCCAGCGCATGGAACAGGATCGGCGAGGACAGGTTGTAGGGCAGGTTGCCGACCAGCCGGATCGGGTGTGGCGCGCCGGTGGCCGGATCGTTGCCGGCGTCGGCCGCCAAGGCGGTGAAGTCGACCTGCAGCACATCGCGGTGGATGATCTCCAGGCGGCCGTGGTGGCGCGCAGTCTCGGTGAGCGGGGTGATCAGGTCGCGGTCGAATTCGATCACCGTCAGCTCGCCGTGGCGGTCAAGCAGCGGAAACGTCAGCGCGCCCTGGCCGGGACCGATCTCCACCACCCGGTCGCCGGGTCTGGGGTTCACCGCCAGCACGATCTTGTCGATCACCGAGCGGTCGTGGAGAAAGTTCTGGCCGAGGTTCTTCTTGGGTGGCGCCGCGAAGGCCCCGCCGCGTGCGTGTCCGCTGTGGGTGCTGGGAGTCATCGCGCCATTATGCGGCCGCGCGCCCGCGCCATGCGCGCGCAGGTGGCGGTGGCCGCGATCAGGCTGGAAGGATCGGCGGTGCCCTTGCCCGCCAGATCCAGTGCGGTGCCGTGGTCGACCGCCACCCGCGGGTAGGGCAGGCCGAGGGTGATGTTGACCGCCTGCTCGAACCCGCTGAACTTGAGCACCGGCAATCCCTGGTCGTGGTACATCGCCAGCACCGCGTCGAAGCCGCGCAGGCGGGCGGGCAGGAAGGCGGTGTCTGCCGGGAGGGGTCCGGAAAGGTCCATGCCTTCGCCGCGCAGCAGCGCCAGCACCGGCTCGATGGTGTCGATCTCCTCGCGTCCCAGGTGTCCGGCTTCGCCCGCGTGGGGATTGAGGCCGAGTACCGCGATTCGCGGTCGCGCAAAGCCGAAATCGGTCCGCAGGGCGGCGTCCAGGACCCGCAGGGTGGTCAGCAGCGAGGCGGAGGTGATGGCGTCGGCGACGTCGCGCAGCGGCAAATGGGTCGTGGCCAGCGCGACGCGCATGGTCGGATTGGCCAGCATCATCACCACGCGGCGGTCGGCCTGCCGGGCCAGCAGTTCGGTGGTGCCGGTGTACGCAATGCCGCCCTGGTTGATCACCGCCTTGTGCACCGGCCCGGTCACCAGACCGTCGCAGCGGCCTTGCAGGCAGGCATCTGCCCCTAGCTGAAGGGCATCGATCACCGCGCGCGCATTGCGCGGATCGGGTTCTCCAAACCGGGCGGCGACAGCATTGGGCACCGCATGGAGTGCCAGTTCACCGGGGCGGCCGCGGTCATCGCCGGGCGGGATCAGCCGCAGGGGCAGCTTGATGGCGGCGGCTGCGGCCAGCAGCGTGTCAGGATCGCCGAACGCGGTGATGCGTTCGGCGCGTGCCGCCTGCACCAGGCGCACGCACAACTCCGGGCCCACGCCGGCCGGCTCTCCCGGAACAAGCGCGAGCCGAAGCGGGATCCGCAGTCCAGTCAATCAGCCGCCGTTGACGTCAGTCGCCGGCTCGACAGGAACGTCACCGTCGTTGGCACCGGCACCGGTGCGGAAATCAACGAATGCCTCACCGCGCATCTCGCGCAGGAAGCGGTTCCACTCGTCCTCCAGCTTGCGCCGGCCGATGGTCTCGCGGACCTGGTCGCGCTGTGAGGCATCGCCGACATCGCTCTGGCGGACGCCGGTGCGCTTGACGATGTGCCAGCCGGCCTGGGTGCGGAACGGGGTGGAGATGCCGCCGTCGGCCAGCTTGGCCACTTCGGCGCCGAAGTCGGGCCCGAACTGGTCCTGGGTGAACCAGCCCAGGTCGCCACCGCGCGTCTGCGAGCTTGGGTCCTGCGACTCTTTGCGGGCGAGTTCGGCGAAGTCCGCGCCACCCACCAGGCGGGCACGCAGGGTGTCGGCCTTGGCTTTGGCCTGCGCGGCGGTGGTGTTCTCATCCACGCGCAGCAGGATGTGACTGGCCTGGTACTGGGTAACCAGACTGGGGCCGGACTGCGACGCGTCACGGCTTTCCACAACCTGCAGCAGCTGGAACCCGCTGGGCCCGCGGATCGGATCGGTGACCTGACCGGGGCTCATCTTGCGCACCAGCTCGGCAAATGCAGACGGGATCTCGTCGCTGCTGCGCCAGCCCAGATCGCCGCCTTCCAGCGCATTGGGACTGTCGGAATAGCGCACCGCGGCGGCCGCAAAGTCCATCTCGCCGCGCTTGATCAGGCCCTGGATGCCTTCGATCTTGGATTGTGCGGTGGCGATCTGCTCCGGCGTCGCACCCTCCGGCAGGGCGACCAGGATGTGGGCAAGGTGGAACTGCAGCCCGCCACCCTGTTGGGCTTTCATCGCGGTATCCACTTCCGCGTCGCTGACCGAGATCTGGGTCTGCGCAAGGCGCTGGCGGAGGCGCTGCACCAGCAACTCGTCGCGGATGGAATCGCGGAACTGGGACATCGATGTCCCGTCGCGGGCCAACTGGGCGCCGAGCTGGTCCACGTTGACCTGGTTCTGCGCGGCGATCGCGGCGATGGTCTGGTCGACCTCCTGGCCGCTGATCTTCACGCCGGTGCTGTTGGCACGCGCGATCTGCAGCTTCAGCAGGACCAGCCGCTCGGCGACCTGACGCTCGAGCACGTCGGGCGGCGGAAGCTGTTCGGTGCGACCGGCATACTGGTTGCGGATGTTGGCGACCGCACGGTCCAGCTCGCTTTGCAGGATGACGTCCTCGTCGACGACAACCGCGATACCGTCAATGGGCGCCAGTTGTTGCGCGAACGCGGGCGCAAGCAGGAGCGCGCCGGCAAGGAAAGAGGCGAATAGTTTCTTCATGGGGTCTGATCGAGGGAGTTGTCAAAATCGCCGTTTTCCAGGGAGGACGGCGGCACAAGATAGAGATCATCACGATCGTAGCCGAGGATAGCACGGCTCAAAATCGACTCGGTTTTCTGGCCGGCCGAGCCCAACCCCTTCAGCTCGAACTCCACCCGCAGGGAATCGTCCAGCTCGCCGTTGCGATCGCGCACGTAGCGGCGGGCGATGAAGCGCACCGCCATGCAGCAGCTTTCCCACTGCACGCCGGCGATCGATTCCAGCAGCTTGCGGTCGTCGATGGCGTAGTAATAGCGGCCGACCACGCTCCAGGTGGGATTGATCGGGTAGAGGAACGAGAAATCCGCCTGCTCGGTCAGGTCACGGCGGTAGCGGTAGCCCAGATTGACCACGCCCTTGTCGCCGATCAGATAGCGCGTGCGGACGCTGGCCAGATCCTGACGGCGGAATTTGGGATCCCACTGGTAGGCCAGGTTGATGCTCCAGCGCGAAGTCGGGGCGATGCCGACGTCGGCCACCCAGGCGGACTTGCCCTGGTCCACGGCGGTCTCGCCGGGCACCACCACGCGGCTGTCATCGAAGTACTGGATCTGGCCAAGGCTGGCCGCCAGACGTTCGCGCCCGGTGGCGTCATTGATGAAACGCGTGGTGATGGCGGTGGTCAGCTGGTTGGCGTCGATCTGGCGATCCGGGCCGGTGTAGCGGTTGTCACGGAAAAGCTGGCCCCAGCTGAACGTCATCGGATTGGTGTCGAAGCGCGGCAAACCGTCCTGGTCGCGATACGGCACGTTGAGGTAGTAGAGCCGCGGTTCCAGCGTCTGGGTGTAGCTGTCGCGGCCGAAGTTGACCTTGCGGTCGAAGAACATCCCGGCATCCAGTGATGCAATCGGCAGGCTGCGGGTAGGCGAAGCGTCTCCCGAATTGGCGGCGGCGAGGGCATCATCCAGCTGGTAGGCGGTGTAGCGCCAGGCCAGTTTCGGCGTCGCGTACCAGCTGTGACCCTCCAGCGGCATGCTGATGTAGGGCTTCAGATCGAGTCGGCTGCCCTCATCGCGGACCTGATGACCGAAGCGCACCGCCTCGGCGTTGATTCCCGCCTCGAACCAGTTGCCGATCGGCTGTGCCCAGTTGACATAGGCGCGCGGCAGCCGGTTATAGGAGAGGTTGGACTCGCTCAGGGTGTAATCGGCCAATTGGGCGTGGTCGGCCATCAGGCCGGCATCCCAATGCCTGCCGCTGCCGTAGACGCCCATCGTGCTGACGATCTGCCAGGACGAAAGACCGTACAGCGTGTTGCTGAAATCCTCCAGATAGTGCGTATCGCTGACCCAGCCCAGGTTGGCCTGGGCGCGCCAGCTGCTGTTGAAGCGATGTTCGCCCCGGAACTGGAACTGGCCGCGGTTGTCCTGCGGCAGGGTGGCGCCGGGGATCGGGTTGCCGTTGAGGTCCAGCAGGTAACGGTAGGGTTCGTTCTCGGGCAGCCGGTCCTTGGGCATCCACGCGCCGGAGAACTCGCCGCTGCCATCCGCGTACAGCCAGCGGAACTCGCCGCCCAGTTGGACGCCGCGCTTGGTCATCACCCGCGGATCCAGCGTCGCATCATAGTTGGGCGCCAGATTGAGGTAGATCGGCTGACGCCAGTCAAACCCATTGCGGCCGGACAGTTTGATCGCCGGAAACAGCAGGCCGGTGCGCCGGCGGTCGTCGATCGGGAAGATCAGGCGCGGCACGTACAGGATCGGCACCCGGCCGACGCGAACGACCGCATTGCGGGCGGTCCCGGTGCCTTTTTCGGTGTCGAAGTCGATCCGGTTGGCACTCAGTTCCCACGCGCGGCTCGATGGCGGGCAGGTGGAGTAGGTCGAACCGACCAGCGAGCCGCTGTCGCCCTGCATTTCGATACGCTCCGCGCCGCCGTTGCCGCGCTGGTCGATCAACTGATAGCGCAGGTCCTCGATGGTGTGGGTGTCCGCGTCCTGGTCACCGTGCGCCCGTTCCGCGACGATCCGCATGCCCCCATCCTGGTAGCGCACGCTGCCCTCCGCCAGATAGGTGCCGTCGTCGCTGCGGTAGGACAGCCGGTCGGTCGCCAGGAACTGGTCGCCGCGACGAAGCGCAACGTTGCCCTGGAACACGGTGCTGTCGCTCTCGCTGGCGTTGAGCGCGTCACCGGAGATGTCGGTCGGCAGCTCGAGCCGTTCGCCCGCGTCGCCGGTGGGGACCGGCGCGTCGTCGAATGCCGGGACGGCGTCCTCGATCGGACACAGGCTCCAATCCTCTTCACCCGCGTGTGCGGAAAAAGCCGGCAGGGCCAGTGCAATGCACAGCGATAAGGGGAGCAGGCGGGGACGGTTGCGCACGCGGCGATCCGGAAGGCACGAAGCGGCCGCTAGCTTGCCGCATCGACCGGGGCGCGGCAACGGCACCGCGCGGCGACCGGGGAGTGCCTCATTCATTTTCGCGGGTTGCCGTCATGTGCGAAGCAGGGCGCCGACGTGGGCGACACTGCACTCGGAGAGCGCCGCAAGGTCGTACCCGCCTTCCAGCATCGATACCAGCCGGCCGCCCGCGTGACGCTCCGCAATCGCGATCAGTTGCTTCGTGATCCACTCGAAATCCGCGGCCTCCAGCTGCCAGTCGGCGAGCGGATCGCGGCGGTGGCCGTCGAATCCCGCAGAAACCAGCAGCAATTGCGGGCGAAAAGCGGCCAGCGCCGGCAGCAGACTGGTGGTCCAGGCGTCCCGAAAGGGGGCGCTGCCGGTCCGGGGCGGCAGCGGCCGGTTGATTGCATTGCCGATGCCTGCCTCGGTGGCGGCACCGGTGCCCGGGTACAGCGGGGCCTGATGACTGGACAGGTAGAGCACACCGGCGTCGGCGGCGAAGATCGACTGGGTGCCATTGCCGTGGTGGACGTCGAAGTCGGCAATGGCCACTCGGGACAGCCCGTGCACCTGCAGTGCATGCGCGGCCGCGACAGCGATGTTGTTGAACAGGCAGAAGCCCATGGCTTCGTCGGCGCTGGCGTGATGGCCCGGAGGACGCACGGCACAGAAGGCGCGCCGGACTTCCCCCGCCAGCACCGCGTCGACGGCGGCGATTCCGGCGCCCGCGGCGTGCGCTGCGGCGTCCGCCGAGCCGACGGCCAGTACCGTGTCGGGGTCAAGGTGAACGGGTCCGGTGTGGCGGTCGGTGCGGGTGTCCAGCACTCGGCTCACCAGCGCGGGGTGGTGCACCCGCAACAACTGCGTGCGGGTGGCAGCCGGCGGGCGGTGCCACGGCATTTCCGGCCACGCGGAGCTGACCGCGTCGAGTATCACCTCCAGCCGCGCCGCGCTCTCGGGATTGCCGGGGCCGGGATGATGGGTCAGGCAGCTGGCATGGGTGTACAGGCGCAGCAGGGGCGCGCCTTCGCTCACCTCACTGTCAGGCCTTGCGGCGCTCGTGGTTCCACACCACTTCGCCGTGCCCGCTGGCGCGGGCAAGTACGCGCGACAACACAAACAACAGGTCCGACAACCGGTTGAGGTAGCGGATCGCCTCCGGCCGTACGGCTTCGTGACGGGCCAGCGTCACCGTCTCGCGCTCGGCACGGCGGACCACCGTGCGGGCGATATGGCAGCGCGCGCCACCTTCGCCGCCGCCGGGGAGGATGAACTCCTTCAGCGCCGGCAGGTCCTCGTTGAACGCGTCCAGATGCTGTTCCAGCCGATCCACGTCGGCATCGGTGATCGCCGCGTGGCCGGGAATGCACAGTTCGCCACCGAGGTCGAACAACTGGTGCTGGATGGAGACCAGCAGGTCGCGTACGGCGTCGGGCAGTTCGGTGGCCAGCACCAGACCGATGGTGGAATTGGCCTCGTCGACGGTGCCATAGGCATTCACCCGGGCGGAGTCTTTGGCGGTGCGGCTGCCATCACCCAAGCCGGTGCTGCCGTCGTCACCGGTGCGCGTGTAGATGCGCGAAAGGCGGTTGCCCACGACGCTCCCTCAGACCGTCTGCGGGCGCAGCGACGGCAGGCGCGAGCGCAGCAGCGCAAACCCGCCGAACAGCAGCGCCGAATAGAACAGGGTGCCCAGCACGCTCCACTTGAAGAACGGAATGCCGGCGGCGTATGCCGCCATCAGCCCGGCGGCGGTCTTGGGGTACATCGGGTCGAACGCAAACGCGCTGAAATTGGTGACCAGGAAGAACAGCACCGATCCTGCCAGCGAATACCCCAGCACCGAGCCGCCGCTGACCTTGCCGCGCAGGCCGAAACCCATAGCCGTGGTCAGCACGATGCAGCCGTACACGATCCAGATGCCCAGTCCGCTGAACCAGCTGGCGTAGAGGCCGCCGTTCATCGCTGCGAGCATCAGGTCGGAAAGGAACAGCCCTATCAGCGGCACCAGCAGGGCCCAGCTGCGGTTGGCGAAATACGCCCCACCGAACAGCGCGATCGCCGTGATCGGCGAGAAGTTGGGTGGATGCGGCAATACGCGGGTCAACGCGGCAAGCACGATCAACCCGAGGAGCACGAGCGGACCGGCGGCGAACAGGGAGCGGGAGGCGGAATTTTTCATCGTGAGTGGGTGTGCAACGACGGAGCCGGTAGCATAGCGCAATGGCCCACTCCACCCGATCTCCCCACGCCGGCAGCGGCCAGGCAGGTGCTGCTCCCATCTCCCCGGTAACGCATGACGTGGTGATCATCGGGGGTGGCCTGGTCGGGTCCAGTCTCGCCATTGCGCTGGGCGCACAGGGGCTGGACGTGGCGCTGGTCGAGGCCCTCGCGTCCGAGCAGCCGACGGCCAGCGTGTTTGACCAGCGCAACCTGAGTTTCGCCGAAGCCACCGTCAATGCCCTCACCGCGCTGGGCGTGATGCAGCAGCTGGCATCCCCCGGCGGGCCGATCGAGCGGATCCACATCAGTCGCAGCGGTGATTTCGGACGCACGGTGTTGCGGGCTGCCGAGCATGGCCGCAGCGAATTCGGCCGCGTGGTGGTGGCACGCGATTTTGGCGATGCGCTGGAAAAGCGCTTGGCGACCGTGGCGCATCTGGTTCGCTATCGCCCGGCGCGGTTCACCGGTTTTGCCGACAGCGCGCTGCCTGGCAACCGCGCGGTGCGCCTGGCCGGTGAAGACGGCGAGCGCATCGTGCATGCGCGGCTGGTGGTCGGTGCGGACGGTACCCGCAGCGGCGTGCGTGCGGCGCTGGGGATCGGGACCAGCGAGCATGCCTATGGACAGACCCTGTTCGTGACCCGCCTGCGCACCGCCCGCGCGCCTGACGGGACTGCCTACGAGCGCCTGACCGAAGACGGTCCCACCGCGCTGTTGCCGCGCGGTGATCGTCACTACGGGCTGGTGCACGCGGTGGCGCAGGAAGCTGCGGCGGGGGTAGCGGCGTTGGATGAGGCTGCCTTTCTCGAGAGGGTGCAGCGTCGGTTCGGCTGGCGCGCGGGGCGTTTTCTCTCCTGCGGACCGCGCGTGGGCTACCCGCTGATCCGCGTCTTGGCCGAGCGGCTACACGGGGAGCGGGTCGTGCTGGTGGGCAATGCCGCCCAGACCATCCATCCGCTGGGCGCGCAGGGCTTCAATCTGGGACTGCGCGACGCGCTGACGTTGGCCGAACTGATCGCCGCGTCGATGGGCACCGGTGGCCGGGGCGACTGCGGCGATGCCGCGCTGCTGACGGACTATGTGAACGCGCGTGCGGAGGACCGGCGGAGGACCCTCGCGTTCTCCGATGGGCTGGCGCGTATGACCGCCAACCGGTCCTCGCTGCTGCGTCCGCTGAGGGCGCTGGGAATGCTCGCCATCGACCGCTTGCCGTCGCTGCAATCGGCGGTCGTCGCCGGCGCGCTCGGTTACCGGGCCGGGGTGCCGGCCCTGTGCCGTCCGCCGGGCTTGCGCCCGTGAGTCGGCGCGGAATGCTGGATGCCGTGGTGGTCGGTGCCGGGGTGGTCGGCACCGCCGCGGCGCTCGGTCTGGCCCTGCAGGGCCGGCGGGTAGCGCTGGTGGAAGGGCGCGAGCCAGCCGTCTGGCGGCGCGACGACCCGGATCTGCGGGTGTTTGCGCTGGCGCCGGACAACGTCGGGCTGCTGGATCGCCTCGGGGCGTGGACTGCGATCAGCAACGCGCGGGTCCAACCGTATCGCGCGATGCAAGTCTGGGATGCTGCCGGCGGCGGATCCCTGACCTTCGACGCCGATCGCCTCGGCCGTCGTGAGTTGGGCTGGATCGTGGAGAACAACCTGCTGATCGATCGCCTGTGGAAAGCGGCGGTCGGAGCGGGAGTCGAGCTGCACTGCCCTGACAAAGTCTCCGCACGCGAGTGTGATGCTGACGCCCTCAGCGAAGTCCTCACCCTGGCGTCTGGCGCTCGCCTGCGCGCGCGCCTGGTGGTCGCCGCCGACGGTGCCGACTCCCATCTGCGCCACATGGCCGGGATTGACGCCCCACGCCACGATTACGGCCAGAGGGGACTGGTCGGATTTGTCCGGCACACCCGGAGCCACCAGTCGACCTGCTGGCAGCGATTTCTCCCCGGCGGACCCTTGGCATTCCTGCCCTTCCCCGACGACGCGGACGGGTGTCCGCGCAGCTCGATCGTCTGGAGCCTGCCGGAGGCGGAGGCGGAACGTCTGCTGGGCACGGACGACGAGACCTTTCTGAACGAGCTTACGCGCCAGTTCGACGGCCCGCTGGGTGAGCTGGTCGGTGTATCCCGCCGCGCGGCGTTTCCGCTCCGGCGTCAATTGGCGTCCACCCAGCTGGCCGGACGTATGGTGCTGGTCGGAGACGCCGCCCACGCGGTGCACCCGCTTGCCGGTCAGGGCGTCAATCTGGGTTTGCGCGACATCAACGCCCTGCTGGACACGCTGTCGGCGGCGAGCGGCACGGAAGGCGACCCCGGTGCGCCACATCGTCTGGCACGTTGGAACCGTCAACGGCGCAGTGATGCAGCGGTATCGGCATACGCGTTCGAGACCATCAATGGCCTGTTTTCCAACGACGCGGTTCTTCCTACGCTGCTACGCGGCCCTGTGCTCGGGCTGGCGGGCCGGCTGGGGCCGCTGACCCGAGCGTTGTGGGGCCACGCCGCAGGCGTGTGAAGCACCGCCTGCCGGTCGCGCGCCTACCGGGTCCAGCCGGCCAGTTCAGCTTTGCTCAGTTGACCGTCAGCGTTGCTGTCCAGCATCTCGAACTCGACGACCAGTGCTGCGTTGGACGCAGCCTCCGCGGGGTTGATGGCGCCGTCCTGATCGCCGTCCATAAGGTCGAAGTCGGTGTCAAAATCCGCCATGCCGGCGGCGTCGTTCGCGGCGGCAGCAGCGGCGGACGCATTGGCGGCCGCATCCGCTGACAGGTTGCCGGCTTGTTCTGCCTTGGTGGCGGCGTCCTGTGCCTCGGCGACCGCACCCAGAGGCTGGTTACCGTACCGCGAGGCGCTCTTGGCACCCAGGGCTTCATTGGCCGCGCGGCCCGCCACATTGGACGCATCGCGCGCCTCCAGCGCGGACTGGTTGGCAATCTTGGCGGCATCGGCGGCGACCACCGCGCCTTGCGCACTGCGAGCGCTGGCTCCTGCCGCCTTGGCCTCGCGCGCGGCTTCGCGGGCGGCTTCGGCGTCGTCCTGCGCGGCGTGGGCGTCGTCAACCGCCTGGTCCGCCGCATTGGCCGCGTCCACCTTCGATTTGGGATCGAGCCTGGCATCCTGTGCGTGGGCCACGGCTGAAACACCCAACGCGGCAACCAGGGCCAAGCCGAGCAGCGTCGCTTGCGTCTTCATGGTGTCGCCTCACACGTTGGGGAGAGACGGAAAGCGTGGAACCGGGTGGATTAAGCTCGCGTCAATAAACAGGCGATTTCGCTGAACGGCAACCACACGGGTGACGCGGGCGCAATCAGCGCGCGGGCATTGCCAGGACCGTGATTTCCTCGCGGTCGTGATAGAGCTGGCGCGCGCGGATGGTCATCGGCCGGTGGGTCTGCAGCTCGAAGGCTTCCAGGCAGATCCGGGTCTCCTCCCAGCGTTTCTTCATCGGCAGCTTGAGGTTGAACACCGCCTGCTTGCACCAGCCCTCGCGAAACCATGTCGCCATGCGGTCGGCGACCTTGCGTGGTTGCTCCACCATGTCGCAGACCATCCAGTCCACCCGCCGCCGCGGCTGCCACTGGAAACCGTCCGCGCGCACGTGCTCGACCCGCCCGCTGTCCAGCAGGCTCTCGCGCATGGGGCCGTTGTCGACCGAGGTGACCATCATGCCGTGACGCATCAGCACCCAGCTCCAACCGCCGGGGGCGGCGCCGAGGTCCGCTGCCTGCATGTTGTCGCGCAGCAGCAGCCCGCGTTCGCGGTCATCGAGCAGGGTCAGAAACGCCTCCTCGAGTTTCAATGCGGACCGGCTGGGGGCGTCGGTGTGCATGCGCAGGCGCGGGATGCCAAGGGGCCAGGGTGAACTGTCGCCTGGATCGCTGATCGCCAGCACCACATGGTGGCCGCCAAGGAAGGCGACATGCAGGCGTGCCCGGCGCGGATCGTCCTTTGCGCTCAGCCACCCGGCCGCGCGCAGCTGCGGCCGCAGCGCATTGCCGAAGCTGCGGGCCAGGCCGGCCAGGGTCTTGCCCGAGTCGGAGTCGGGGTGTTCCATCCACAACTCGCCGAACATGCCCGGCGCGACGACACCCTGCTCGCGCAACGCATCCAGCGCACGCAGGATCGGGGAGATCCGGTCGGTCGGGTCCAAGCCGGGCAGGTCGGCCAAACGCACCATCTTCTGCCGGGCAAACACCAGTTGGTGCATCGGCAATGCCGTCGACAGGGACAGCGCATCGTCAACGATGAACTCGACGTAGCCGTTGCCGCGCTCGGCGCGAGCGTATCCCGGGTAGCCGACCAGGGCGGCACGCTCGGACAATTCCGCCGCCAACTCAGGCTCGAATCCGGCGCGGCACCAGCAAAACAGCGCGTCAGTCATTCTCAATAACCCTCGCCGCCGGACTGCGCGTAACGCCGCAGCACCTCGCAGGCAGCATCCCGATGCACGTCGCGCACCACCTCGATGCCGCGTCTGCCAAGTTCGCCAGCCCAATCGAGTGGCAACGGACCTTCGTCGAACTCGGTGAGCGCCTCCACGTCTTCGCTGCGCGCGCCGATCAGCAGCCGGTCGACGCCCGCCCATATGGTCGCCCCGTAACACTGGCAGCACGGCTGGGCGGAGGTCGCCATGGTCACCGGTCCTGCGCTGGCGCCGTCGTCCAGCTGGTTCAGACGGCTGCGCTGGGTGCGCTGCTGCGCCAGCATGTAGGCCATCGTTTCGGCATGGGCCAGCGAACACGCCTGGGGCACCACCCGGTTCACGCCGACGGCGATGATGCGGTCATCGGGGCCGAACACCGCCGCGCCGAACGGCCCGCCGGTGCGCGCATCCACGTTGCGCGCCGACAGCTCGATCGCCAGCGCGACCTTGGCCTCGTCGCCGCGATAGCTCGCGCTGGTGTCGATGCCCTCATGGACCCAGGCGGGCAGGGTCAGGTGGACCTGTGCGTACAACATCGGCTCGTTCTCCTTGGCGCCCGCCGTCGCCTGCGATGATGGCGACGGGCTCATGTCCTGGCCGCCCAGATATCGCGCAGGGTGACGCTGCGGTTGAATACCGGACGCTCGGCGGTGTGGTCCTGGCGGTCGGCGACAAAATACCCCAGGCGCTCGAACTGGAACGGCTGCTCCGGCGCCGCGGCGGCTGCAGCGGGTTCCACGTAGCCGCTGACCGACCGGCGCGAATCCCGGTTGAGGTGATCGTCATAGCTCTTGCCGTCGCTGCCATCGTCGGGGTCGGCCACGGAGAACAGGCGGTCATACAGGCGGATCTCGGCGGCCACGGCGTGGGCGGCGCTGACCCAGTGGATGGTGCCCTTGATCTTGCGGTTGGCGCCTTCCATGCCCGGGCGCGACTCGGGATCGAGCGTGCAAAGCAACTGGGTCACCTTGCCGGCGGCATCCTTGATCACCTCGTCGCAGCGCACGATCCCCGCGCCGCGCAGGCGGACTTCGCCGCCCGGAACCAGGCGCTTGAACCCTTTTGGCGGGACTTCGGCAAAGTCGTCCTGCTCGATCCACAGCCGGTTCGAGAACGGGACCTGGCGGGTACCGAAGGACTCGTCCTTGGGATGGTTGGGGAACGCCAGCGAGTCGGCGTGGTTATCGTCCAGGTTGGTGATCACCAGCTGCAGCGGCTCGATCACCGCCATGCGGCGGGGCGCGGCGGCGTCCAGGTCCTCGCGCAGGCAGCCTTCCAGCACCGAGAAGTCGATCACCGAGTTCACTTTGCTCACGCCCAGGCGGTCGACGAACAGGCGCAGGGAGGCGGGGGTGTAGCCGCGGCGGCGCAGGCCGAGCAGGGTCGGCATCCGCGGATCGTCCCAGCCGTCCACCAGGCCTGACTGCACCAGTTCCATCAGCTTGCGCTTGCTCATCACCGTGTAGTTGATGTTGAGGCGCGAGAACTCGATCTGCCGCGGCTTGGCCGCCTGCAGCGGCATGCCCTTGTCGCTCAGCGGTTGCAGCAGGGCCGGGTCGCCGGCCAGGTCGACGCGGTCCACGCACCAGTCGTACAGGGGCCGGTGGTCCTCGAACTCCAGTGTGCACAGCGAGTGGGTGATGCCTTCCACCGCGTCGCCCAGCGCATGCGCGTAGTCGTACATGGGGTAGATGCACCACGCGTCACCGGTGTTCTGGTGGGCGAGGTGGCGGATACGGTAGATCGCCGGATCGCGCAGGTTGATGTTGCCGCTGGCCATGTCGATTTTGGCCCGCAGGGTGTGGGTGCCTTCGGCGAACTCGCCGGCCCGCATGCGCCGGAACAGGTCGAGGTTTTCGTCGACACTGCGGTTGCGCCAGGGCGATTCGCGGCCGGGTTCGGTCAGGCTGCCGCGGTACTCGCGCACCTGCTCGGCGGTCAGGTCGCAGACGAACGCATCGCCCTGCTCGATCAGCTTTTCCGCACCCAGGTAGAACACCTCGAAGTAGTCCGACGCGTGGCGCAGCTCGTTCCACTGGAAGCCCAACCAGCGCACGTCGTCCTGGATCGCGGTGACGTATTCCAGATCCTCGCGCGAGGGGTTGGTGTCATCCATGCGCAGGTTGCACAGGCCGCCAAACTCGCTGGCGATGCCGAAGTCCAGGCAGATCGCCTTGGCGTGGCCGATGTGCAGGTAGCCGTTGGGCTCGGGCGGGAAACGGGTTTTAATCGCGGTATGTTTGCCGCTGGCGATATCGTCGCGGACGATCTGGCGGACGAAGTCCTGCTTCAACGGCGCGTCGGCGGAGGGGGCGGAAACGGAGGCGGTCGAGTCGGACATGCGGCGCAAGGATCGGCATCGGGGGAAGCGACCAGTCTAGCCGGTGTGGTGCGTTGGCTGCCGCCTGACGCGCGCCGGCGTATGGTTTGACCATGCAAAGCCCTGATCAATCCTGCGCCCGTGTCCGCCCATGATGCGCGTTGTCTACGAAGCCGCCGGCATCATTGATGCCCATCTGGTACGCCACGCGCTGGAGGCGGTCGACATACCGGTATTCGTGCGGGGCGAGGCGCTGCTCGGTGGCATGGGCGAGTTGCCGATGTTCGGTCTGATCCAGGTGTGCGTGCCGGAGGCGGCGTTGCCGCAGGCGCGCGAGGTGGTGGACGC
>JBDSPO010000101.1:0-6855 GCA_039930265.1 Lysobacter sp. | reverse complement strand
CAACAAGGCCGACCTGCTGGCCGCGCCGGATGCACTTGACCGCCCGGCCGACGACGACGCTGAGGTGCCGCTGCTGGTGTCAGTACGCACGGGGGCCGGCCTGGATCATTTCCACGCGCGGCTGCGCGCAATCGCGCTGGACGGGACGGTGGATGGCGGTGACGGTGCATTCACCGCGCGCGCCCGTCACGTCGAGGCATTGCAGCGCGCCGGGGAGGAGCTGGCGGACGCGCGTGGACAGCTTGCACACGGCGCGCTGGAACTGGCCGCAGAAGCCCTGCGCGGGAGCCATGACGCCTTGGGCGAGATCACCGGCCGGGTGCGCGCGGACGATCTGTTGGGTCATATCTTTTCCAGCTTCTGCATCGGCAAATAGGCTTGATAAAGCGTGACGCACTGCTCGAAATGCGAAGCCAGCCGTCCCGAGTCGTCGCCGCGTCACGCGGGTAGGACTTGACAAAAGACGCCCTGTCTCGCTTCCTTGTGCGCGTGCGACCATCAGGGCGTACTACAGGGGAGCTTCGCCAATGACTGTTGTAACTTCTCACAACCGGACCTCGCGCCGGCTGTTGACCCTTTCCCGGCTGTCGCTGGTGCTGGCCGTCGGCCTGGCGCTGGGCGCGTGCGGCAAGGACGACTCCGCGACCGACGCTGCCGCGCCGGCCGCGACCACGGCCGCCGTCCCACAGGCCACGCCGGAAACCGCGGTCGCCGATGCCGTCCAGGCGATGAGCCAGGACGAGCTGCGCGAGGCTGCGCGCAAGGCGTACGGCGACAACCGCCTGTATGCGCCGGCCGGTAACAACGCGGTGGAGTTCTACCTCGCGCTGCGCGACAAGACTTCCGGCGATGCCGGTGTCTCCAGCGCGCTGACCGATCTGCTGCCGATGACGGTGATCGCCACCGAGCAAAGCATCAGCCGTGAGGACTTTGCCGAGTCCACCCGCCTGACCGCGCTGCTGGAGCGCGCCGAGCCGCAGCATCCGGCGCTGGGCCGGCTGAAAGCCAGCATCGAATCCCGCCAGCAGGCCGTCGCCGAGCGCGCGGTCCAGCAGGAGGCCACCGCCGAGCAGCTGGCGGTGCGTCAGGCCGATGTGGAACGCCAGCGTCTGGTCGACCAGAAGCAGCAGCAGGAGCAGGCGGCCAAGACATTGCAGGACAAGCAGTCGGCCGACAAGGCCGCCGCGGCGGCTGCGGCCGCGGCGGCAGCCGACGCGGAGAAACGCGCGACCGAGCGCCGCGTCGCCGAAGCGGCCAAGCCGGTCACGCCACCCCCCGCACCACGTCCGGCCCGGCCGACCGCAGCCGACCTCCGCCCGCTGTCGACGCCGGCTCCGGCGTTCCCGCCGCAGGCGCTGCGCGCCGGCACCTCGGGTGAAGTGCAGGTGGAGTTCACAGTGGGTACCGACGGATCGGTCACCGCGGCGCGGGTGGTCAATGCCGAACCGCGCCGGGTGTTCGACCGTGCCGCGCTGGACGCGGTGCAGCGTTGGCGCTTCCAGCCCGTCTCCGAGCCGGTCACCATCCGGCGGACCATCGGATTCAACCCGGGCAACTGAGTCTTTCTGCGAGCGGCGTTGTCGGGTAGCGTGCCTGATGGCGGCAGGAAAGCCGCAAACAAACAACCCGGCTCAGGCCGGGTTGTTTGTTGTTATCGGTGCCAATGGGCGTGCGGATCAGCCGGAGATCGCCAGCCGCTCCTGACGGTAACGGTTCACCGCGGCGAACCACAGCAGCGCCGACAGGCCCAATCCGGCGACCAGGTACACCGCCCAGACCTCGGCACCGATCGGCTCGGCGCGGATCACTTTCTGGATCAACTGGTTCTGCGCCAGGAACGGCACCGCGAATTGCCACAGTTCCGACTTCAGCGGATTCACCGCCAGCAGCAGGATGGGCATCATCGGCAGCAGCATCAGCCAGGTCATGTGGCTCTGGGCTTCCTTCATGCTCTTGGCGCTGGCCGCCAGGTACGTCAGCAGGGTCGTGCCCAGCAGCAGCATCGGCAGCAGGATCACCAGCAGCTTGGCCATCGCGGCGAAGCGCACGTCGAGCATCTGGGCCATGTTGCCGGCGAACTGCGCGCTCAACTTGAACGCCAGCAGGATCAGCACCAGCGAGGTCAACCCGACCGCGCAGGCGGCGGCGATCTTGCCGCTGACGATCGCACCGCGCGACGCCGGGGTCGCCAGCAAGGGCTCCAGTGATTGGCGCTCACGTTCGCCGGCGGTCGCATCCATGATCAGGTACGCGCCCCCGAGGAACGACATCAGGATCAGCAGGTAGGGCAGCAGCATCGCCATCATCAGGCCGCGTTTGGCCTCCGGGGTCGCCATGTCGCGACTGCCCAGCGCGACCGGCCGCATGATCGCGGCATCGATCCCGCGTGCATACAGCCGCAACGCGCCGACCTGATTGCCGTAGTTGGCCAGTGCACTTTGCAGGCGCTGCACCGGGATGTCGGCGTTGCGCCGGGTGCTGTCCATGACCACGTCGACCCGGGCCGGCCTGCCGGCCTCCCAGTCGGCCTGGAAGTCGTCGCCGATCACCAGCGCGACGTCCACGTCCTCCGCGCGCACGCTGGCCTCCAGATCGGCCGGTGGCGCGATGGCCTGGATCCCCACGGTAGCTAGGAAGGCGATCAGGTTGGGCGCGCGCTCGGCGCCCTGCACCGGCACCTCCAGTTGCTTGTCCAGTTGGGTCTTGGCCCGGTTCTCGGCCAGCGACCCCATCCCCAGCATGAGCACGGGATACAGCAGCGGACCCATCAGCAGGGTCAGGGCGAGCGTGCGGCGGTCGCGGGCGAAGTCGCGCAGTTCCTTGCGCATGACGGTCCACATCGCGGCGAAGGTTCCCGCGCCGGGGTTTGGCTGTCCGGCGGTTATCCGGGTGCTCATGCGTGCAGGCCCTCCTCGCTGCCGATCGCCTTGACGAAGGCATCTTCCAGGTTGGCCTCATGGAACTGCTCGCGCAGCTCGTCGGCACTGCCGGCGGCCACGACGCGGCCCTGGGCGATGATGACGATGCGGTCACACAGCGCCGCCACCTCCTGCATGATGTGGCTGGAGAAGATCACGCAGCGGCCCTCGTCGCGCAGGTGCTTGAGGAAGCCGCGCATCGCGCGCGTGGTCATCACGTCCAGGCCGTTGGTGGGTTCATCCAGGATCACGTTGCGCGGGTCGTGCACCAGCGCGCGGGCAATCGCGGTCTTGGTGCGTTGGCCCTGGCTGAAGCCGTCGGTCTGGCGGTCCAGGATTTCCTCCATGTCCAGCGCGGCCGACAGCACGCGGGTGCGCTCGGCGATGGTGGCTTTCGGCAGGCCGTGCAGTTCGCCGAAGTAGGCGATGTTCTCGCGCGCGGTCAGGCGTTTGTAGACGCCCCGGGCATCGGGCAGCACGCCCAGTACCCGCCGCACGGCGGCGGGATCGGCGGCGGCATCGATGCCATCGACCCTCACCGAACCCTGGTCGGGCTGCATCAGGGTGTAGAGCATGCGCAGGGTGGTGGTCTTGCCCGCGCCGTTGGGACCGAGCAGGCCGGTGATCTGGCCATCGCGGGCCTCGAAGTCGACCCCGTCCACGGCTTTGACCACGCCGGACTTGGTCTTGAAGGACTTGTGCAGGTTTTCAGCGCTGATCATGGCGTGCTCCGTTCGTGCAGTTCGGGCAGGTCGTTACCGGCAAGCCGGCGGCGAGGGGCGCAACGCGGGGTGTCATGGCGACCACCCGTTGAAATTGACGAACGGCGGCACGTAACTGAGGTTGTCCAGGCAGGCGGCATCCAGCGCCTTGGCGTCGGCGGTTTCGAGGAATTGACCCAGCAGCTTGGGCAGGCAGCCGATCGCGGACACGTTGTGACCCTGGCCTTTCAGCACCAGGTGGCGACCATTGGGCAGGTGCGCGGCAACCTGCTCGCCGTAGCGCGGCGGCGTCACCGGGTCCAGCTCGCCCGACAGCAGCAGTACCGGACGATCGGATGCGAACGGTCGGCTGAATTCCGCCGGCGCCGGCACGTGCGGCCACTGCGCGCAGGGCGCGAAGAAGGCGGCCGACAGCTCGCTGCCGATGATCGTGGCGGTGGCCGACGGATCGGGCGTGTAACGACCGGCATCCTCGGTACACACCACCGACCACTGCATGCCACGACTCATCTGGCCCTGCATCTGCTCCGCGCTCATCTGCACCAGTGACATCAACGGTGCGTAGCGGCCATGGGCGGCTTCATCGACGGTCAGTGGCAGCAGGGACGCGGTCTGCGGCGCATAGGAGAACATGAAGGCCAGGCTGCCGACCGCGTCAGCGGTGATGGTGTCGCGACGGGCGAGGTTGGTGCGCGAATCGCGGTAGTCGACCTCGACCGGAGCGTCGCGCAGGGTCGTCATCACGGTGCGCAGCTGGGCGCGCATGTCGGTGGGGTAGCGTTTGGCGCACGCGGGGTTCTCGCGGCACTGCGCGGACTGCAGGCCCAGCGCATCCTCCAGCGTATTGGCGAACTCGCCGCCGACCACCAGCTCGTTGGGGACCACGCCGTCCAGAACGACGCTGCGGGTGTGCTCGGGATAGGTGCTGGCGTACTGCTGGGCGACGCGGGTGCCGTAGGACACGCCGACCAGATTGATGGTCGCCGCGCCCAGTGCCGCGCGCACCGCGTCAAGGTCCCGCACTGCATCAGTGGTCGCGTAGAAGCGCGGGTCGGCGCGGTCGTCCAGTCCGGCGATGCACTGGCGCGTGTAGGCCACCGAGTCCGCGTCGCTGGGCTGCTTCATGGGATCCAGCAGCAACGGGGATCCGTCGGCAGCGCGGCAGTCCAGCGGGTTGGATTGGCCGGTGCCGCGCTGGTCCACCAGGATGATGTTGCGTTGCTTGCCGACCTCTCCCAGCATGCGCCGCACCGACGCGGCGTGCTGGGTGGCCGCCTGCCCCGGTCCCCCGGCGAGGAAGAACACCGGGTCTGCCGCGGCGGTGCCGCTGGCCGGCGCCAGCCAGGCGATGTTGAGGGCAATCTGCCGTCCCGCCGGCTCGGCCGCGTTCTCGGGGACCTGCAGGGTGGCGCATTTGGCTTCGGTGGTTTCCCCGCCGCCCACGCTGGTCAGCGAGCACGGCTCGAAGTCGATGCTGCCGAAATGATGGGCGCCCGCAGCCGACGTGGAACCGGTCTCGGACGCTGTGGTGTCGACGGCTGGCTGGCAACCCGCCAGCCAGGCCGCTGCCGCCATCGCGACGGTGAATATCCCGCGGTTTCGCATGGTGTCTTCCCTGGTGATGGAAACAGTGTGTGATCACGGCGCCCATTGGTAGAGGCGTCGATGTACCGGTCGATGTGTCGTTTACTTGCGCACACCCCTGCGTGCGCCCCCGGTCAGAATCATAGACGGGGGCGAGGCGGAAAACGTGACAGATCATTTGCCGCAGCGACGGCGCGCGCAGCCTACTTGGACGAGACGTACTTCTCGCGGCGGATCTGGCGCACTTCGAGCCCGGCGTCCTTCAGGGCCTCGAAACAGGTGTCGACCATGTTGGGATTGCCGCAGAGGTAGGCGATGTCGGTGTCCGCCGCCGGCGCGAATTCCGCCAGGAACTGCTGTACGTAGCCATGGCGGATATCGGCATGGGTATGCGGCGAATCCGCGGCCGGCAGCTCGCGCGAGAAACACGGCAGGAAGCGGAAATTATCCGGGTAACGGTTGGCGAAGGCGCGGAACTCGTCGCCGTACAGCAGCTCGGCGGGGTTGCGCGCGCCGAACAGCAACACCACCTGGATGCCGCGATCAAGGATCGCGCGCTCCAGCTGCGGCAGCATCGCCCGGTACGGCGTGACACCGGTGCCGGTACCGATCAGCAGGTAGCGCGGGTTGGTATCGGTGGGCATCAGGCAGAACCTGCCGAAGGGGCCGGTGGCGGTGACTGCATCGCCAATCTCGAGGCTTTCAAACAGTGCCGTCGCGGCGCCGCCGGGGACGTAGCTGACGGCGATCTCGACCAGCCTGTCGGTGCCTGCAGCAGGATCGGGAATGGTCGCCAACGAGTAGCTGCGCTTGGTCGCGGTGCCGTCCGCGTACTCGAAATGCACCTGGATGAACTGGCCGGGGATGAACGGCAGCGGCAGCGCGTCAGCGCGTTCAAACACGTAATGGCCCACTTCCGGAGCGATCATGCGACGGGAGACGAGCTGGAGGGAAAATTGCTGGACTGCCACGGGGCATGCGACCTTTCTGGACGAAGGACGGCGCGCTGACACGGCGCGCCGGCGGAACACAGCGTGGCCAGAGCGTGGCCACCAAGCCGCCTATACTAACGCCATCGCCACGCGGCTTCCCGCGCGCTGGCTCCTGCAAAAGGCCCCAACCCCGATGTCCGCACCCCCGGTGACCGCCCCCCACGACCGTCCCGCCGCGATGCCCGCACCGTCACCGCGCCCGGTTCCGGCGCTGCGCGTCACCGAACTGCGCAAGACCTATGGCAATGGCGTGGAAGCGCTCAAAGGTGTTTCGCTGGATGTGGCCGAGGGAGACTTTTTTGCCCTGCTGGGTCCCAACGGCGCCGGCAAGAGCACCCTGATCGGCATCGTCTCCTCCCTGGTGAACCTCAGTGCCGGCTCGGTGGAGATCTTCGGCACCGACCTGACCCGCCAACGCAGCCAGGCCATGCGCCTGATCGGACTGGTCCCGCAGGAAATCAACTTCAACCTGTTCGAGAAACCGCTCGACATCCTGGTCAACTACGCCGGCTTCTACGGGGTGCCCCGCAAGGAGGCACAGGAGCGCGCCGAGGTCGAACTCAAGCGCGCACACCTGTGGGGCAAGGCGCACATGATCAGTCGCACCCTGTCGGGCGGCATGAAACGCCGGCTGATGAT